>JAWXBD010000260.1:0-46903 GCA_034439815.1 Phycisphaerae bacterium
CTTTGCCTTGCGTCACGGAAGTATGCGGCAGCGCGGGCCCGCGCGCAACCTAACACGCGCCGTACGGCGCGCGCGAATCAACTACGAGCCGTATGAGGCCCAACTTAAGGCACATTCAATCCGCGATCTTTCCTGCCAGTCGCCGCCCGTGTATGGTGAGTCTTGCCCCATTTCGCTTGCCTTCGGGCCGCGTCGCGAGTTGATCTCGCATCAACTTCAGTACACAGAGCCGGACCGTTTCCTCGGACAATCGGTCCTCGATGTCCACCGCCTCAATGATTGTTGTGGCTGACAGCAAGCGCGAAGTATCGAAGCTCGCCATCGCTCTTAGGACATGGATATCACTCTTGGATAGCGCTGGCGAAACGGCGTCGTCAATCGCATCGATCCCGTCAATGTGCGTGCTTGGGGTTCGAACGCCGGAGATGGAAGCGACCACTTCCGGGTTGATTTCCTTGGAGTAGTCGACCGCCATCGCGACTAGTTCGATCAATCTCTCTTCCGCATGGTGACCACCCGTTAGCACGCTCCACGCCCAATCGCGCCCTTGGAAAGTTGCCGCGCAGTCCCGCGGGTGATCCCAAGGCCACTTCAAGCCGATGTTGGCGCCGTCGAAGCCCCGATTAAACGTCAGCGCAGCCCAAAGTCGTAGTGCGCGTCGCCGCTGCGGCTCGGATCCGCGAATCGATGGACTGCCGCGTCCCACGCGGTGAGGATCCGACGAGCGATCGGTCCGAGGCGCCGCGACTGGAGGTGCTCCACATCGGCATGTTCGAGATCTGCTGGGCCGCCCGGCCACAGATGCCAGACCAGCGGAAGTTCGACTTCCGCGACGGGTTCGACAAGTCCATTTGCTGCCGAGTGTTCCGCAACCGACCTGCGTCGCTCGACGATCTCATAGTCGAAAGGTAGCGCCACTAGCCAATTGACGGCGGCGCTCCAGGCCTGCGGATTTCGCAAGATCATCGCAGCACATTCGACGCCGAGGCGGCGCAGATCTTCTCCCTGTGTGACTTCCGAACTCATGGTGCTCAGTTCCTTGGGCATCCGTCTGGCCTGCGTCGGCCAAGTGGCGCGTATCAGCGCTTGGCCTAGCAACGGAATGCAGTCGATCGTAATCGTCAGCATGATCGGACGGGAAGATGGCGTCTCTTCCTGCGGTTGTAACGAAGAATCGAAGTGTCAGGGGATCTCCGATCGCTACGACAAGGGCCATTCGATCATCCTGACCAGCAACAAGTCATTGAGGGGGCTTCGGCGAGTGGGGCGCGGTGTTCGCGAACGACGCGGTGGTGGCGTCGGCGGCGCTCGACCGGCTGCTACACAAGGCGACGGTCATCAATGTGCGGGGCGAGAGCTATCGACTGCGCGAGCGGAGAAAGGCGATCGGCGCCGAGGCGATGCCCGGACCCGACCGCGCGGGCGAGCAGGCGGTGACCCGGGTCGGCGCACGATCGCGCAGCGGCGGCCGCGAGGAAGGAGGCGAGCAGCAGAGCTGACCCGGGTCCGGCACGCGGCCCGTTTTTTTCGTGGGGGTGCGTCAGATCTTGGTGCTCGGAGGCGGGTCAGTTTTCGCGCGAGTTGACAGAAACCGCAATTCGTCCCGTCCCCACCGCCGCTCAGATTGAGATCGCACTGCGGATCATTCGTGCCCCAGGCACCGAGGAGAATCGCCTGGTCTCCGGCATCCACGTCGCCGTCGCCGGGCGACGCCGATTCCTCGTTGCCACTGTCCAAAAACGACGCTCACCTCAAACTTCCGGAAATTTCGGAAAATCTCGATTGAGACGCTTGGCCTCATCGTTAGTATGACCGATGCCCGTCGTACCGCAGAGGATGCGGCGCGCTGACAGACCAGAGCGATTGGTTCTTATGGTTGATGGCGCTTGACCCGCTGGTGAAGTCTCCACCTAACGGGGGATTTGTGTCATGTCCAAGTTTTCGATACGACGTGGTCTGACTTCCGGCTGGCTCGCGGAGTCTTTAATCTGCACTGGTATAAGTGCCGCTTTAGCACTTGCATAGAATTCGCAGATTGGCAATCAGCTACGCGAGAGTAGCTCATTCATGCGCCTGCAGTGTAATCCTCCCTGTTTCAATCGGCCCCTGACACGTAATCTCCCGGGCTCCGCGCCGTGCGCCGGCGTTTCCGGAACCTTCGGTCCCTGCGCTGGCACCTCACCAAACTGCCTCCAGTGTTGCGACGGTTGCGTCGCGACGGCGTCCTACTTTGGGCCGGCGTCACCCCTCGGTACCGTTGTTTGTCACGATCCACTGGTGTCTGCGGCTAACTGCGGGGCTCTGGGATTTCTTCAGTCGTGCTTGCCGTGCAGCCCGACGGCTGGCGGGGCGTGCCTATGTCCTGGCCCAGGACCGACCGGAACGCAGAGCCCATGCGGGACGCTTCTGCCGACTGCGACGTATTATCCTTTGTGCGGAATATCACCGCCTAATCTGAGAAATGGGGTGCTCTTTGCTGCAAGTCGCACTACTCGTGCTGGCGACGAGCGCGGTTGACGTTCCGGCGCTAGATCCCGCAACGCTCCGGGGTCTGATGCAGCTGTGCCGCGCCGACCTCGATCATGTCGATGTGACAACGACGGTTACGAGGTGGCACGCTGCGTCGACCAAACAGTTTCCGGTTCAGTCATGGCGCACCGCTTGGACTGCGACCGGCTTCCGCGTCGACATCGGGACGCTCGCCGCAGACTCGGGTGCTCCCTTCAACGATCTTTTTGTTCGGTCCTTTACTGGCGATGTCGCGGTGTTCTATGACGGGTTTGCGACTGCAGAGGTGAGCGCGACACCGCAAGGACTCGGATTGCATGGAATAGTGCCAGAGTATCTCGGCTTTCTTGGCACGTTCCCGATGCGAACGGTGAGTGGTGAAGTCACACACGACAATGATCCGCTCTTCTTGCTTGCTCAACCAGGCGCAGTTGTCTTACCTGGACTGGTCGACATTGACGGTGTGGCGTGCGTCGCTGTCGAACTGTGGAAGGCGTATGAAAGCGAGCCGCAGCTCGTGGTTTCCGCCTTCTATGCACCGGATTTCGGTTACGCGCAGAAGCTCATGCGAGTTCATCGGCACGATGGTTCTGTCTTCTCGGAATGGAAAACAACCGAGTGGCTAGACCGCGGCCCAGACTTTGTAGCGCTTCCGCTTGTCGGGCAGTTCGGTAGCTTTGGCGCTGCTGGCGACCTAATCGGCACCGTCGGCGTGAGTGTGCCGGTAACGGGTGACGACGTATACGCAATCGCGATTGGTGAGCCAATTGAGTTCTCGGTCTCCCTACCTCCGGGAACCAAGGTCACGAACGTCGATACCGGTGAGGTCTGGATCGCGCGAGCTGCTAATCGCGACATCAACGAACCTGTTCTGGCTACGGTTGAACCACCCAATGGAGGTGGTGGACCGGCGCGTGCGGGACTGGCCACGGCGATCGGTGCGGCCGCGCTGTCTTTCGCCGCGATGGGGGTGATTAGGCTAGTCCGCCTTCGAGGATATCACCGAAGGCGTGATAAGGACACTCACCTTCGAAACACCTTCGAAACCAATGGTCACGCCGTGGCCGCGAGATGCATCGCCGCGAAAGGAGGGGGGTCGTCACGTACTCGGCCAGGTCGAGCGTGGACGACGCATACGGCGTGACCCATGACGAGGACGACGTGCTCACCGCGGTTGAAGACGCTCGTCCGGTCGGTGGAGCAAGACTCTTCGGCAACGGGTGCCCAGCCAGAAAACCTCGCGCAGCGTCGCGTTGACCACTCGGGTGGTAGCGGGCTCGCCGGAAACCGCAAAGTGCGAATCCGAAAGGGTGCGTCCATTAAAGCTTCGCGCTTGCACAGTCGGGTGGCGGCTGTCGGCGCCGGTAGTCACACGGTCGGATAGCACGCGGACACACACCCTCAACAGGGCACCGCAACGCATTTTCACCGATCCGCGCGTCGGGCGTGAGTTCAGAATGCAGCATTTTGACGAGGAATTGCGTCGCACGGCCCGTGGCGACGCTCCGCGGCGGTCGTGCGGCGCGAAGACGCGCGCTCCGCGCAGAGGATCGCCGCCGGGACGGATCCCGTTGGACGGCGGCAATGATGCCGTCGTGTCGAGCGCACCTCCGAGAGCTGTGTTCTTTCCTGCGGACTGATGTCATGTGACAGCACCGGAAGCGGCGCAGCCGCTCCGTTCCCGCGAAGGGGGGGACCTGTGTCCATTACGGCGTTCAGGCCTCCGGGCTCCGGGCGCCGCAGGCCAAAGCGAGCGACTCGCCGCCGCGCAGCGGCGCGAGGCCCAGCGAGCTTCGCACCGCGAAGGACGCTGCGGATCGGCGGTCCTCCGCCGATCCGCTTGCCCGCCCAGCGCAGCGAAACGGGAGGCTTCCGAGCCTCCCGTTCTCGCGCAGCAGAGCGGGCAAAGGGACTCGAACCCTCGACATTCAGCTTGGGAAGCTGACGCTCTACCAACTGAGCTATGCCCGCGACGACGTGGAGTATATCGGCGCACACCGAGGCAATGGTTCGATGGCCGGGCGTCGCGACTCGCACCGCTACACTCCCCGCGCCATGAGCACGATCCACTCCCAAGCCTTCCGAGGCGGCCTCTTCGCTCTGCTCGACGAGACATTCGAGGGCCCGTCCGCCGGCAAGCCCAGCGCGTATCTCGATCAGGGCGGCGGCCTGTTTCAGATCCTCGCGAAGCTTGACGCTGCAAGCGCATCCACGCCACCCGCCGCGGGCGCCCGGTCGGTGGCGTCGCACTGCGAACACATGCGATTCTACCTCGTGGTCGTCCGCTCCTTCATCGACGGAACATTCAGGCCGGTCGACTGGGACGAAAGCTGGAAGGTACAGACGGTCGACGCGCCGACGTGGCAGCAGTTGCGGGCGGAACTGCGGATTGCGTACACGTCAGTGCGCCGGCTGATCGAAGCGAACACCACGTGGAACGAGCAGGAGATCGGCGGCGCGATCGGTCTCGTCGCTCATACCGCTTATCACGTCGGCGCCATTCGCCAGATTCTCCGCGTGATCGCGCCCTGACTGGATCTCCTCCAAATAAGTGGCTGTTGGGATGTCGCTCAGCGACAGGGCATTGGATCCCAGGGCATCAGATCAGCCTCGACCCCACGCTCCGAGCAGCCCAGCCAGATCGGCCGAGTCGACAAGTCGTCGTTGTTGCCGTCAGCCTTGCGATCGCTCGAGGTGCCGAGCTTGCCCCAGGCGCCGACCGGCAGGCTGAAATCGCCAGCACCGATCGACCCGTTGGCGTCAAGGTCGTACAGCGTTGGTGATTCGACGACGATCTGCTGATTCACGTCGACGTCGACGAGTTCCGCCACATATCCGCGTAAGGTACGGCTCGTTCGTGCGGGTGATCGAAATTACCCGCTACCTGACTGCTACCTGACTGCTACCTGACTGCGACTTGACAGCTACCGGGAGCCGCGCGTTGATCCCTCGACTCATTCAGATTGGGACAGTCTCCGTGGCAACAGCCACTCTCTTGACAGCGGTTGCCCACGCGGGGGAGCTGCAGACCGCATCGATTGGTCCGATCAAGGACAACTCGCTGGTGGAGATCGATGACGGATCCCTGAGCTTGGCGCTTTCGGAGTTCATTCTCGCGGGGCGTGTTGGCAACGTTGGCGGGAATCAAAAGTTGCGCCGCGGCCTCATTGCGTTCGACGTCGCTGCGGCGCTGCCGCCAGATGCGACAGTTCAGAGCGTCCAGCTTTCCATGTTCTGTGTGATGACGAATTCCGGGGACCACCCAGTCTCGTTACACAGCGCTTTGGAAGATTGGGGCGAAGGGAGCTCCTTCGGCCCGGGCGGAGCGGGGGCGCCCGCGACACCCGGCGACGCGACGTGGCTGCACACGTTCTGGCCCGGCGCGTTGTGGACGGTGGAAGGGGGCACCTTCGCCGAGGCACCCAGCGCGACGACGACAGTGGGGCTTCCGGGGGCGTATGCGTGGAGTTCCCCGGGCCTTGTTGCAGATGTGCAGTCCTGGCTCGACAGCCCCGCCGTGAACTTCGGCTGGATGGTCATCGGCGGTGAGCCGGTCGTGCAGAGCGTAAAAGCCTTCGCCTCGCGCGAAAACATCGTCGTTGAACAGCGTCCGGTGCTGACCATCACATACACCCTGCGCGCCACCATCGTCGGCGATCTGGACGATGACGGCATGGTCAGCAGCAGTGACCTCGCGCTCCTGCTCGGTGCCTGGGGGCGATGCGGCGCACCCTGTGCAGCGGATCTTGATCGCGACGGATTCGTCGGTGCGCCTGATCTCAGCATACTGCTCGGCGCGTGGTCGCTGTAAGAGACTCGCCTGACGTCACACGCTCCACTCTGCGAGTAAGAGCGAGAGATCCGATGCGCCGACCGCGCCGTCCCAATCGAGATCGCCGGCACAGGCACCGCATGGTCCCCAGCCCGCAAGAATGACCGCGAGGTCCGCGCCGTTGACGAACCCGTCACCGTCGAGATCGCTGGTTTTTTCGGCACGGAACCATGGGCGCCCGTACGGGGACTCGAGGAAGTACGTGAGCAGCCGGGTGCCGACTTTGTTCACCGCCTGCGTGGCCGGATGGGTTCCGTCCTGCTGGAAATCGAGGCAATTCCAAGTCAGGCCGTCGCTGCGCGGAATGATGCCGTCGGCCCAGAGGTACGGTCCCCACACGAGCGCAGGCGCCGCGGCGCCGATCGCCAAGGGACCGTATCCATTCGTTGGTCGGTTCCCTTGCGCCTGACTGATCTGTTCTGAAATCACCCACTTCACGCCGAACCCGCTCTCGTATGCGTACGGCTCGGGGTTCAGCGGGGTGCTGGCGTAGCCGGCGTAGATGCGGCTTGTCAGAAACGCGATGCGGCAGTTGGGGTATCGAATCTTCACGGCGCGGGCGATCGAGGCGATCTGCTTCGAAAGCGTGAATGCGTCGGCATCACTTGCCGGCAGCGCGATGCTGGGTCCGGAATTAGCGACCTTGATCCAGACAGCGCCGACTTGCGCCTCGGTCAAACCGAGCGGCGCGAGTTCGACATCACGGACGCGGTCGTAGTTCGCATCCGCCGGATCGTCCCACGTCGGTGCCGTCTGCCCGCCAGCGGCGCCGTCGACGATCACCAGCCGGTCATGATCGACAAACTCGTTCGCCGCCGCTTTCGCCATGAACGATGCCGGCACGCAGGTAGCTGGCGTCGCGCCGCCGCAGAATTCCTGGGTGGCGTTGCTCATGCCGATCGAGAGAAAAACCAGTTTGCCATCGAGCGAAGGTTCGCCCTCCGCGAGCCGCGGCACGATGCCGACCGCTGCCTGACGAACCGCCTGGTGATGGGCGATCGGTGGAACGTTAAGCCCGCCCGCATACAGGCCGCCTTGGAACGCGTCGAGGTAGAGACCGGTGCCGAGATCAGACAGCGGCACCAGGCCCGTGGACGTCTGCGAGCAGTCAGCGGCGAAGGCCGGCAGCGGCATGCAGCCCGAAACGAGAAGAAGTCCGACGATGTGACTGCGGAATTCGAGAACGGAAAACCGCCGAGAGCGTCGGGACATCATCGTGGCCTCGCAGGAAGGGGAACGGACTGATTCGCGCCGGGTAGACAACCACGATGAGATCGCGGTCGCCCGCAACGAGCCCCCACAACGAGCCATCAGTCCGCGCCATTGCAACGGTCCGCTTCGACGGCCTCAGCATCCCGTTCACTTGCAGTCACTCCCGACGACTCAGCGGCCTCCCCATGCGCCGAGCAGCGCGGCCAGATCCGCCGAGTTCACAACGCCGTCGTTGTTGCCGTCGGCCTTCCGATCGCCGGACGTGCCGAGGTCACCCCAGGCACCCAGCAGCAGACTCAAGTCGCTTGCACCGATCGAGCCGTTGCCGTCGAGGTCGTACTTTGTGGGCGACACGATGACGAGGTGCTGATTCACCGCGACGCCGGTGAGTTCCGTCACGTAGCCGCGCGGCCACGTGATCGTCAGCGTGTCGATCACGCGTGCAGTGCCCAGCCCAAAGTGAGCACATATCTCACTGGTTCCCAGAAAGTTCGGCCCGCTGTCAACGGTCCCGACAAGCGACTTTTCGCCGATACGGACACGCGCCACCGCGCCCATGCCATTGGGGGCGATGAGCGGATTGTTCTGGGTGTCAAACGAGAGGTGGATCCACGTGCCGCCAAGTGTGACGTTCCGGTACAGCTTGTTGGTGGCGTTGTTGAAAGTGATCGCGATGTCCATCGCACCATCGCGGTCGTAGTCGAGGTAGCTGCAGGCCTTGCCCTCGGCCTGGAACGTCATGCCACCGTCGAGCGCGGCCTCCAAAAACGTGTCGTCACCCTGATTGATCCACACGTACTCCTGCTCGCCCGAAAACTCAGTGGCACTCGGCCGGCCGTTCACTTCGACGATGTCCGGCCACGTGTCGTTGTTCATGTCCACCGCCACCGCGCCCCAGCCCCAGCCGCCGTCGGCCACACCCGATGCAACAGCGGTTTCGACGTACTGGTGGCCGCTCTGGTTCATGTACAGCTTGTTGCCTTCACCAAGTCCGGGCTGCTGGGCATCGGTGAAGATGGATGTCACGTACCAGTCAAGCAGTCCGTCCTGGTTGAAATCACCCACGCACTGGCCCATGCCGTTCTGATCGAGGCCGGTGCCGCTTTCAATAGTGAAGTTCGTGAAAGAGCCGTTCGTGTCATTCCGGAAGTAGCGGCTGGTGCCGAAGTCGGCTGCGATCAGGAGCTCCGGCCAGCCGTCGCCGTCCATATCAGCGAAGCTGCTCTGAAACCCCCAGGTGGATCCGAAGTCGATGGCGCTGCCGGTCACGTCGGTAAACGTTCCATCACCGTCGTTGCGAAAGAGGCGATTCCCGTGCGCGGATGCGAACCACGCGGTCACCGCGAGATCGAGATCGCCGTCGATGTCGTAGTCGCCGAATGCGCAGCCGTACCCGCTTGAAATCGTCACGCCGGTGACGTTGACACCGGCTTCCGCGGCAACTTCAGTGAACGTGCCGTTCCCGTTGTTGCGATACAGCCGGTTCTTGCCGACCTGCCCCTGGTTGTTCGAGCCGTTACCGAAGCTGGTCACGTAAATGTCGAGCCAACCGTCATCGTTGTAGTCGCCGGCGCATGCGCCGCACGCGGCATGCACGACCGCGACGCCCCAGTCCGCGGCAGCGTCGGTGAACGTGCCGTCGCCGTCATTGATGTAGAGGTGATCGGGATCGGTGCCCCCGGAGGCCCAGAAGATGTCCTGCCAGCCGTCGTTGTTGAAATCACCGACAGCGAGACCCGCGGGCATCCAATCCTGGAACCCCGGGATCGCGAGGCCATTCGGTTTGTGAAAAAACTGCGCACCGCTCGCGACCGTGGTGTCTTCGAAGAACACCGACTGCGCGGGCAGCGCCTCGGTCGACACGCTCAACGAAATGCAGCCGATGACAATGACAGATCGAATGCGAACCGCGGCCCAAGTGGCCCAAGTGGCCCAAGTGGCGCTGGCGCACAGCAGTCCGTTCCCCAAGTGACCACTCATGTAATCGCTCCCAACGTGTAATCGCTCCCACGGCGAGTGTGCGGTAGTACCGTTCGGCGCCGTCGACGACATTGGCGCCTCATCCCACGACGGCTATGAATGTATCTCCATCTTGCCGATTTGCTGCGATGCAATCTTCAGATTTCGGTGTACCGCCCGTGCCCCCCCCAGGGCTTCTGGACCAGTGCGGGCCGCCGGGCTCGTAAGAGCATGGTGCGCCACTGGTTCGGCGAGTCAGGTCTGAGCGGCGCGGCGGGCGCCGAGTCATCCGCAGCGGCGTGTGGAACTGCGGGTCGGGCGACTGCTTCATGGCGCGCGATGGTGTCTTGAGGTAATCTCAAGTCGTTCGAGGGCCCCGAGGCCAACTCCGGCGATTGTCGTCGTCGTGAAAGCTGAACCGAGCCCGTTCCTTGGCGTGCATTGGGGGCGTGCATTAGGCGGGTGTCCAGTTCTGCTACTCTTTGACCCTCGGTTTCTTTCGGTACGTTTGGGTCGCGTTGGGGCGTCGCAACGAATCGCTTCCGGGTCTCGGCTGAATCCATTTTTCTGTCACCGCCGCTGCTGAACAGCGTCTGCGTGCTTAGAAACAAGCTCTGACCTCGGCGCCAGCATTTTTAGGGACTTCTTTATGAGAACATCTCGCTTTATCGCTCTCGGCTATATCGCTTTCGCCGCCGTTTGCTCCACCTGTTCCTTGACCGGGTGCGATTCCGGGCCCGAGTACAGTGAGGCGCGCGACGACGGCGAAACGCTCTACATCGGCGTGCAACCCGTCGACTCCGCACCGCGCAGGGAGACCGCGGCCGCGCCAGCCGAGAAGTCCCCGGCACCGCAGGCCCGCAGCGGCATGCGGCTCACAGAGCTCGCATATCCCACCGGCGATAGGTCGACGAGCACGATTCTCCTCCGCATGTCCGCACCCGGCGAAATGCGAGTGGGGGAGGAGTATGACTACACCATCGACGTGATCAATCTCACGCGCGGTGACCTCCAGAACGTGCAGGTTTACTCGGAGCACTACTCGAACCTGACCTACGTCCGGTCGACGCCGCCGTTCACCGAGCTCGCGCAGGATGAGATCTCCTGGATGATCGGCGATCTCCCGGCCGGCGCCACGAAGCAGATCAAGGTCACGGCGAAGGCGAACGCGCTCGGCACCGCGAGCAACTGTCTCACGGTGCGCTACGCGAACGTGCTGTGCATCGCGACCGATGTCGTCCAGCCCGTGCTGCAGCTCACGAAGACCGCGACACCTGAGATCTGCGGCACGTGCGAAGAGATCACGCTGACGTACGAAGTGCGAAACTCCGGAACAGGCATCGCTGAGAAGGCCGTCATCAAGGACACGCTGCCAGCCGGCCTCACCACGGTTGATGGCCGAAACGTCGTCGAGATCAACGCCGGCGACCTCGGCCCGGGCCAGTCGAAGCCGTTCACGGTGCGAGCCAAGGCGACCAAGTCCGGCTCGTACTCGTCTGGCGCGACGGCCCGCGCATCGGGTCTGGAGGCGGAGTCGGACAAGCCTGCGACCGTTGTGAAGCAGCCGGTGCTCGCGGTCACCTGTGAAGCCTCGGAACGCGTCTTCGTCGGCCGCGACATCAATTACAGATTCACGGTGAAGAACACCGGTGATTGCGCTGCAAGCGGCGCGGTCGTGAACGCAGCCGTACCGGCGGGCTCGACGTTCGTCTCCGCCGACAACAGCGGCACGGCGCAGGCCGGCAAGGTGTCCTGGAAGGTCGCGAACATTCCGGCGGGCGGCACCAGCACCGTCACGATGAAGGTGCGACCGAGCGGCATCGGAAACCTCCCGATCTCCGCAACCGCAAGCGCGACGTGCGTGCCGGCGGTGTCGACGAACTGTTCGACACAGGTTGCCGGAATCCCCGCCATCCTCCTCGAAGTGGTCGATACGGATGACCCGATCGAAGTTGGCGCAACGACGACATTCATCGTGACTGCGACGAATCAGGGTTCGGCACAGGACACGAACGTCAAGGTCGTTGCGACGCTGCCGGCCGAGATGGAGTTTGTGTCCGGCACCGGTTCCAGCGCCGTCACCGGTTCTGGCCAGACCGTCACCATGGCTGCCGTGCCGTCCGTGGCCGCCGGCGCCGCGGCCGAATGGCGCATCGTGGTCCGCGCGAAGGGCGTTGCTGACGCCCGTTCGAGGTGGTCGCTGACCAGCGATCAGTTCAAGGACCCAATCGTCGAGAACGAGTCGACGAACCTCTACCAGTTCAGGTAAGCGGTTCGCCTGACGAGTGGATTGTCTGCACCCGACGCGAACGGCGGGCTCCTCACCGGAGTCCGCCGTTCGCTCTGTTTTTGAGGGCGCGACTGAACCTCGCCTGAACCGAGGCCGCTCTACAATCGCCCCCTCATGCACGCCGTTCCGCCCCCACTGAGTTACCGATGCTGGATCGCGGCGATCGCTTGGGCGAGCCTGATCGCGATGGCGGGCGCCGGCGGATGCCGCACCGACAGGATCCGCATTGAGATGGCGACCGACGGCGACTCGACCTCGCGCACGTTCGCATCGAACGCGCTCGGCAAGGAGGACGTCGAGCGATTGAGCGGCATCTATGCGACGGCGCCCAAACGCGACCCGCGCATCGGCGGCTCCCAGTTCGCGGGGACGTTCGGGCAGGCGCTTCCGAGTGAAGTCGGCAATCGCAACGGGCTGTCGGAACTCCGGACGCGCCTCGGGACGAGCCGCTTCTACTTTGAGGCCATCGCCGAGCGGGCGGACGAATGGTCAGCGCTCAAGCGGCGCATGGATGCAGGCGAGCTATGGGTGCGGCTCTTTGGACGCTGGGCGGAGCGCGGAATCAAGGACCCGTCGCGGCGCGAGGAGTGGCAGCGCTATGTGGACGGAACGCTCGTCCCTATGTCGACCAAGCTGATGCTTCTGTGGGGATCAAGCGCCGCCGCCGCGCAGAGCGTCCGGGTCGCCCAGCAGTTGCGCGACGCGGGCGACAATCGCCCTTTGACCGACGAAGAGCGGCTGCTGCGCCGCATCGGCATTCCGATGCTGCTCGAAATCGCGGACCGCGGCGTACTTCGTCCCGAAGAAACGCACCTGCTCTTTCTGATCGGCGCCGACGCCAACGCATCGCAGGCGGAGCGCGACTGGGTCATGGAAGAGGTCGGCAAGCCGGTGCTGCTGCGGCTGGTGCAGCGATTCCGGCCGGAGACGAAGAACTTCGACTCGATCAATTTCACAACGATGGCGCTGGGTTTCCTGCTGTGGGCGAACACGTCGCGCGATCGAAACGACCTGCTGCTGGCCTCGCCCGTGATCAGCGACGAAGACAAGACGCGTATTCGCGCCGGCCAGGCTCTGGTCACACTTCCGCCGCCGTTTGGGATCGATCCGACGGGCAAACCGAAGACAACCGAAGCGGACGTGCGACTGAAGACCACCGAGCGGCCGTTTCTGACGAACGGCGAGTGGAACGCGGCGACGAACGAGATCGTTTTTGCAAGCAGCTTCGTCGCGGCCGAGCGCCGTACGACGATCGCGCCGGCGGTGTATTACGCAGCATGGAGCGAACCGGACGTCGCCGCGCAGATCGGCCTCTTTGGCACGGTGATTTTGCGCGGCGAGCCTCTGGCCGAATACGGCATCTGGATCGAGACACTTCCGAAGGCGCTGCGGCTGCGATGGGAACAGGCGCTCGATGCACTCGAACAGGAGGGTGAGGCACCGGCGCATCTGGCTGCGCTTGTCGACTTCCGCGCCGACTGCGTCAAGAACTGGCCCATGCCCAAGCCGCTCGATCGCTGGATCGACGAGTGGCGGCGCGAAGCCCAGCGGGAAGCCGGCCGTGGGCCCGCTCGTGAGTCTGGTCGCCAAACCCGCCGCATCACCGGTGCGGCGGCGGACTGAGCGCATGCCGCTCCGATTTGCCGCATAATTCGCCGTCCTATGCAAGCACTCCAAACGTTGCTCGCGCACAGCGTTGATTACGCCGGGCTGTTCCCGCCGGCACGGCTCGATATGGCAACGACCGTTGCCAACTTCCGCTCGTACCGGGAATGTCCGGACGCCTGGATGCTGGGCCGGCTCATCGTGCCGGTGGCGCGGCTCGATGAATTTGAGCAGCATGCTGCCGCGCTGCTGCCTGTCGACGGAGGTCCGGCGCATGATGACGCGTGGGGCATCACCGCCCTCACGGCCGCCGCGGAAGACCCGGCCTTTGCCCACGACCTCGTTGCGATCGATCGCTTCAACGACCGGCACGCGGAGCGCAACGCCGGCAGCGCGATCATCGACTGCATCGAAGTGAAGGCATCGAGCGCCGCGGCCATCGACCGCGCGATCGACGCTATGCCCGACGATCTCTTCCCGTATTTCGAGATCTCCACGGCACCTGATCCGCGCGGCATGATCGCGGCGCTCGCGAGTCTCGACGCCGGCGCCAAAATCCGCACCGGCGGACTCGCACCCGAAGCCCATCCGGCGCCGGCTGACGTCGCCCGGTTCGTCATCGCGTGTGCCCGCGCCGAAGTGCCGTTCAAGGCGACCGCCGGGCTGCATCATCCACTGCGGCATGACGCGAAGGATGTCGGCTGCAAGCAGCACGGCTTTCTGAACCTCTTCATCGGCGGATGTCTGGCGTTTGCAGGCCGCGTCGACGAGGCGGCGCTGGCGCAGCTGCTTGAGGACGAGTCAGCCACGTCGTTCCACTTTGCGGGCGATGGAGTCGTGTGGCGCGACCGGCGCCTCACGCTTGGCGAGATCCGCGCGGCGCGCGATGCCTTCGCGCATGCATTCGGATCGTGTTCGTTCACGGAGCCGCTCGCAGATCTGCGCGAGCTCGGTCTGCTCAACGCGGAAGGTGCGGCTCGATGATCTCGTGTGACCCGTCGCTCCGTTCATCCGTTGAATCGGCGGACAATCCGGATGGCGACTTTCCGATTCAGAATCTTCCCTTTGGCGTGTTTTCGCGCGACCCGCGCGAAGGGCCTCGCGTTGGTGTCGCGATCGGCACGATGGTCCTCGACGTGCACGGAGCGGCCGACGGCGGATACCTCAGCAGCCTGAGTGATGTCGCGAAGATCGCGCTGATGTCCGGCCGGCTGAATGAATTCGCGGCGCTCGGCGCCGCTCCGCGCATGAATCTCCGTCGATCGTTGCAATACCTGCTCGGCGTCGACGGGCCGTTGCGCGGCTCGAGCGTTGCGCGCCGGCTGCTGATTCCGCAGCGCGAGGTGACGATGCATCTGCCGTTTGCGATCGGCGATTACACGGACTTCTACGCGTCGCTCGATCATGCGACGAACGTCGGTTCGATGTTCCGTCCGGACAAGCCGCTGATGCCGAACTGGAAGCATCTGCCCGTCGGATATCACGGTCGGGCGAGTTCCATCGTGCCGAGCGGGAGCCTGGTGAAGCGGCCGATGGGCCAGACGTCGGCGACCGATGATGGCCCGCCGACCTTCGGACCCTCGAAGACGCTGGACTACGAACTCGAAGTCGGCTGTTTCATCGCGGCCGGCAACCAGCTTGGCCGCCGGGTGCCGGTCGACAAGGCCCGCGACTCGATCTTTGGCTACGTCCTCGTCAACGACTGGTCGGCGCGCGATGTGCAGCGCTGGGAGTATCAGCCGCTCGGGCCGTTCAACGCGAAGAACTTTGCCACGACAATCTCGCCGTGGGTCATCACGCCCGAAGCGATGCAGCCGTTCATGCGCCCGGGACCGCCTCGTGATCCGAACGATCCGCCGGTACTCGACTACCTGCGCTGCGGGGACGATGTGGCGCTCGACATCGTGCTCGAAGTGTGGCTCGCCACCGAGTCCATGCGTCAGAAGGACATGCGGCCGCTGCTCGTCTCACGCGGTAACTTCAAGGACATGTACTGGTCGTTCGCGCAGATGATCGCCCATCACACGTCGACTGGATGCAATCTTCGCTCCGGTGATCTGCTGGCGAGCGGCACGGTGTCGGGCTCGACACCGGACTCGCGCGGCTCGATGCTCGAGCGCACGTGGCGCGGTACCGAACCGCTCGCGATGCCGGACGGCAGCGAACGGCGATTCCTGCACGACGGCGACGAAGTCGTATTGCTGGGCTACTGCGAAGCGTCGGGCTTCAATCGCATCGGTTTCGGTGAGTGCCGCGGCGCGATCATTCCAGCGTTCTGAACGGCAACCTGGCGATGCATGCGATGGAAGTCTGCAGATTGTGCGGAATTCGCAAATCACATCATGCATGCAACGATGCTTCTGCCCCGTGCGAAAATGCACGCGCGCGTGCACGCATCACTTCTCAGTCGTTGTTCGCGCAGCGCTTGCGCCGCGCGGCGGGGATGATTGATCGAATCTTCGCCTGAGCGCGCAGCTTTACTGGCTTCACGCGCCCAGCGGGTTACTTTGCGAGTGTGGGAAGTCTGCGTCGCTGCAACTGTTAGAGAGTGCTGCGACGACATTCGATCCCGACCTTCCATCGCCAGCTTCTTTGTGGTGGGAGGTGTGAAAACCAGTCATGCGAGCGCTTCGTTGCGGTTCGCTCGAATGAGCGTCGGCCGCGTGCGCCGCATCAGTCATCTTCACCCAATCCGTGTCGGTCCTCCTCCCGCGCGGATTGGGTCTTTCAGACAATTCACTGGTCCCTCCTCAGGTAAGCGGACGCGTGTCCGCTCGTGTTCCGACGAGCAGTTGCCGCTCCGCTTGCCGACGCCCACGGGGGCGGCCCGCGTCCACGACGCGGGCCGCTTTTGTTTTTGGAGGCGAGGAGTGACTGTGGGCGTGGCAACTCAGTCCCAAGTGTTCGCAGGCTTCACGGCCGTGCCGTTCGCCTTGCCGTGAATCGCGACCTGCTCGCCGCTGAGCTGTCGCGCCGGTGCGGACTCGCCTTCCCAGCTCATCGGATACTTGAGATCGTCGATCTCCAGCGCCGCTTTCGTCGGATACAGCGGCCGGAACGTGTCGCACATGACCGCGAGTTCGTTCGTCACCGTCGCGCCGATCGACGCTTCGACAGTGCCCGGGTGCGGTCCGTGCGGAATGCCTTGCGGATGCATCGACAGTGAACCGACTTCGATGCCTTTGCGGGCCTTGTAGTTCCCCTCGACGTAATACAGCACTTCGTCGGAGTCGAGATTCGAGTGGTTGTACGGAACCACGACCGCCTGGGGATGGAAATCCAGCAGGCGCGGGCAGAACGAACAGATGACGAAGTTCTCGGCCTCGAACGTCTGATGCGTCGGCGGCGGCATGTGATGCTTGCCGACGATGGGCGAGAAGTCGTCGATGTTGAAGATGTACGGGTAGTAGCAGCCGTCCCAGCCGACGACATCGCACGGGTGATAGTTGTACATATACGAGTGCACGAGATTGCGGGCCTTGATCCGCACCTCGTGCTGTCCCGCCTCTTCGATCGTCATCGGCAGTTCCGGCGTGCGCAGGTCGCGCTCGCAGTAGGGCGCGTGCTCGAGAAACTGCGCCGTCTTCTTTGACATGTAGCGCGGCGGCGGAACGATGTGCGAACCGTTCGCGGTCTCGATGACGAGAAACCGTGGCGCGGGTTCGTCGGATCCGCGCACCGGCTCGTCGAATTTCAGCTGGTAGATCACACCCTTCGGAATGATGATGTAATCCTTCGGCTTGAACGTCAGCAGGCCGAAGCTGGTCTGGCATGTGCCTGAACCGAAGTGGATAAAAATGCACTCGTCGCCCTGCGCGTTCTTGAACCAGTAGTTCATGCGCTCGGTCGGGGCGCAGACCGCCAACTCCACGTCGGCGTTGCCGAACAGGATCGTGCGGCCGGTGACCGGGTCGCCTTTCGGCGGCAGCTGCATGCTCTTCACGTGCCGCATGCGCATCACGTCGCGCTCGACGTACTCCGGCTGCGTCGAGTAAAGCGTCTTCCATCCGATGACCTGCGTCGGCGGATGGATGTGGTACAGCGTGGACGTAGGGCCCGAGAACCCTTCCGTGCCGAAGACCTCTTCGGAATACAGCGCGCCGTCGGGGCGGCGGAACTGGATGTGACGCTTGGAAGGAATCTGGCCGAGCTTGGAGTAGTAGGGCATCGAAAGACCTTGGTTGAGGAGAGGCGGCGATTGTACGCGGCGCTCGGGCGAGGGCCGTGTCGGCGAAAGCCGACCCGTCCGTGAGAGTTTGCATCTCCGCCGTGCGGAAAGGCCGGCAATGAAGGTCATCATGCTTGCTTCAACTTGGCTTGCTTCCACTTGGCCTGCTTCAATTTGGGACCCGCGGGTGGTCGGGGCGTTTGCAGTCACTCTGCTGTGCTGTTCGCCGGTTCTCGCGCGCGGGGACGAATTCCTGCCGCCGGGAACTGACGCGCGACGCTCGCTCGTCGACGACAACCCGTATTTGGGCGGCCAGCCGAGCGACCTCGTGCTGCAGGTCGAGAGCGGGACGTTTCTCGGGCCCGCGTGCGGACGCCGTTCCGGTCAGATCCTGCAGCAGGCAGAAGTCGTGATCGTCGTCGACTGGAAAACCTCGGCCGGCTGGCTCGGTGCTGCGACGGTACAGGCGGAGGCGCCCGCGCTGCCGCCCGGCCTGCACGCAGGCATCACGACCGGCCCCGCGGGACCCGACGCGCTGACGATTTTCTGGAACGGCCTCTCGTCAAATGGACTGCTGAGCGGCACCCATTGGACACTCGCGAGTGTCGAGCGCGATGGACAGGACTGCCTCGCCGGCCCGACGCCTGAGGCAGTGCAGGGCAGCGACACGGTGTGGCAGGGGATCCGGCTCACACCGCCGGCGGCGTTTGAGATCGGCGCGTACGACGGACCGAGCGCGTCGCCGACAGCGATGCGCTACACGCTCACCCTCGACTATCACCCGCAGGCCGGCGACGGCTGCGGCACGCTGGGATTCTTGCTGCGCGGTCAGTACGTGCACACCTATCACCGGCGCGGCCGAGATCGCGTGCGACAACGCGCTGGAGCTGGCGACGGAATTCCCATGGGACGTCTCACTCGGCACCGGTCTGCCCGCGATGACGCAGCATGCGTGGATCCGGCCGCTGATCGGTGCCGGCGACAGCGCGTCCAACCACGTCGAACGCGTGCAGCCGCCTGCGAGTTTCGTCGCGAGCGAGCGCTGCTGCGCCACGCCCGGTGCCGCGCACACGGAAGCAATCACGATCAGCGACTTCACGCTCACGCCGCAGGGGAATCCGTGGCAGTTCGCGATGAGTGCTGTGATCGCGTCGGCCAACGGCGCCGCTCCGCGCTTCGCCGAGCTGACCGCGAAGGATCCGTTCGGTGCCACGCTCGCGGCGCTGTCGTGGGAGCTCGACGAGGGCTGCGCCACCGGCTGCACCGCGGCGCAGATGTTCACGCTCGATTCCACGGAGCTGACCGCGTTTCCGTACGACACCGTTGATGTCACGCTCACTGTCTGGGACGACGGCGGAGCCGTCGCTGCCGCGCGGGTCAGCGCACCAGTCAGTGGACTGCCGCAGGTACCGGTACTCACCTCGACGCTCGGACTGCCGGGCGGACGGCTGCAGGCAAATGACACTCTTCTCATCGATCTTGTCGATCCTGCGTTCAGCGCTGCGACGCTCCGTCAGCGCACGATCGTGTGCGTCGTGCATCGCACGGGTCAGCTGCGCGATCTCGAATCGGGCAGCGCGTTCCCGATGAGCGGGGCGCATGAGATTGCGGCCGTCGCGACGATGACGCCCACGCCGACCTTCTTCAACGGCATCCTCGAAGTGCAGTCGGGTCAGCTCATCGTGGTCGACTTGCACGCGAGCGACAACCGGCATCTGGTCGGCCGCGTGCCGGTCATCACGCACGCGGAAGCGATCCCGTACACGGCGGCCACGGCCGAGCCGTTCGACCGCGTGCGTTTCGTCGGCAGCGCATTCGGCGGGAGCGTGAGCTTCGCCATCGCCGGCACGACCGTCAGTGTTCCGACGACGGCAACGGGACGACTGGCGCGTCAGACCTGGCGATGCTCTTGGGCGCGTGGTGATGGAGGGCGGTTCGCTTCAATCCTCGTCACCAACGATCGACGCGGACAACAACCACTGGGCCGCGGGAACGAGCCCAGTTCCTCTGACCTGCCCACGCTCAGTTCCCGCGACTGCGGGCACTCGGGTGCTCGCCTGCCAAAGGGCAACCGACGCAGTGAGGGTGCAGATCACGTCACGCGCCGGTTCGTCTGCGCCCACTCCGGCATCGGCGCTTCGACTGTGCGGCCGTCGATCGTGATGCGGCGCGCATGCAGATGGAGCGTTGCGGCCGGCGCTCCGCCGTACAGCGGGTCACCGACGAGCGGCGCGCCGAGAAATGCCAGTCCGGCGCGGATCTGATGGCGGCGCCCCGGACCGATGAGTTCCACTTCGACCGTGTCGCCGGCGGCGTCGCGCGCGAGCACCTTCCAGCGCAGTCGACCTGCCTCGCGCTCCTCACCGGTTTCGCGCACCGTGCTCTTCACGCTGCCTTTGTGCCTGCTGGAGAAGAAGAGCCGCACCGCGCCCTCGTCGCGCAGCGCTCCCTTGCGCGCCCGGGCGACATATACCTTGCGGATGTCGGCCGTGAGCCCGAAGCGGCGGCGCAGATCAGCCTGCGTCACGGCATCGCGCGCGACCACCAGACAGCCGGACGTGTCGCGGTCGAGACGGTGCACGAGTCCCGACTCTTCGAGCGCCGCGAATGCGGGCATGGTTCGCGCGAGCCAGGTAGCAACGACGCCGCCCCCGTCGGGAGCGGCGTCGGATCTGCCTGCGACAGAGTGCCAGCCTGCGGGCTTGTCGAGCACGAGCCAGTGCTCGGTCTCGGCGAGGATCGTCGGAACGACATCGCTCACAAGTTGCCGCGGCGCTCCTGTTCGTTCTCCAGCGACTCGAACAGCGCCTTGAAGTTGCCCTTGCCGAAGCTCTGCGAGCCACGGCGGCAGATGATCTCGAAGAAGAGCGTCGGGCGATCCTGCAGCGGCCGTGTGAAAAGCTGGAGCAGGTAGCCCTCGTCATCGGAGTCGACGAGAATGCCGAGGTCGCGCACGCGCTGGTGATCTTCCTTGACCGCAGTGTGACCGTGCTTCGTGAGCATGGCGTTCACGCGGGCCCATACCGACTCGTAATAGCTTTCCGGAATCGCGAGGAAGTCGACGCCGCGCCGACGAAGTTCGGCGACCGAATGCAGTTCGTCGTCCGTGCGTAGCGCGAGATGCTGAACACCCGGCGTGTTGTCGTGCCAGTCGAGGTACTCCTGCACCTGGCTCTTCTTCTTGCCGTCCGCGGGTTCGTTGATCGGCATCTTGATGAGGTGATTACCGCTGGCCATCACCTTCGACATCAGCGCCGAGTACTCGGTCGAGATGTCCTTCTCATCGAAGTGCTTGAACATCGCAAAGCCGAGCACGCTCTCGTACCACGCGACCCAGTGATTCATCTTGCCCTGCTCGACGTTGCCGACGCAGTGATCGAAGAATTTCAGACCGCATGGGTGCTTGAGATTGAATTCGTTGAGGCTGAAGTTCTCGAACTTCTTGAACCCGGGCATGAAGATGCCGCCGGCCTTCAGCGCGGGCAGTGCGTACTCGCCGGTACGGCTGACGAAGCTGTGGATGGCGCGGCCGTATGTCTGGATGCCGGCGATCGTGACCGTGCCGCGGTCGGCGCCGTCAGGGTGCACGATGGTGCGTGGCTCGTACGCGCTATCGCCGCCGTTCTTGCGGGCGGCTTCCCATGTCTTCTCCGCATCGAAGACGGTGAGCGCGATGTCTTTGATTCCGTCGCCGAAACGCGCGATTTCCGCCGTCGCTGGATGCTCTTTCGTGAGCGGCGTCTCAAGGATGATCCGGATGTTCCCCTGCGTCAGCAGGTACTGCGCGCTGGCGCGCGAGCCGGTCGTCAGGTCGGCGATCTGCTCGACCTGGAATCCAAACGCCGAGGCGTAGAAGAACGCCGACTGCTTGGCGTTCCCGACATAGAAGCGGACGTGATCCACATCGATCAGTGCGAGCGGATCAGTGGCGAGTGTGGCGCGGGGCGAGGTCGAGACGTGGGGAATCGTGGACATAGCGTGTGTACCAGTTCGAGGCGCGTCCATGGTATCCGAGAGCTGCATGGAGACGAAGCCGGTTATTGGTCGACCGGTCAGCACGCGGCGATGAGGTCAATACGTGAGCACCGAGTGCACGGAGAACGGGGCGAGCCGCGCCCGCCCGAGCAGCGCAGTGAGTTCGATGAGGACCGCGACGCCGACGATCTCCGCCTTCAAGTCACTGAGAAGCCGGCAGCTCGCGGACATCGTGCCGCCGGTCGCGAGCAGATCATCCACCATGAGAACCCGCTGACCGGGATGCACCGCATCGGCGTGGACTTCGAGCGTGTCGGAGCCGTACTCGAGCGCGTACTCGGCCCGGATGCGCAGCGAAGGAAGTTTGCCCGGCTTGCGGATGGGAATGAACCCGGCGCCGAGAGTCTGCGCGATAGCGGTGCCAAAGATGAAGCCGCGGCTTTCGGCGCCGCAGACCAGATCGATTTTTGCCTTGCGAAACGGGTTGGCCATCAGTTCGACCGCCAGACCGAGGCCTGACGGATCGGCCAGCATCGGCGTGATGTCCTTGAACACGATGCCGGGCTTGGGAAAGTCCGGCACATCGCGGATCAACGCGTCCAGTTGATGAAGCAGTCCGGCGGCGAAGGGTGACCCGAGCAGCATGGTGGGGAGGATACGAGAAGGGACTCATCCGCTGTGGGCCTGCGCGGCGGGCGCGCACGCGCGGACAGGCTGCTCTATCCTCTACGCTATGGCCGAACCCCGCGGCAACAGCAAAGATGAAGGCGCGTCCTCCGGCAGCAAGCGCGATGTGCGCGGCGTGCTCGAGATTGTGGAACCGGTCGGCAAGCGCGTCCTGATCCGCAAGGACGAAGATAAGAAAATCACGAAGGGCGGCGTTCACCTCCCGGACAAGATCGAGATCCCGACGCTCACGGGCAGGGTCGTCACGGTCAGCGCGGAGATCGCACGCAACGTTGATTACCCGATTCAGCAGTATGACCGGGTCCTCTTCAATCCCAAGCACGCGATCCCCGTCGACTTCGAGGGCGACAACCGGCTCTTCGTCGTGCCGATCGAGGATGTTGTCGCGGTACTTCGCAAGGGCTGACATGCGTGAGTGACCCACGTCTGATCGAACCGCTGCGTGGACCGTTTGACGTCGCGCTGCGCGTGCCAGGCTCAAAGAGCCTCACAAACCGCTTCTATGTGCTGGCGGCGCTCGCCGCCGGTTCGTGCCGCATCCGCCGTCCGCTCCGCGCGGATGACACCGATCGGCTGCTCGCGGCGCTGGCGACGCTCGGCGTCGAGCATCGTGAAGACGGCGAGGACGTGCTCATCAACGGCTGCGGAGGCCGCCTGCCGGGCGGCGGCCATGTCGACCTTGGCGATGGCGGCACACCGACTCGCTTCCTGCTGGCGCTCGCGACGCTCGCAGCAGGTGAGGTCGTCATCGATGGCAGTGCCCGCATGCGCGAGAGGCCGGTCGACGAAGGCCTCGCGCTGCTGCGCGAACTCGGCGCGAAGATCGAGGGAACACGCCGCGAAGGTGTCGAACGTCTGCCGGTTCGCGTCCAGCCGGGAGCCGCACTTCGCGGAGGCGTCGCGCAGATCGGCCAGACCCAGTCGAGTCAGTTCTTGTCGGCGCTGATGCTGATCGGCCCCACCATGGCGAAGGAACTTGTCCTCCGCTATCGAACGCCGCCGACCAGCGCTTCCTACCTCGACTTGACGCTGTGGGCTCTGCGGCGCGTCGGCGTGAAAGCAGTTGCCGAGAAGGATCGGGACGGCGCACTCGCTGCGCATCGGGTCACACCGCAGAGCATTGAGCCTTTTGATGTCACCGTTGAAAGCGATGCCAGCAGCAGCGCGTACTTCGCTGTCGCTGCCGCCGTGACGCCTCGGGCGCGCGTCCGGCTCGAGGGGATCTCACGATACAGCCCGCAGCCGGACCTGCGGCTTCTCGATGCGCTCCAATCGATGGGCGCGATTGTCGAGCGCGGCGACGACAGCGTGACCGTGGAGGGAGGAACATCGCTGCGCGGCATGGATGTTGATGCGTCGCTCTTTCCCGATGCATCGCTCGCGCTGGCGGCCGCGTGCGCATGCGCCGGCAGCTCGAGCAAGCTGCGCGGACTCGCGACGCTCGCGGTCAAGGAAAGTGACCGAATCACGGCGCTCGCGACCGAGCTTTCGCGCATCGGATGCCGATGTGTCGCGACGCCCGATTCGCTGCTCATCGACCCCGCGCGGCGTCACGGCGCTGCGGTCGTGATCGAGACGTATCGCGATCACCGAATGGCGATGAGCTTCGCCGTCCTCGGCCTGGCCCGCCCCGGCATTTCAATCGCCGATCCGGCGTGTGTCGGCAAGAGCTACCCGACTTTCTGGGAAGACTTTGAACGGCTGCGGGGGGCCGTGGTGAGCTAGCGGCCCCGAATGGCTATGGTGCCCACACGATGCCGAGCCGCCCTTCCGCATTCTGGAGCTACACGCGACGCCTGCTGCGATATCGCGGCCTGCTCGCGGGCACGCTGCTCTTTTCGACGCTCTCGGCGGGCGGCTTGGCAGCGGGCCTCGTCAGCCTCGGCCCCGTGCTGGAGCTGATCCTCGGCGGCACCGGCGGCGACGCAGGAGAGCGGGGGGCCAATCTTCAGGCGATCGCGCTCGCGTGGGTTGCGGAACACGCCAGCAGGCTCGGTTCATTCGCCATCCTTGCCGACGCTGCCGCGCGCATGCTGCCGCTCGATCCGTTCGACGGCGTCGTCCTGATCATGATCGGCATCCTCGTGCTGACTGTGTTCGGGGCGACGGCGAACTTTCTGCATCAATGGTGTTCGCTCACGCTGGTGACAAAGGTCACCGCGGCAATTCGTCTGGAAGCGTTCCGCCATGTGATTCACCTGCCGCTCAGCACGGTCATACGCCGCGGACCTGCGGAACTCGTGTCCCGCGTGAACAAAGATTCGGTGGAACTGCAGCGGGGCTTTCTCGCACTGACGAGCAAGGCGCTGGCGCAGCTCACCAAAGGGTGCGCCGCGTTTCTCGCGGCGGTGTGGTTCGACTGGCGACTGACGCTCGTGGCGATCCTGGTGTCGCCGCCCCTCGCGCTCATTCTGCGGAAGTTTGGCAAGCGCATCCGGCGCGGCACGCGCGGCGCCTTGAAGGCGCAGGAAGACCTGCTGCGCACCAGCACCGAAAGCGTGCAGGGACTGCGGGCGATCAAGACATCAACGGCGGAGCGCGAGGCGCTGTCGCGCTTCGCCCGCGCCAGCCGCGCGGCGATTCGCGAAGAGCTCGTTGTGCGCACTGCCCGGGCCGCGAGCGGGCCGATCGTCGAGTCACTCGCCGTCGTCGCGATCGTGGCGCTCGCGCTCGTGGCCGCGAAGCAGATCCTCGACGGCTCGCTGGCATTCGAGCGGTTTGTACTGGCCTTGGGCGCACTCGCCATCGCGGGCGGATCCTTCAAGCCGCTCGCGGCGCTCATCAACGACATTCAGGCGGCGGAAGCGCCGGCGGAGCGGCTCCGCGAGATCATGGACATTCAGACCGAAGGCAAGCGCGAGCGATCGTTGCCGAGCTTCGGTCGGCACAAAGAAAGCATCGTCTTCGGCGACGTTTCGTTTCGGTACGGTCCCGATTCGCCGCTGGTGCTGCGTGACGTCTCACTGACGATCCGCCACGGCGAGACGGTCGCGATCGTTGGCCCCAACGGCTGCGGCAAGACGACGCTCGTATCGCTGGTCGCGCGACTCGTGGATCCGACTGACGGCGCGGTGCTGCTCGACGGCACGGACCTGCAGGCCGGGAATCTCCGATCGTTGCGCCGGCAGATCGGCGTGGTGACGCAGGAAGCAGTGATCCTCGCAGACACCATCGGTGAGAACATTCGCTTTGGTCTCCCCGCGATTCCACGCGAGGCGGTCGAGGCGGCGGCAACCCGGGCGCATGCCGACGGCTTCATCCGCCGCATGGCCAACGGCTACGACACGCCGGTCTCCGAGCAGGGGGCGTCGCTCTCCGGCGGTCAGCGGCAGCGGATCGCGATTGCGCGGGCGATTCTGCGCGACCCGTCGATTCTGATCATGGATGAAGCGACAAGCCAGATCGACGCCGAGAGTGAGGACGAGATCAACCGCGCCGTCGGCGATTTCAGCATCGACCGCACGGTCATCATCATCGCGCACCGCCTGTCGACGGTGCTCGCCGCCGAGCGCATTATTGTGATGGATGCGGGACGCGTCGTGGATCAGGGGCGGCACGTAGATCTCGTCAACCGATGTGATGTCTATCGCCGCATCGCACGCACGCAGCTGGTGGGAGAGCGATGAGTCTCGTCATTCGCAAAGCGACCGCGGCCGACTGCGGGCGCGTCGCGGAACTGGCAGGACAGCTCGGGTACCCGATGGAACAGGCGACGGCCCGCGCGCGGATCACGCTCTTGGGGACATCCGCCGAGCGCGCGCTCGTCGTGGCGGAGCGTGACGGTCGCGACGCGCAGATCATCGGCTGGCTCGAGTTCGAGGTGCACGAAAGCTTCCTGAGCGGAAGCGTCGGTGAGATCGCGGCACTTGTCGTCGATGCCGACGCGCGGCGGAGCGGCGCTGGACGGGCGCTCGTCGCGTGGGCCGAAGAAGCGACGCTCGCGCACGGCATCACGCGGCTGCGCGTACGATCGAACTCCACGCGGATCGAGCCCGTGTCGTTTTATCCCGCACTTGGATTTCGTGAAGTGAAGCTCGCGCGGGTTTTTGAGAAGACGCTCGCCTCTTCTCAGTTGAGATAGGCCATGGTCGACAGCGCAATCGCCAGCGCCGCGCAGCCGAAGGCCAGCAGTGCGAGATACCACGTCGCGAGGTCGCGCTTTTCATGCGGCCGGTCGAGCAGCTCCTCGATCAGCGTTTCGGTCCGGGTCGTCGCGACGGACAGACGGTCGACCGCGCCGCGAAGCGATTCGAGCTGGTCGTTGACAATCGGGATCGCACCGTTGGGCGACCCGCCGTCACGCGCCCCGTCCAAGTTCGTGCGGAGAATGCCGAGCGCATCGGTCTGCGTGCGGGTCTGTTCGAGCAGGTCGTCGAGCCGTTCGTCGACTTCGCGGATCCGTTCGCTCGCCTGACGCAGCGTCACCGAAAGCCCCTGCACGAACTCGTCGAGTTCGCGCCGCATAAGCGGGAAGTGCTCGCTCACCCGGGCCAGCGGGACGATGGCGTCGGCGATCTTGTCTTGGGCCTTGCGGGACTCCTGCCGGACCTGCCGCAGTTCATCCGCCATTTCCTCGAGCCGCCGACGGTTGGAGCCGGGCGGCGAGGGCAGGTAGCGGCGGATGGACGAGAGGAGGGTCATATGGCGGCGGGAATCCTTCCCGCAACAGTCATCGGCGAAGCGACCAGTGTAGCTCCACCGGACGCCGTGCCGAAGCGGGCGGGCGGGCTCGCATTAGCATGTGCGAAGTGCAGAGTCCCCCTTGGCATGCCAGCCGCAGCTTGGATCGCCCCGCGCGACACTTGGCGAGATGCGCCGCCCTTGTGCTTGGCGGCGGCGCCATCGCGCTCGTCGGGCTCGGAATTGGGTTCATCGGGTGCGGTCCAGCGACACCCCCTCCGAGCGCGGCCGTCGCAGACGCCCCCGCCACGCCGGCCATCCGCATCGCGTCCTTGAGCCCGGCAATGTCGCGGACGCTGGTCGATCTGGGAATCGGCCGGCCGGGCACAGGCAGCGCCATCGTCGGCAGGACACCGTTCTGCGACGTGGTCGACCCGGCGACACCAGTCATCGGTTCGCTGCTCGAAATCGACTACGAACGGCTGCACGCTGTGCAGGCGACGCACATTCTGGTGCAGCCGGCGGCGGCCGGCATCGACCCCGAATTGGAGCGCATCGCCGCCGCGACGGGCGCGATGCTCGAGAGCGTGCGGCTGAACACGGTTGTCGATGTGGTCGCGATGATCGAGCGGCTGCCCGGGGTCTTCGCCCTGACGCCGAGTCAGGAGACACGCCGCGTCGCCGCACTCGACGGACTGCGCAGACTGCAGTCAGCCACGGTTGCGAGCGATGCTCCACGCGTCCTCCTCCTCGTCGGTGTCGAGCCCGTCACTGCGGCGGGGCCCGAGTCGTATCTGCACGACCTTCTGCGCGGCGCCGGCTGTCGCAACGCCGTGCAGCGCGCTGCGTATCCGGAGCTATCGCTGGAAGATGTCGTCACCGCAAATCCTGACGCGATCATTGTGCTGCGCGAGCGCCCGCTTGACACGGCGGCTGCCGACGCTGTGCTGGCGACGCTACGCGCGACAGCGACTGCCGCCGCGCGCGGCGGTCGCGTTGCGGTCTTTGCCGATCCCGATGTGCTGCTGCCGTCGAGTCGATTCGGTGATGTTGCGCTCACGTTCGCTGCGCGCGTGCGTTTGATGTTCGAGAACTCCGGCACGACCGAGGCGACGACTCCATGAGCATGCGTCTCACGCGGGCGCAGCGCGGCCTGGCCATTCTGCTGGGCGCTGTGCTGGCATGTGCCGCGCTGCGCCTCTTGATCGGAAGCGGCGGCTTTGGATGGCCAGCGGACGCGGTGGTGCGGTATCGCGTCAACGCGGCCCTCGGCGCGGCCGCTGTCGGCAGCGCGCTCGCGATTGCCGGGCTCTTTCTCCAGGTGCTGCTCCGCAATCCGCTCGCATCGCCGTTTGTCCTGGGCCTCTCCAGCGGCGCCGGCTTTGGCTACATGGTCGCGCTGTTCCTCGCGTGGCGCTTCGGCATCGAGCTGCAGGGCGGGCTGGGAATTGGCGGCCCCGTGCTTGCGGCGACGGTTGGAAGTTTGGCGACACTGGCGATCGTCTGGCGCCTCGGCGCGCGCGGCGGGACCGCCGATCCGCTCGCGCTCGTGCTGGCCGGTGTCGTGCTCAGCGCGATTGCCGGCGCGGGAACGACCGCCGTGCAATCGCTTGTTCCAGCGGGATTGCGCGGTGACTTTCTCGCATGGATGATGGGCCGGATCCCGGAGTCGCCACCTGCGGGACTTCTGGTGCTGGTGATTGTTCTCGCAGTCACGGCGACTGCGATCGGTGCGGCGCTCGGCCGCGCGCTCGATGTCGCCAGCCTCTCGGACGACGAGGCCGCATCGGTCGGCCTGTCGCTCGCACGACTGCGGATCGTCCTGTTCGGATTCGCCGGACTCCTCGCCGCCGGTACAGTCACTCTCGCCGGTCCGATCGCGTTCGTCGGTCTCATCGCGCCCCACGCCGCGCGGATGCTGCTCGGACCTCGCCATGGGACGCTCGCGATCGGGTCCTCACTCGCCGGTGCGGGACTGCTGCTGCTCGCGGACACCGTGCGGCAGTCTGTCGATCTCGGTGCCGGCCGCCTGCCGGTCGGCGTCGTGACCGCGATCGTGGGCGGCCCGCTGTTCCTGGTCCTGCTGCGCCGTGGGCCATTCGTGCAATGGGAAGGAGGGCGCGGCGCATGATCCGGTGCACCGGGCTCACTGTCGCGCTCAGCGGTCGAGTCGTACTCGATGCGATTGATGTCGAAGCGCGCCGCGGCGAGGCGATCGCCATCGTCGGACGCAACGCCGCAGGGAAGACGACGCTCGTCCGGGCGATGGCCGGACTGATCCCGCCCGCGCGCGGTGACGTTCTGTGGGACGGCGTGAATGTCAGTTCACTGCATGTGCGGGTGCGGGCGCAGCGCTGCGCGTTCGTGCCGCAAAGGCCGCAGGTGAGCGCGCGATTCAGCGTGCGCGAGACCATCGAACTCGGCCGCTTCGCTCTCCCGCCGAATCCGCAGCGGATCGCCGCCGCGCTCGACCGCACCGGTCTCGATCTGCTCGCCGATCGCCCATACCACGAGCTCTCGTTGGGGCAGCAGCAGCGCGTCGCGCTGGCCCGGGTGTTCGCCCAGATTGCAGACGACGGCTGTCTCCTGGTCGACGAACCGTTCGCTGCGATGGACCTCGGTGAGGCAGATCGATGTCTGAAGCTGCTGCGCGAGCACGCACAACGAGGAGTGGTTGTCGCGGTGCTGCATGATCTCGCGCAGGCCCGCGCACTCGCCGACCAGGTCTGGCTGCTCGATGCGGGAAACCTGATCGCGCGGGGAAGGCCGACGGATCTCTTTCAACCGGAGTTTCTTGCTGCTCACTTCGGCGTTCCGTTCGGGCTCTCGGCCGATGGGGCGCCGGTACCGCGATTCGGTGGGTGAGCGCGCGGCGCAATCAAGGCAGCTGCCCGATCTCTGCCGCGGCTCGCGCCGCGTATTGATATCGTGATATGTCCCATCGCGGGTCTGATGCGTCCAACCCCACTGACGAGACGGCGCCACTTCTGGTGTTGATCGTCGACGCCGACGAATCAGCTCGTGACACAATGTCACGTCTGCTGAGGTCCGGTGGCCTTGAGGTCATCGACACCGGTTCCGGACTCGAGGCACTTCAGCTCGTTGCGCAGCGAAGGCCTGCGCTCGCCCTTCTCCATCTACCGCTGTCTGACATGGATGAGGACGAGGTGTGCCAGCGGATCAATCGGAACTCGCGCGCCGCAGGAACGATCGTCCTCCAAGCCTCGGCGTCACTCGACGACGTTCTGGTCGCTGCCGTCATCGCACTCTTGCGGCTCTATCGCGTGGAGCGCGAGCTCGTCGAGAGTCGTGCGCACCTGGGAACGTTCGTCAGCCAAGTCGGCGATTGCGCGATCTTCCGGGTCGGACTCAACGGTCGCGCCAGCAGCTGGAACGAAGGAGTCCGGCGCATGCTCGGATATGAGCGCGGGGAGTTCCTGGGACTGCCGATTGCAGTGCTGTTCGAGCGGACGGACGAGGAGCGCGAAATCACGGATCACTGGCTTGCCACTGCGACGACAACGGGCAGCGTCTCGGTTGACCGCTGGATGCTGCGCAAGGATGCGGAGCGGTTCTGGTCGATGTGCACGCTCAGCGCGATGCATGACAGCGACGGTGCTGTCACGAGCTGCATGGCGACGGTGCGGGACCACAGGCTGCGTGACCACGGGGAGTGGAAGAGCGCCGGCGAGCCGCTGCGCGAGAACAACGACACACTTGATCAGATTGTCGAGGAGCGTGCGGCGAAGCTCTTCCGCGCGTACGCGGGGTTGCAGCACGCCGAACGGATGGCTTCACTGGGAACACTGTCGGCCGGGCTGGGGCACGATCTCGGCAATCTGCTGCTTCCGGTGCGGTTACGGATCGAGGCGATGGAAAACCTCGATCTGACACCACTGCTTGCCGAGCACCTCGTGTCCATTCACGCGGCCGTGGGTCATCTGCAGCGCCTGGCCAACGGAATGCGGCTCCTTTCGCAGGACCCCGAACGGGCGCGGGCCGGAGAGAGGACGGAGCTGACGGCGTGGTGGATCGATGTGTCGGCCGTCCTCAAGAACGTGCTTCCGTTCGGCGTGAAGTTCAATGCGTCGCTTCCACCAGGCGAGACGTGGGTGTCCGTTTCGCGGGCAGCGATGACCCAGATCGTCTTCAACATCGTCCAGAATGCCGGTGACGCATTGCGCCAGCGCGGCGCGGGACACGTGGGTGTGACGGCACGAGTCGTCGATGACATGGTGGAACTGACCGTCGCCGATGACGGCCCCGGCATGGCGGACGAGGTGCGGCACCGCTGCATGGAGCCGTTCTTCTCGACCAAGCCGCGCGGGATATCGACGGGCATGGGACTGGCTCTCGCGTATGGACTCACGCGCAGCGCGGGCGGGACGATCGATGTCCAATCGGACGCGGGGAGGGGAACTGCGTTTACACTCCGCTTCGCCAAGGGGGCATCCCCTGAACAGGTCGGCACGGTGTGCCGGAAAAGCGTCGTGCGACTGCGCGACCCGCGGATGCGGGCGTTCGTTTCCCAGGAGCTGCGGCTCAACGGCTTCGTGACAGTCGAAGCGGAACCGTCGGCCGAGCAGCACGTGAGCGTGTGGGTCTTGGACGAAGAGGAAGCAGGTCTTGCAGCGTTGCCGGCCCTCGACGCAGCCCGCGTCATTCTGTTCGGCGAACCGACGGATGCACCGCACTCGCGGGTGATCGGCTTGGGCAGGTCGCCGAAGCCGGCCGTGATCCGGGAGACGATCCAGCAAGTCGCCGCCCAAGGGATTGCGTCGGACGTCGCCGATGGCGAGCACGATTTCGGAGCGTGATGTTCGCCGTCGTTGCTGGTACGGTCTCGCGCATGGCTGACGTGAACAACGACCCGAAGCCGACACTCCAGCGTGGCGCCCGACTGCCCAAGACGTTCAAGGCGTTTGTCACGCGGTATCCGGCGCTGGGCGCAGCGCATGAATCGGTGGCTCGCGCGGTCGAGGCAGCCGGTCCCCTTGATGCGAAGACCTGCGCGCTGATCAAGATCGGTCTCAGTGTCGGCGCCGGACTCGAATCCGCCGCGAAGAGTCACATGCGCCGCGCCGCGCAGCATGGCGCGAGCGAGCTGGAAATCGAGCAGACGATTCTCCTGACCATGAACACGTGCGGCTTTCCGCGCACGGTGGCGGCGTGGTCGTGGGCGCAGGAGCAGTTCGCGCGCGACGCTGCGGACGGCAGCAGCGGCAAGGACGCAGCTTCGTGAGTTTCGCCCTGCATGTCCTTGCACGCGAACGAGCCGACGGACCTCCCGCCGCGCCCGCATCCGTGCGGGCCCGCGGCGATCTGGTCGATTCGCATGGACGGACGATTCGCGATCTGCGCATCAGCATCACCGACCGGTGCAACTTCCGGTGCGTCTACTGCATGTCGCCTGACGTGCAGTTTCGGCCGGCGGACGAGCTGTTGACACGAGACGAAATCGTGCGGCTTGCGGGCATCACGGCGTCGATGGGCGTCACGAAGATCCGCCTGACCGGCGGCGAGCCGACGCTGCGGACGGATCTCGTCGAGATCATCGAGGGCATCCGGCGCGCTGCGCCGGTGAAGATCGCGATGATCACGAACGGTTCGCAGATCGACGCGCCGCGCCTCGCGCGGTGGAGGGGCGCAGGACTCGATCGACTCACGTTCAGCATTGACTCCGTCGATCCGGCGCGCTTCGCGGCGGTCACGCGTTCGCGCTGTGCGCCGGAAAGCGTCATCGACGCCATCGAGCTGGCGATCGCGGCGAATCTCACGCCGGTGAAGGTCAACGCAGTGCTGCTGCGCGGTGTGAACGAAGACGACGCGGTCGAACTGGCGGCGCTCGCGCATCGGCTTCCGATCGAGATGCGGTTCATCGAATACATGCCGCTCGATTCGGACCATGCGTGGGATCCGCGCGTGGTCGTGACCGCCGCGGAAACACGGGCGATGATCGAGCGGCGATTTCCGCTGTGCGCCACCGGAACGGACGAACCGAGCAGCACGGCACGCACCTACCGCTTTTGCCACGGCGGCGCGGGCTCGATCGGATTCATCGCGCCGGTCAGCACGCCGTTCTGCGGTCAGTGCAGCCGTCTGCGCATCACCTCCGATGGACACGTGCGGCCATGCCTCTTCAGCCGCACCGAGTGGAATCTCCGGCCGCTGCTGCGGACCGGCGCAACAGACGACGAACTGCGGGCATTTCTCGTCGACGCGACGTGGACGAAGCAGGCCGGTCACGGCATTTCGTCCGCGTCATTCATGCAGCCCGAACGCACGATGTCGGCGATTGGAGGCTGAGTGGGCATCGGGCCGGCACTGGCGCGCATGCGGGCGGACGTCGCGCAGAATCTTCGCTCGGCCCGGTTCGATCGCTCAGAAGTAGCGGGGTCGCTCGGTGACCTCGGCACGTTCCTGCCGCTGCTTGTCGCGATGTCCGTGGTGAACGGCCTCGACTTCGCCAGCTCGCTGCTGTTCGCCGGTGTGTGCAGCATTGCGACCGGGCTCCTCTTCCCGATCCCGCTTGCGGTCCAGCCCATGAAGGCGATCGCGGCCATCGCCATTGCGCAGGGTCTGTCGTCGCACGAGATCACGGCCGCGGGCGGCATCGTGAGTCTCGTCGTCCTGTCGCTCGGTCTCCTCGGCGCGATCGATCTGGTGCAGCGCCTGATCCCGAACCCCGTGGTGCGCGGCATGCAGTTCGCGCTGGGCATCACGCTGCTCCTGAAAGCGCTGAGCCTCGTCTGGGGTGACAGTCTCGTTGTCGGCGGTCTCGCGGCACTCTTTGTCGCGCTCACGATCAACAGCCGTCGCATTCCGGTGGCGCTCGTCCTCTTCGTTGCGGGAACCGTGTTCGTTGCATGGACCACACCATCGGTGTTCGACGCGCTGCAGATCGGGTGGACGATGCCCGCGTTCTCGCCGCCGGCCATGGACGACGTCCGCCGCGCGTTCACGACTGCAGCGCTGCCGCAGATTCCGTTGACCACGCTGAACTCGGTGGTCGCCGTCAGCGCGCTGTCGATCACGCTCTTCCCGGATCGGCCCGCTGCGCCGCGGCGCGTCGCCGTCTCCGTCGGCTTCATGAATCTCATCGGGATGTGGTGGGGCGCGATGCCACTGTGTCACGGCGCAGGCGGTCTGGCCGGGCAGTACCGCTTCGGTGCCCGCACGAATGGTTCCATTCTGATGCTGGGCGTAGCGAAAGTCGCGCTGGCGATCGTTGGCGGAGCGTCGCTCCTGCCGCTGTGTCGGGCGTTCCCGATGGGGATTCTCGGCGTGATGCTCGCCGTCAGCGGCATCGAGCTAGCGTCCGCTGCTGTGCGCGGTCTCGCCTGGCGCCGCGCCGCTCCTGCGTTGAGAATGGCGTGGGGCACGGTCCTGCCGTGGGCAGTCACGGTGGTCCTCTGTCTCGCGCTCCAGCAGCTCATGCTGGGTGTCGCGGCCGGCGCGGTCACCGCGCTGATCGCGCGGCGGATGGGCGGCGCGGTCAGTGTGCCTCGTTCTCCATCGCCTGCGCCCACACCGGCACCTTCCACAGTGGAACATCCCGCTTCATGCGATCGATGAAATCATCCGCCGCCGCGAGCGCCTCCTTGCGATGCCCGGCGCACACCGTGAGCCTGAACGAGCATTGGCCGACGGGCACGTCACCGACGCTGTGTTCAACATCGATCGCCAGCGCCTCGTGCGCGGCGCCGACCTGTTCGGCGATCGTGCGCAGCATCGTCGTCGTCATCGGTTCGTACGCTTCGTAACGCAGGCCGCGCAGCGTGCGGCCGCCTTCGTCGGCGCGGACGATCCCTTCAAAAACAAGTACCGCGCCGACATCGACTGTTCGCGATGCGCTGGAACTCGACACGCCCAGGGGACCGTCAGAGAGCGTGACCTGCACGTTCATCCGCCACCCACGAGTTCGATTACGGCCACTTCGTCACCGGGGTGCACAGCATCGTCGGGCTGCGCAAACGCGCTGTTGATGGCGATCCGCGCCTGCTCAAAGAGCGTGGCCCGTGCGGGAAACAGACGGGCGAGCGCGTGCGTCACTGCCTGCACCGTGACCGGAGAAGGGACGTCGACCGCAACGGCATGACGACCGAGCTCCTGCGCGAGCGTCCCGAACATGAGAACGTGTATGACCACTCGGCGCAATCGTATTGCGGGACGTATCGTGACGCGAACGTATGCATGCTTCCTGTGCCAATCACCGCGCACCCTCCTGCGCCTCGCCCGCCGAGGCAGTCCGGCTGATGGGCGAGGCGTTGCGCGGCCTGAGTTCGGAGGGGGAATCGGAAAGGGTCGCGCTCAGCTGTGCCCGCGGGCGCGTGCTGTCTGAGTCGGTCCGCGCGGATCGTGACAGCCCCGCGATCGACGTGAGCGCCATGGACGGCTTTGCGGTGCGATTCGCCGATATCGAAGCGATGTCCGGGCAGCTTGCTCTTGACGTACATCACGAGGCGGCGATCGGTGCGCCGCCGCGGACACTCAAGGCGGGCACTGCGATGCGCATTGTGACCGGCGCACCGGTTCCCGTCGGCGCCGACACGGTCATTCGCTATGAGGACGTCATCGAAGACGCCGGCGCGGTGCGGCTCGCGATCGCGCCTGGGCGCGTCGAGCGCGGCGCGAGCATTCGGCGGCAGGGGGAGAACGCCGCCGCCGGCAGCGAGGTCATGCGGTCGGGACTCTTGATCAATGCGGCGATGATCGGGGCGCTCGCCTCCTTCGGGATCGACCGCGTGCCTGTCGTGCGCCGCGTGCGCGTGGCGATCATCACGACCGGCGACGAACTCGTCCCGCCCGGCGCCCCCGTGCATCCCTGGCAGTTGCGCGACAGCAACGGACCCGTGCTGCGTGCGATGCTCGAAGCGCGGCCATGGATCGAGACGGCGCCGGCAACGCATGTAGCGGATGATCCCGATGCGATCGAGACGGCGGTGCGCGATGCCGTTCGCAGCGCCGACGCCGTGCTGATGACAGGCGGCGTCTCTATGGGCCATCGTGACTTTGTGCCGCGGGCGGTCGCTGCGATCGGCGCACGCACCGTCTTCCACACGGTGGCGCAGAGGCCGGGCAAACCGATGTTCGCCGCGGTGTTCGAGCGCGGCGAGGGAACCGCGCGTACTGATGCGGCGGTGCCGATCCTCGGGCTTCCAGGCAATCCTCTGTCGGTCATGGTCACGGCGCGGCGATTGGCGCTGCCGATCGTCGCGACGCTTGCCGGGATCAGCCAAGCGTCGCTGAGCGCGCCAGCGCGCCGCGTAGGCGATCCCGACAGCGCGACCATCGCGCTCTGGTGGCACCGTCTCGTGCAGGAATGTGACGGCGGCGAGGTGGCACTGATTGCGGGCCGCGGCTCGGGCGACCTTGCAGCGGCAGCGGCCAGTTCAGGATTCATCGAAGTGCCGCCGGGCGGAGCGATCGGTGCGATGATGCCGTATTACGCGTGGGATGAAGTATGAAGGAAGAAGGATGAAGGAAGAAGTATGAACCCATCACTCACCAACGCGCTATCGCATGTGGGCGCCGACGGTCACGCGCGGATGGTCGATGTCGGTGCCAAGCCGGTGACCGCGCGGCGGGCTACGGCCGAAGCGCGCGTTCGTGTGTCTCCCGAGCTTCGTGCGCGGATCGCCGAGAATTCGCTGGCCAAGGGTAGTCTGCTCGACGTCGCGCGCCTCGCAGGCATCCAGGCTGCCAAGCGGACGGACGAGCTGATTCCGCTCTGCCACTCGCTGCCGCTCGACGCGGTCGACGTGCGCGTCGAACTGCAGGACACGTGCGTCTGGATCTGGGCTGAAGCGCGTGTGACCGCGCGCACGGGCGTTGAGATGGAAGCGCTGACCGCGGTCGCGATTGCGGCGCTCACGGTCATCGACATGGGCAAGGCAGTTGACAAGACGATGGTCGTTGAAGGGCTGCGGATCCTCGAAAAGGAAGGCGGGCGCAGCGGCCGCTACGTCGCCCGTGAGGACGACGCGCCGCGATGACTGAGCCCATGCGAGCCGTCATCGTCACGATCAGTGATCGCTGCTCCCGCGGCGCTGCGGTGGATACGTCGGGACCGGCGCTCGCCGCAATCGCGCGCCAACAGCTCGGTGCGGTCATCGTGCATGAGGAGTGCGTCCCTGACGACGCAGCGCTCATCACGGCTGCGTTCACGCGCTGGTCGGCGCCGGAGCATCGCGTCGATCTCATCCTGAGCACCGGCGGCACGGGGCTCGCGCCGCGCGATGTCACGCCGGAAGCGCTGCGCTCCGTCGTCCATCGTGAGCATCCGGCCCTGATGGAGCTTGCCCGGTTGCGCTGCCTTGCGAAGACGCCGCGCGCGTTTCTGTCGCGCGGGATCGCCGGAACGATGCACCAGACGCTGATCATCACGCTTCCCGGTTCCACGCGCGGCTGCAGCGAGATGCTCGAGGCGCTGCTCGACGTGCTGCCGCATGCGGTCGCGACGTTGCGCGGTGAGGACGGCGGGCACGCGGATCCTGTCGCCGCTTTCTTCGACGCGATCGTGCCGATCGTTCTCGTCGGTGGTCAGAGCCGCCGCTTCGGCCGCGACAAGCTGCGCGCGCCCGTGGCCGGCGGCATCCTGGTCGAACGGGCGATCGGCGCGCTGCGCGGCGTGTTCGGCGCCCGCGTGGTCTTGGTCGGTGACTGTGACGGCACCGTCGCCGAATGCGGCGACCGGCACTGCGATGATCGACATCCCGGGAAGGGACCGCTCGGTGGCATCGTGACTGCGCTGCAGGCGTTTGCCGCGCCGGTGTTCGTGCTCGCCGGCGACATGCCGTCGATCCGCGCTGAGCACGTGCAAATCGTCGTCCAAGCCGCGTGGGACAGCAGGGGCGACGAGCCGCGACCATGGGCGATTCTCGGCATGACCGATCGAGTGCAGCCGTGTCTCGGTCTCTACCTGCCGGAGGCACTGCCGTCACTGGAGTGTCAGTTGGCAGCGGCCACGCTGCGGCTTCACGAAGCCCTGCCCGCCGAGCGTGTCCGGACCGTCGCCTTGCCGGCCGAAGCGGCAGTGAATGTGAATCGACCGGCGGATCTCGCGTCGGGCGGCTGATGCATGCGCCAAGCGTTTGTTATCCTGAACACCGCACTGTGACCACGCTCAACATCATCATCGTGATCGTGATCTTGATCGGCAAAGCCGTTCTCGAGTATCAGGCGAAGAAGAAGCGCGATCAGGACATTCGCACGGGTCGAACCGGTCAGACGTCGTCCGATGACGACGACTTGATGGACGTTGATGAGTTTGAGGCCGAGGAGCCGTCGATCCCGGAGACGTCGGCGCGCGTGCCGCCTGGTACTGGCTCAGAGGGTCGCAGGCCAGACGGGTTCGAGCCGCGGATGTCGATTCCGCCCATGCGGTTGCCTCCGCCCCCGAGCGCCCCGAGGGCAGCCGGCGGTCGTGGCGGCAGCCTGCCGTTCCCGTTCGAACGGGCCCCTTCCATGAGGATCCCGCAAGGGCGCCTGCCTCGGCTGCCGCTCGAGGTCGAGGTCTCACGCGGCCGCGTCACGGGTGCCGGTGGGCGCGCGGGTCGGGCGGCGTCTCCGGAACTTGCAGCGCGTAAAGCGGCGCGGCTTGCCGAGAAGGCCAATCGGGCGGCCGAGCGCAAGGCGCGAATGAATCTGCGGGCGGCCAGCGGCCGCGCCCGTCAGGCGCGCGGCGTCGCGTCGCGGGCGACGCGCGACAAGGTCATCGATCCGGAGTCGCGCTTCTCGCCGATCGCTCGAGGCCTGCGGGCCACGTTCGCCAGCCACGCGAAGTTCCGCGATGCGTTTCTGGTGAGCGAGCTGCTCGGGAAGCCGGTCAGCCAGCGCCAACCCGCCGACGATCGCTGATCTCGCCTCCATCAGGCCCCAGCTGGCCTGAACTGGCGGGGATCGGCATTGATCGTCCGCGATCGTGTACACTCGTTTCCGGCATTGCCCGTGCTCTTGGCGGGCGTTCCTCCTGCGTCAATTCGAGACCGCGCGATCATGATCGACATCCGCAAGCTCAAAGAACTCGTCCGGCTGATGGTAACGAACGACCTGACCGAACTGGATGTCCGCGACGAGCAGGAGCAGGTCACGATCAAGCGGCCCAATCCGAACGCTCCCGTCCCGTACTCCACGGTCCACTATCCGCAAGGGGTGATGGGGCCGGCCCCAACTCACGCCCCTGGTGTGGCTTCCGCATCTCCGCAGGCAGCGTCGGCGCTCCTGGCCCCGCCAACCGTGGCGGCCGTGGCGGATGGCACCAAGGCGATCGAAAGCCCGATGGTGGGCACCTTTTACACAATGCCCGGGCCGGGCAAGTCGCCGTTCGTCCAGATCGGGTCGAAGGTCAACGAAGACACGATCGTCTGCCTGATCGAAGCGATGAAGATCTTTAATGAGATCAAGGCCGAGATCTCGGGCACGGTCGAGGCGGTCCAGGTGAAGAACGGGACTGCCGTGGAATTCGGTCAGCCGTTGTTCCGCATCCGTCCGGACTGACCGTTCTCAATTCCTGAGCGCCCCTCACGCGGAACCTGTGCATGTTCTCCCGAATTCTCATCGCCAACCGTGGCGAGATCGCCCTCCGCATCATCCGTGCCGCGAAGAGTCTCGGCGTTGAGACTGTGTGCGTGTACTCGACCGCGGACAAGGATGGTCCGTGGCTCGAATTCGCCGACAAGACGGTGTGCATCGGACCCGGTCCGTCGGCGCAGAGCTATCTGCGCATCGAGCGCATCATCGCCGCCGCTGAAGTCACGGGCGCCGACGCGATTCATCCAGGCTACGGATTCCTCTCCGAGAACGCGCACTTCAACGAAGTGTGCCGGGACTGCAAGATCACGTTCATCGGGCCGTCACCGGAAGCCATGGCGCTGCTCGGTGACAAGGTCAGCTGCAAGCGCATGGCGAAGCGCACGGGCACCCCGGTCTTTCCCGGCACGGAGGGCGCGATCGAGGACATTGACGAAGCCGTGAAGGTCGCCGAGGAGATCGGCTACCCGGTCATCGTGAAAGCAGTGGCCGGCGGCGGCGGGCGCGGCATGCGTGTCGCGCGCGACGAGGCACAGCTGCGTGCCGGCATCGACAGCGCGCGGCAGGAAGCCGCGGCCGCGTTCGGCAACGGCAGCGTGTACGTCGAGAAGTTTCTTGAGAACGCGCGGCACTTCGAGGTGCAGACGCTCGGTGACTCGCATGGCAACAGCGTGCACCTGTTCGAGCGCGACTGCTCGAGCCAGCGCCGCCATCAGAAGCTCGTCGAGGAAGCGACCGCGCCGGGCGTCGATCCGAAAAAGCGCGACGCGGTGTGCAAGTCGGCGGCGGAGCTCATCCGCAATGCCGCGTACTCGGGCGCTGCAACAGTCGAGTTCCTGATGGACCGCCATCAGAACTTCTACATGCTGGAAGTGAACACGCGTGTGCAGGTCGAGCATCCTGTGACGGAGATGATCACGGGCGTCGACATCGTCGCGGAGACGATCCGCGTCGCATCCGGCGAACCGCTGTCGATGAAGCAGGACGACATCAAGGTGAACGGCCACGCGATCGAAGTGCGCGTGAACGCCGAAGATCCTGACCGCAACTTCATGCCGCAGGCGGGACTCATCGAGACCTTCGTCGCGCCCGGCGGCCCGGGCGTCCGCTGGGACAGCCATGTCCGCGCCGGCTATCGCATTCCGCCGAATTACGATTCGATGATCGGCAAGCTGATCGTGCACGGCAAGGATCGCGGCACGGCGATCGAGCGCATGAAGATCGCGCTCGGCGAAATGAAGATCGGCCCGATCCGCACGACGATCCCGCTGCACCTTCGCATCATGGATCACACGGACTTTGTCGACGCCACCCACGACATTCACTTTGTCGAGCGCTGGTTGAAGAAGTGAACGATGAGCGAAACGCGCATGCATCTCGATGATCTCGCCAAGAGCGTGACCTTTGATGACGTCGTCGCGGCGCGGGCACGCATTGCCGATGGCGTGTTCGTCACACCATGCCGCGAGTCACTCGATCTGTCAGACCTGACCGGCTGCGAGATCTTCACCAAGCTCGAGTTTCAGCATCGCACCGGCTCTTTCAAGGAGCGGGGGGCGCGCAACGCGCTCCTCCTGCTCGACGCTGACCGGCGCCAACGCGGCGTCGTCGCGGCGAGCGCGGGAAACCACGCACTGGCGCTCGCGTTTCATGGCCGGCAGCTCGGCATCCCGGTGACGGTCGTGATGCCGAAGTTTGCGCCGCTCGTCAAGCGGACCAAATGCGACCGGCTCGGGGCCCGCGTGATCCTGCATGGTGAGAACATCGCCGAAGCGAAAGTCCGCGGCGATGAACTCGTCGCAGCCGACGGACTCACGTACATCCACGGTTTCAATGATGCAGCGATCATCGCGGGGCAGGGGACGATGGCGCTCGAGATCCTCGAACAGGTGCATCAGCCGGACGCGATCATTGTGCCGATCGGCGGTGCCGGACTGATCGCGGGCGTGGCGCTCGCGTCGAAGCGGCTGGCACCACGCACGGAAATCATCGGCGTCGAGCCGCGCCGCTGCCCGAGTTTCATCGAAGCGATGAAGGCCGGTCGGCCCGTGCGCGTGCAGACGACACCGACGCTGGCCGACGGACTCGCGGTGCCCGAAGTCGGTGACCGCGCGTTCGCCATCGCGCGCGACAAGGTCGACCGCGTCATCCCCGTCGACGAAGAAGAGATCTCCCTCGCGATTCTGCGCCTGCTCGAACTCGAAAAGGGCTTGGTCGAAGGCGGCGGCGCGGTGAGTCTCGCGCCGTTCCTCACCGGCCAGCTCGCCGATCTCAAGGGCAAGCGCGTCGTGCTCTGCCTGTGCGGCGGAAACATCGATCCGACGATCCTGTCGCGCGTGATCGATCACGGTCTCGCGCTCGACGGCCGGCTCACGCGATTCAGCGCTGTCATTCGCGATCGACCTGGCGGCCTCGCGGCATTCGCGAGCGTCGTCGCCGACGCAGGCGCGAGCATTAAACAGATCCAGCACGAACGAGCGTTCGGCGGCCCGGACGTGTCAACGGTACAGGTGGACTGCACGGCGGAGGTGCGCGACATCGAGCACATCCGGGCGCTGCATCGGGCGCTGGAGGCGAACGGGTTCAGGATTTTGACGAAGAGTCATGACTGAAGCGTTGGGCGCCTCGGCTTCGGTGACGTCGGAATTTTTTACACAGAGAGGCACAGAGGACACAGAGGGACACAGAGCAGACTGAATGAAGGTCGAGAGGACGGTTCAGCCGTTCTTGACTTCTTTCCTTCTTCCTTCTTCCTTCAACCTTTCTGCTCTGTGACCTCCGACTGGACTCTGTGTCTCTCTGTGCTTTTCCGGACTCCGCCTGTCACAATCGCTGCATGCCCCATGTGGCGCTCGTCGCCCTCACAGGATTTCGTATTCGGGAGCCGGAGCTGCGGACGGCGACGCGCTACGAGGTCGCGCGGCGCGAGGGGGATGTCGCTGGATAAAGCTCGCGCTCCCATATTTTCACGAATGCAGCGTCCCATGATCCGACTCCGTATGCACGCGCTCGCCGCTCATCACAGCCTTGAGCAGGCTGAGCATGTATGACGTGTTCGACGGACCGTCCCAATACTCGGCGCTCTCGGTCTCGACGCGGATGAGCATAAGCCGCGGATCATCCGGTCCTCCTGGCCACCAGCCCTTGGCGTGAATGTTCCACAGCTCCTGTGCGACATCCGGATCGCGCTCCGCGCTCGCAACGCCCTGCACGACGACGTATCGATTCTTGTCAGGCGCCGCGTACACCAGGATCACGCTCGGATCGCGCGCGATTTCGTCCAGCTTCTTCGAACCTGCATCGGTCATGAACCAGAGCGTTCCGTCGAAGTGCGCTGCGTCGAGCTTCTGGGTGTACATGGGCCGCGCGTGCGGCGGCGAATCGTTGCAGCGTCCCGTCATCATGATCGCGACGCGGATGCCGTCGATGAGTTCGACGAGCTTGCCCAAGTCGCCGCCGTTTGTCTCGCCGCTGGTCTGGCCGCTCGCCGCCGGAGCAGAGGTCGCCCGGTCTCCCGAAGGATGAATCGCTTTCTTCATAAGGACCGATACTAAATCGCGGCCGGCCGCGCCAGGCGAACTCGGTTCGCGGGCAGGTGCCCTGAATTCAGCGTCCGCTGCCCGACCCGCAGGGCCGAAGCACATTGCTGAACACAACGCCTCTTCGCGTGGCAGTCATCGGCCTCAGGAAGCTCCCCAAGGAAACTGTCCGAAAAACGGTCCAAGAAACGGTCCAAGAAACGGTCCAAGAAACTGGCCTCGCGCTGAAATCTATCGGGCATTTCACACAGCGCCATAGCCCGCGGAGGCGCGCGGCATGCGATATTTGGGCTCCTGTCTCGCGGGCGAGCCGTTTGCTCGCGCTGTGCGTTTCGATAAGAGGAACCGGAATGATGAATCGACATGCGATTGGAGTCTGCGTCGCATTGGCGTGCGCTGCGGGGGTCGGGTGTCCTGCGGATCTCGATGGTGATGGCGCCGTGCTCGGCGGCGATCTCGCGTTGATGCTGGGCGCGTGGGGTCGAGCGGGACCCGCGGATCTTGTTCCTGACGGAGTCGTTGATGGCGCGGATCTCGCGATTCTGCTCGGAGCGTGGGGGCCCTGTTCGCCCGGCGGATCGCTCGAGTTCATCACCGACGGCCTGCTCACCATTGACGTCCCCGGTGGCGACGTCCTCGATCTCAAGTTCACTGACCTCGACGATGACGACGATCTTGATCTGGTTGTCACCAGCTTTGTGACGAGCACGGTCATCACGCGATTCCGCCTCGCCGACGGCCAGTACAGCGTGCCCATCTCGTACGCGACAGGTGCCGGACCGGTCTCCGTCATCAATCCCGACTTGAACGGAGATCAGCGTCCTGACCTTGTTACCGCGAACCAGCTCAGTGGAACGCTCAGCGTCCGGCTGAATCTCGTCAACGGCGTGTTCGGCGGCGAGACGACGTATGCGACCGGGAACAATCCGCAGTCGGTCATCGCTGCCGACCTCGACGGGGATCTCGATCTCGATCTCATCTGCGCCAATTCATCGTCCTCCGTCACGATCTGGTTCAACAACGGTGCGGGCGTCTTCGGCTCGACCATCAACTATTCGATGGGAAGTTCGCCGCGCGACGTCGCCGCTGCCGACCTCAATGGCGATGGCGCCGTCGATCTCGTCGTCGCGAACATGAACAGCGATTCTGCGACAGTGCGGTTCAACAACGGCGACGGCACATTTGGTGGCACGACCGTCTACCCGATGGGTGACGCTCCGCAGTCCGTCCTCGCCGTGGATGTGAGCGGCGATCAGCTTCCCGATCTCATCACGTCCAACATCAACAGCGATGATGTCACCGTGCGGCTCAACACCGGGAACGGCACGTTCGGACCGCCGACGGCGCTTCCGATGGGTGACAGCCCGTGGACCGTCACCGCTGCTGACCTCGATGGCGACGGCGATCTCGATCTGGCCACGGCCGACGGCGTCACAGCCGGATCGGTCACCGTTCGATTGAACACTGGAAAGGGCTCTTTCGCCGCTCCGATCTCGTATCCGCTTCCCATCGGCGTGCGATCGGTTGTTGCCAAGGATGTCGACGGCGACGGGGATCTCGACCTTGCCACGGCGAACGGGGCCTCCGACACCGTCACTGTCCGCCTGAACGATGGAAGCGGCTCCTTCGACGGCTCGTTTTATCCGACGGGGATCGAACCCGCGTCGCTCGTCGCGGGCGACTTCAACGGGGACGGCGCGCCGGACCTGGCCACCGCCAACTTCGGCAGCGACGACATGACCGTCTGGTTCAACGACGGCACGGGCCCGCTCGGCAGCTCCATTACGTATTCGATGGGCACGTGCCCACAGTCGGTCGCGACCGTGGATCTCAACGGTGACGGGATCGCCGACCTGGCCACGGCAAACTCGTGCAGCAACAACGTCACCGCGCGCATCGGTAACGGCGACGAGACCTTCGGACCGATCGTCGCCTATCCAGCGGGACTCACCACACACTCGCTCGTCGGCGCGGATCTCGACGGTGACTCGGATGCCGATCTCGTCGTCGCAAGTCTCGTCAGCGGAAACATCACAATCTGGTTCAACACGGGCGACGGGACACTCGCCAATCCCGTGAGTTATCCGATGGGGCTCTTCCCCGTCGCAGTCATCGCAGCGGATCTCGACGCGGACGGGGATCTCGATCTTGTCACGTCGAACGGGACCATCAACAGCGTGGTCGTGCGCAAGAACCAGGGCAACGGGACGTTTGGCCTGCCAGTCAACTACTTGGTAGGCTCGGTCCCAGTCGCCGTCGTTGCCGCGGACATCGACGGCGACGGCGATCTCGATCTCATCACGGCGAACGCCGCCGGTGGCAACGTGACGGTGCGACGCAATATCGGAAACGGCACGTTCGTAGCGCCGCAGACATACGCGGCGGGTCACGCGCCGCAGTCACTGGTTGCCGTCGACATCGATGGCGATGGCGATCTCGATGTCATCACCGCCAACGCGCTGAGTGACGACGTGACCATCCTCACGAACGACGGACAGGGAGTCTTCGCGGCCCCGGTCGCGGTGCCCACGGGTCTCGGGCCAGTGTCCATCGTCGCGATCGACTTGGACGGCGACGGTGATGCGGATCTCGCAACAGCGAACATCAACAGCCGCGACATCACAATCCTCTTCAACCAGCTCATTCCGTAGCGGGATCGCTGCATCCGGTGCGAACAGCACGCCGCACTCCGTAACAACACGCAAGACATTCGAGGGTCGATGGGTGATAACGCCGCCGGAGGCGCTCATCCTCGGCCCTTTTCGTTCCCCCAGATGAATTCTGATGTGCAAACCGCCGATTCCGAAGGCGACGCGGTTTGCATCCCGGCATGGAGCCGAATGATGTGCCGCGCGGGGCCCCCACCCCCGACAAGGATTCAGTTGGGGGGCGGAAGAAGGATCGAATTCATGCGCGAGCAACCCTTTATGTCCGAGAAGGATGTACTCACCACGGGCGAAGTGGCGAAGATCTGTAACGTCGCCAGTCGGACCGTGAGTAAGTGGTTCGATTCCGGGCAACTGAAGGGCTACCGGATCCCTGGTTCGAAAGACCGCCGCATCCCGGTGTCCAACCTCCTCGCCTTCATGCGCAAACACAACATCCCGATGGACGGCCTCATGTCAGGCAATCCGCGGGTGCTGGTTGTCGACGGCGACCGCGAGGTCGGCGAAACGCTGAAGCGCGTGTTGAATGAACAGACCAACTACGACGTCCGCGTCGTCGCTACGGCATTTGCTGCAGGCGTCGAATGCGAACGCTTTCGTCCGCACGTGATGCTCCTTGACGTGCATCTGGGCGAGAACGAAGCCAACTCGCTCACGGCCATGGTCCGTTCGAGCGAGGATCTTCAACTCACCCGCATCATCGGCATGAGCGCCAAGATCACCGACGGACAGGCGACGCAGCTGCTCGGCCGCGGGTTCGATTCCATCCTCCGCAAGCCGTTCAGCGTGCGACAGGTGATCGAATCCATCGAAGGTGTGCACGCCGTCGTCTGACGACCCAAGGCCGGATTCACAGACAATCGGAACCATCACCGCGGCGCCCCTCAAAGGCGACGCGGTGATGTTCTTTCACGCCCTGCGCAGTCCCGCTATCCTCAACCCTCCCGTGCGCGTTCATCTGGCCCAGCTCAATCCGACCATCGGCGACATCGACGGCAATACGGCGGCGATCATCGCGGCGGTCAAGGATGCGACGCGGCAGAACGCGGACCTAGTCGTGACCTCGGAACTCGCGGTGATCGGATATCCGCCGCGCGATCTCTTGCTGCGTGAAGGCGCGGGCGATCGTTGCATGCAGGCCGTCGAGAAGATCGCGGCGCTCTGCACGAAGACGGCAGCGCTCGTCGGCTTCCCGCAGCCATGGCCGCGCGGCCCGCGGCCGCTGCGCAACGCGGTGGCGCTGTGCCGCAACGGCAAGGTCGAAGCGATCTATGCGAAGCGGCTGCTGCCGACATACGACGTGTTTGACGA
>JAWXBD010000261.1:0-46760 GCA_034439815.1 Phycisphaerae bacterium
GCCGCGCCGTACGGTGTCTCATTGAAGTCACCTGTGACGATCAGCGGCAGCTCTGTCGCCGCACACTGCTCCGCGAGCCACGCGAGTTCCGCGTTGCGACTCGTGACCGCACGAGGGGAACTCGGGGCAACTGGATGCACCGCTACAACGCGCACCTCAGCATCGGGCAGGTGAACGATGACATCAAGAAACGGCAAGACGCCGGCTGGCGCACGCCGCACGGCCTGGGCGCTGATGCGATGGCGGCTGTAGAGCGAGATGCCCCTCGGATCGTTCGCCGGCCGTACGAGCTGATGCGGGTACCGCGCCGTCAACTTGTTCATGGCTGCAGCCCAGCGTTCCGAGCACTCGACCAGCACGACCACATCGGCGTCAGTGTCCGCGATCCACGCCAGCGCCTCTTCGGATGGCGGGTTGCCGTACAGCACATTCGCATCGAGCACTCGACAGCGCACGGCGGATGCCGCCCCTTGGCGGCTGGTCGGCGGCGAAGCGATCATTGCAGGAACGGCGAGCGCGCCGGTCCAGAGAATCCCGATCAGTCCGAGCAGGAACGTGCGCCGCGCCCCGCAGACGAGCGTCAACGCGGCTGCGACGCAGAATGCGATCAAATACTGGAACATCCACGGGCTGGTGATCGCGCCGAGAAAGCCTCCGTGCAGACACGCGACTGCAACGACGGCGAGTCCCGCAAGTACGGCCGTGCAGAGCACCGCGGACAGAGCGCGGCGCACTGCCTGAAATGCGGAACGAGGCTTGGTCCGTTTCGCTTCGATCAACTCGTAGGTCATGGAGTTGGACCAACGTACCTGAGAGTGGGCCGGTTCGACGATCTGTCCGAAAGTGCCGGGGCTTTCACTGGAAGAACGAGTATCCGTTCAATCGCTGAGAAAGCGCGCCCGCAGCTCGGGCGTCGGCACCATGCATGTCTCGCTTCTCCCGAACCAGCGGTATCGCCGGCGCGCAATGAAGTCGTAGATTGCGTCGCGGAGAAATGGCGGAATGATGATCGCCGCGTACAGCAGCGACCACGGAAATCGCAGACTCCTGGCGATGCGGAGGACCGCGCCTGAACGCGAAAAAATGCGCCGGGCCTGCAGCAGAACGATGCTGTCCGGTAAGACGCCGGTGACGCCGATGCTGGCGAGTTCGCGCCGCGCACGCTCCGACTGAAGCGAGGCAAACCGCAACTTCGCGTGCGGATCGCGGGCGATCAGGAAGGTCACGCTCCGGTTGCACAGCGTGCAGACGCCGTCGAAGAGCACGATGCTTTCGACCGCTTGCGTCACAGTCCCAGCCGCGCCTTCTTGGCGTCCCACTCAGCGATCTCGCGCTTGTTCGTCGTGTTGAGCGGTGTCCCGCTGCGGACCGCCTCGATCTCGAGGCCGGTGAGCTGCATCGCGTTCAGGCGATAGTCCTCGAACGCTTCGCACGCCACGGGCACGATCGGCTGAATCAGCCGGTACATGGCCCGCGCGTATTCGCGGATCTCGATCTGGGCGTGCGGATCCATGCGCAGGGAAAGGAAGTGCAGGATGTTGTGCAAGTCGCACTTCCAGTACCACTCGGTGTACACGCTGACGGGCAGCGCTGCCCGCGCGAGCTCGCGTGCGACACCCTGTTCCGTGAGATGCAGATACTTGCTGTACATCTTCTCGGCTTGATCGAGCAGCGAAAGAAACTCCTCCGCCGTGCCGACATCGACGGGCGCTTCGCCGCCTTGGCGATTGGCTGAGCTCTGGGCGCGGATGTTGTCGACGCTGGGTCGATAGAAGCGATCCGGCACGATGGAATAGCGCGCTGAATACTCGTTGACGTTCGCGGTGCGATGGCGGATCCATTGCCGCGCGATGAAGATGGGCATCGCGACATGGAACTTGAACTCGACCATTTCAAACGGCGTCGAGTGGCGGTGGCGCATGAGGTAGCGGACCAGTCCGCGATCCTCGCTGAGCTGCTTGGTTCCCTGTCCGTAACTCACGCGCGCCGACTGCACGATCGCGAAGTCCGCTGTCTTGTCCTGCGGAACCAGCCTCGGCATCGCGTCGATCAGCGCAATGAATCCGTGCTCGTGCACTTTGATGTCCCAGCGCGCCGCGCCATTCATCACGTCGCGCATCGGAGTTTCCGGTGCGATCTCCTCGATCGGATTTGCATCGGATGACAGCATTGGGTGAAGCGCAGTGGGGGACGAGCTCATCGAGGGCAATTGTCGCGGTCAGGCAACCACTCCGCTAGGCTGTCAGCTAGTGTGAATTCGCAGGCTGGATCGCGACGGGAGGTGTGTACCGGGCGGCATCCAGCCACCCGTTGACTTCCACGTTGGTCCCATGCAGCGTCGGCAGCCCGTCCGGCTTGAGAAACGGCGGCATCCGCCGATCGCTCCCCCAGGTCACGACGATCGCGTGAAAGCAGTCGGCGAGAGACTGCGGCGGTTCGCCACGCAGCGCCGTCGCGCGATCGAGGGGCCACGGTGCCGGTTCGACCGATGCAGGCGCGGGGGTTGGAGTTCCGAGTGTTTCGGGCCCGGCACCGAAGGCCATGAGCTCCTCGTTCGATGTCGGGAACGCGCCATCGTGCGCCGAGACGTACGAAAGCGTCGCCCACCCCAGCGTGCGCATGCGCGTGTCCGTGAGCCGCGCGACGCTGCGGACGTTGCCCACGAGCTGCCAGCCCCAGACTGCCGTGCCAACCGCGGTCGCGCAGAGGACGACGATGAACACGCGCACGAAGATCAGACTGCTTCGCGAGGCCTGTCGCGCGTCGCGCCCCGGAGCGTGATAGACGGCGCTCACATCCGCATCCCTTCAAACTTGATCCGCTGCTTTATCCGGCGTGGATCCGCTTCCGGTACCGCCGAGAGCAGCGCTTTCGTGTACTCGTGCTGCGGGTGTGGGATGACCGCGTCGCGCTCGCCCTCTTCCACGATCTTGCCGTTCCACATCACGGCGATTCGATCGCAGATGTGGTGGATGACAGCCATGTCGTGGCTGATGAACAGGTACGACAGTCCGAACTCGTCCTGGAGATCGCTCAGCAGATTGAGAATCTGCGATTGAATCGAAACATCCAGCGCGGATGTCGGCTCGTCGCACACAATCAGGCGCGGTTCAAGCGCGAGCGCCCGCGCGATTCCGATGCGCTGCCGCTGACCGCCACTGAACTCGTGCGGATAGCGGTCCGCGGCCGCCTTCCACAAGCCGCATCGCTCCAGCAGCTGCTCCACGCGATGCCGCAGCGCTTCCCCTTCGGCCATGCCATGCACTTCAAGGGGCTCGCCGACTATGCGCCCGACGCGCATGCGCGGATTGAGTGATCCGCCCGGATCCTGAAAGATGATCTGCATCTGGCGGCGCAGTTGCCGCATCGCAGCCGGTCCCTGCTCAAAGACGTTCTTGCCGTCAAAGACAACCTTGCCGCCCGTCGCTGCGATCAATCGCAGAATTGTCCTGCCGACCGTCGTCTTTCCGCAGCCCGATTCGCCGACCAGTCCCAGCGTCTCGCCCTTCATCAGATGAAACGAAACACCGTCGACCGCTTTGACGTGGCCGACGGTGCGTTGGAACAGGCCCCGTCGAACTGGGAAGTGCGTCTCGAGATTGATAACTTCAAGAAGCGGCCGTTCGAGCAGCTCAGCCTTGGCGTTACGTGCGGGAGCGACCATGAAGCGGCCATCATATGACCAGCGCATCACTCCTGGGACGGTCGTCGCGGCTGTGGCAGCAGGTACGGCAGAATGTTTTGCCGTTCCTCGCCTTGCGGGGTCACGTAGCTGATTGGCAATCCGACGGTGGCCCGCTGCCCCTGCCTGAGCTCTCTGACGAATCGGTTGACGCGGGTGTAGAACTCGTCTTCGCTGCCGACGGGCTGTCCGAGAATCGCGGTAATGATCGAACCGACGGGAATCGCCTCCTCGATCAGCGACCCCGCGCGCACGTCCTCGACAATCACGCCGCGTCGGAACGGAACGCCCAGTCGTTTGGCTCGATCCTCGGTGGAGGTCGCGAGCGTCGTCAGTCCGAGCTGCTCCAACGTCTGCATGAAGTTCGGGTTCCCCGCGCGGGCCGGATCCAGCATTCCGAGCGTGACTTTGAATTCCTTCGTGCTCGTTGTGCCGGTCTCCAGTTCCGGTCGCCACACTTCGAGAATGACGGATGTGCCTGGATGCTTCGACGAGATGACTGCACGCACCTGTTGCGGCGTGTTGATCCGACGTCCGTCGATCGCGAGCAGCACATCGCCCACGCGCAGTCCTGATTCAGCGGCCGGCGAGCCCGATTCAATAAGCGTCACCGGCGCGCCTTCGCCGTTGAAGTGTTCGAATACGTAACGCAGCGTCGGACTGGTCGCGGGATCGGCATCGCGCAGATCGAAACTGATCCCGAGATAGCCCTTGCGGACCTCACCGCTTTCGATGATCTGCGTCACCACGCTTTCGATCATCGACATCGGAATCGCAAGACCGATCCCCGCAAACTGTCCCTGCCCGACGCTGTTTCCTCGGCCGGTGGCGATCGCGGTGTTCATGCCGATCACGCGACCATAAATGTCGGTGAGCGGACCGCCTGAGTTGCCTGGGTTGATGGCCGCGTCGACCTGAATGAAGTTCTGATAGTCAATCTCGGTCGGTCCCGCGGTCCGGCCAAGTCCGGAGACGATGCCGGATGACATCGAGAAGCGGAAGTCAAACGGCGAGCCGAACGCATACACAAGATCACCCTGCTGGACATCGTCGCTGTTGCCGCGTCTGGCGGCATGCAGCCCGCCGGAGTCGATCTTCACCACTGCAATGTCGGTGCGCAGATCCAGGCCTACGACCTTCGCTTCACGCAATGACCCGTCGTGCAGTTGGACCTGAATGCGCGCTGCACCGTCGACCACATGACCGTTGGTGACGATGTGGCCGAGGTCGTCGAAGATCCAGCCCGAACCGCTCGACACATGGTCGATGGACGAACTGCGCCGTGCCACCGTGATCGCGGTGGATACATGCACGACCGAAGGCTCGACGGCCTGCGCGATATCGCGCTGCGCCGCGTTGATCTGTTCCAAGAGATTCGCCGAGTTCTGCAGCCGGGCCGACGCCTGCACGATGTCGACCGAAGTCTGGGCGTACACGAACTCTTTGACGGCAAGCGGTCCGATCAGGAGAGCCGCCCCTGCAGCAGCAAGGACGACCAAGCCGGGACCAAAGGATTGCACTCCGCGCATGGTGCTGAAACGCTCCGTAATGATCTCGCCCGGTTCCTGGTGTCCGGACTCCCGGGGACCAGGAGGGCGAGATGGGGACTTCTGAACGTTCGATCGGACCAGCGGTTTCAAATTCGCTGCATCTCATTCGCTGTAACACGCGGCTTGTTCGTCCGGGCCGCCCAATCGTTTCGAGTGCCGCGCGGGAATTTGCCCATCATCGGCCTCGCCTCATCTGCTCGCCTTACAAACCTGGCTCCTTTTCCGATGCTTTCAACTGCGACTTGAGCTGCTCCAGAGCGATCAGCTCACTGTCGGTCATCACATACGGATGTTCCCCCACGCCGCCGGCAAGTTGGCCGGTGCGGACTCGATCCTTCCACGCGCGTCCTATGCCGACAAGATGTTTTCCCATTTCGAACAGCGGTCGGGCAAATCGAGGCTGCCACTCGGTGAGTCCCAGGAGGTCTTGGGTCACGACGACCTGGCCGTGACATGCCGGACCTGCCCCGCAACCGATCACCGGAATTTTGACCTGCGCGACGATGAGTTCCGTGACTTCCTGAGGTGCCGCTTCAATCAGAAGCATCACTGCGCCCGCGGCCTCCATTGCCCGGGCGTCGGCGATGAGGGCCTTGGCTGCCTCGGCTGTCTTGCCTGCGGCGTAGTAGCCACCGTGCAGCCGGGAGTGCTGTGGCCGCGAGCCGATGTGAGCGACGACGGGAATCCCCGCACGGGTCATTTTCACGACGAGCCCCTCGAATCCGCGGTCGACCTCCAGCTTGACGCAGTCGGCGGTGCCCTCGGTCAGGAATCGACCTGCATTGCGAATGCCCTCGGCGTCATCTGCCTGGTAACTGAGGAAGGGCATGTCCCCCATGACGAGACATTTGGGAGCGCCGCGCTTCACGGCTGCGGTCAGCAGGATCAGAAAGTCGAGCGGTGCATGGACGGTCCCTGGAAGTCCCAAGATGACTTCGGCGGCCGTGTCGCCCACGAGCAGCACGGGAATGCCCGCTCGCTCAAACCATCGGGCCGTGGTCGCGTCGTAACAGGTCAGACACGCGAACTTGGTTCCGTCGCGGGCCCAGCGCTGAATCGAGCGGATCGTGACGGGAGCGACGACCCCGTCGTCGGAACCTGTTCCAGGCTGATCGGAACCCTGCACGGAAGTGCCCTTCGGGGAAGCGCTCATGGCAGTGCCAGCGTAGCAAGGCGAAACCAGCCCGCGCTGACGCCAGCCAAACCCGCATCCCGCCGATTGGTCGGCGGCCACCCGCAGGATAGGGCGCTCCGATGCGCCAAAATCAGAACGGACGCTTGGTCTGATTAATTAATAAATTGTCCCGTCCCGCAATAATAAAATCCGCGATCTCGATTATCTCCGTGAACGACTCTTGGGCTTTGATCACGTCGTGCGACTGGGCAAGCACCTGGCCCTGCTCGAGATGCTCCTGCGTCGGAATCGCATCGCCGGCGATGACTGTCGTCAAGCTGCGCATCGCTAGGAGCAAGCCCGTCAGTCCGGGCGTCACGCCGTGACTCGGAAAGAGATCGACGCCTTCGGCAAGCGACTCCGGTGCAGCCTTGCAGCGCTCAAGCGTCTCGATCTCATGCAACAGCGTCTGCGCGAGATCCGTGTCGCCCGCATCGCGCGCTTCGTGGAACTTCGCGATAAGCGGCACGCCGATCGCTTCGCGCTCCGCGCTCGACACGAGCCATTCGGCGTTCTGAAATGCCGCCAGGCCGCGGCGATGCGCGGGATGCAGGCACGTCAAAAACACGTGGGTAATCTGCTCCGGTTTCACGTTCGAACGCTCAGCGAGACGCGGAACGAGAAGCTGCGGCGGCAGCGACGGATCGACGAGGATGTGCGCCGCGCCGACCGTCACGAGCGTCGTGGTGGCATGCGCCGGGCGGACTTCGCCACGCTCATTCCAGAGGGGGTGGGCCGCAAGCGCGCCGATGGAGATGACTCGGAAAGAAACGGACATCAGTGGGCGGGGCTACTCGGCGAGCTGATCGTGCGCGAGTCGACCTAAGGGGTTGTTCGGGTCATCGCGCTTGCGGCGCAGGGCTTCGATGACGACCGGTGGAACGAGCGTATTGAGCTTGTCGAGTGACCCGCCGAGTGCGGCGATCTGCTGAATGAGACTTGAGCTCGTATAAGCAAATGCTTCTCCAGTGACGATGAAGACGGTCTCGATCCCCGCGACCTGACGGTTGGTGATGGCCAGTTGGCACTCCGTGGCGAGGTCCGTGAGGTTGCGGATGCCACGGATGATCGCTGCCGCCCCAACCTGCTGGGCATAATCGACGGTCAGCCCGGAATAGTGGCTGACCTGCACAGGAGCTGCGTCCGGCTCGTCCACGAGGAGCTGGTCGACGAGTGACTGCGAGAACTCCATGCGCTCCTCGAAACTGAAGAGCGCCGTCTTGTTGGGGTTCCGGCCGATCGCGACGATGACCTCGTCAAAGAGCCGTCGGCTGCGGGCCAATACATCAAGATGTCCCAAGGTGATGGGATCGAATGATCCCGTATAGATCGCAAGATGACGCTTGGAACCATGGGGGGACGTCGGCACGCGGTCGATTGTAGAGGATCGCAGAGGGCTGCCGCGCGTGTTCGCGGGTCCCGCTGCACTTCGCCCACCCCACACAGGCGGATCTCGTGCGGCCAAATGCCAAGCGCAGCGATTGCAGCCTCGGCATCGGGATCGGAAGTTGTAGGTGTAGTCGCACGGGCCTCTGAGTCTTGAGGAGTGCGACGGGACAACCCGAGGTCGAGGGGCCGCTTTCATGCGGACTCGACCTCACGTGCACAACCCGCGGCGATGCTGCAACGCTCGCCGTGGATTCGACAGGCCCCGGGTTCGACACATCGGTTGCCGCCGCCTGAGTATCAGGCCGCGCGGCGGAGGCACGCACCAGCACGCGGGTGCCGGGGCGCAACATGACTCTGGATCGGCCCCATCGGATTGCCTCCCCGATTGGGGTCTTTTTTTATCCGCGCCGCGCTATTGAAAGCGCCCGAACCCGGCCGCGGCCAAAATCGTGCGGAAGTTCTCGCCGAACACGAAGTTTTCTTCGGGGAACGCCATGCCGCCCATGTTCTGATCGAGATGGCTGAAGATCAGTTCGACGGTGCCGATGTCGGACCAAGCGCTCTCCGCGTGATCAAACCTGCTGACGACACCAGTCGTGGACGCGCCCATGGGATCGATCCGGTCAATGGTCGCGGTGTAGCGAATCGTCTGCCCGGGCCGCACGTCGGCGCTGATCGTCGCGTTCGTGACTTTCGCGAGCACGACCTTTTCCCGAAAGTCATTCACGCTGCCGACCAGGATGCCGGCCGTCTGCGCCATGCCTTCAAGAATCAGTGATGTCGGCATGACCGGATCGGCGGCGAGGCCGTTCTCCGCTTCGAAGTGGTCATGCAGATGCTCCTCCGCCATCGACACGTTCTTGATCGCGACCAGCTTGTGGCGCGGCTCAAACGCAATGATCGAGTCGATCCACATCCAGCGCATGCGATGACCTTCGGCGCAAGCGCCTGCGGAACCAGTGGACGCACTCAGCCCCTGAGCTTGCGGTCCACGAACTCGACGAGACTCTTCACGGTGAACAGGTCGGAGAGCTTTGCCACCTTGGGGTCAGACTCGAAGCCACCAAGATCCAGATGCGGCATCCGCTCTTTCAGGAGGGTGATGCCCTTCGCAGTCACCTTGCCGTTTTCGACGAGGCCGGGATCGGTCATGAGATTCTCCGGAACCATCTCGCCTTGCGCAATCTTGAACGGCCGCGCCGGAGTGGAGAATTTTTTCTCCAGACGGAACACGATGTCCAGGTAGTCGATTGACTCGGCGCCGAGGTCGCCATTGAGCGTCGCGTCGAGCGTGATCTCATCGGGATCGGCCCCCAAGGCCTCTTCGAGGACCTCCTGTACGTCAGCGATGATCTCGTCTCTCGACTTCATGGTTCCGCTCGCAGCCATCAAACAGCCTCTTTCATTAAATCAGAACAATCCCCGCTTCAGCGCAGCGGGGCCCCAACAAGGCATCGCATTGTAAAGCGACCGGCCACAGCCGTCTCGGACTCAGTCGCCGGAGCACCGGGCCGCAGGACCGTCCCCTGCCCTTTGAACTGCACACTGCCGTCGGGAAGTTCTTTTTCCAAAGTGACTTCCACGCGCAGCGTTTCACCCGGCCGCACGAACGATCCGTACTTGAGTGCCCGGACCTGCCCAAGGACGAATCGCGGCTTCCCCCGTAACACGAGGACTTCCCGAGCGGCCTGGGTCATGGCCTCGATCATGAAGACGCCCGGGAGCACCGGGAAACCGGGGAAGTGATCGCCCAGGTATTCCTCCGCGATGGTCACGTTCTTGATAGCGACGGCGTGGCCGGTGTCGCGCTCCAGGAACTGGTCAAGCAGTCGAAACTTCATGAAGGGACAAAGTAGCAGACGGGCTGTGATCGAGGCCCCTCATTGTGTTGGGAGTTGGGGTGGCAAGACGGTCGCGCGGAATCTCACAAACACCGGCTGCAAAGGCCGATACCACCGGGATATGGCACGGAAGCCGACTTCATCAACTGGTACGTCCCCACGATCCCGATCCGAAACCTCAACATCAGCCGCTTCGGTCGTCGCCGCGATCCTCCCGGAGGCGGGCGTCACCCGGAGGCTGCTGTGGGTTGTGGCAGGCGTGATGTGGGTCTTCACCTTTCTCGCGATGGCGAGCTTCAACGCTGCCGACTGGCCGTCGCACGTGGTCAGCGTGCACAACGAACCTGCAGCGAACCTGCTCGGCCGGGTCGGCGGCGTGTTCGCGTTCTGGACGTACATGGTTCTGGGCATCGGCGTGTGGGTGCCGATTCTGCTCAGCGGCGTCGCACTCGCTTTCCTCGCGATCGGCCGCCCGGTCCCGCATCCGACTGTGCGCGCTATCGGCGGTGTGATCATGATGATTGCGCTGTCCTGTCTGCACGCCGCCTGGATGCCGACCGTCGGCCCACTGACCGGATGTGATGCCGGTCTCCTGCCGATGTGGGCGAGTGATGAACTCGTGCAGCGGTTCGGCGGTGTCGGCTGCAGCCTGCTCGCGATCGGCGCGTTTCTTCTCGGTGCGATCGTCGCGATGGATGAAGTCGTGTTCGCGCTGCCGGCCGCGCTGTCGCGCACGCTTTCGTTTCTCGATCCCATCCTCGAGTTTGACTACGCAGGGACCTTCGCCGCGCTCAAGAGCCGGCTCACGCTGCAGCGCCCGCAGCCAATCGCGGTCGGTGTTGGCGCTACGGCGCGGCGTACCGTCCGCACGTCGGCGAAGCCCGCGTCGGTCGCTGATGTCGATGCCGAGGCGCTCGATGCCGCGCTGGAGGACGCAGCCGCTGTGCCGACGAAGCCTGTCGCGCCAAAGAAGCGCGTCAAGAAGGTTGTCGAGATCGATGACGAAGTCGACATCGACACCGACGACGTTGATGAAGCGGACGAGACCGAACTCGATACCGCTGTCGAGAAGCCACGCCTCACCGAAGCCGAACTGCGCGCGAAGATCGCCAAGCTGCCGATCAAGATGGCGACCGCGCAGAAGATCCTCGCGCGCGATGAAGACATTCCGCGCGAGCAGAACTTCGAGGGCTATCAGTTTCCGACGCTCGAGATGCTGGAGGAGCCGGAGCGGAACTTCTCGCAGAAAATGGAGTCGATCGTCCGCGACCAGGCGACTGTGCTTGAGCAGGCACTGCACACGTTTCAGATCCAGGGGGAAGTCGTCGGCATCGAAAGCGGCCCCGTCGTCACGCTGTACTCCGTTGAGCTCGCACCGGGCACACGCGTCGCGCGGCTCGAAACGATCTCGAAGGACATCGCTCGCGCGCTGCAGGCGCCGAACATCCGCATCATTCCCAACATGGTGGGCCGCACAGCGGTCGGCATCGAAGTGCCGAACCGCCAGAAGGAAAAGGTCCGGCTCAAGGAACTCATGTCGGGCAAGCAGTCAGAAGGCATGATTCTTCCGATGTTCCTCGGCAAGGACTCGGCCGGCGAACCGCTCGTGCTCGATCTCTGCAAGATGCCGCACATGCTGATCGCCGGTACGACCGGCTCCGGCAAGAGCGTGTGCATGAACACGATCATCATGAGCTGGCTGTACACGAAGCGGCCAGATGAACTGAAGCTGGTGCTCGTCGACCCGAAGATGGTCGAGATGAGCCAGTTCGCGGACATCCCGCATCTCATGTGTCCGGTCGTGACGGAGATGAACAAGGCCGCCGGCATTCTCGAGTGGGCGGTCAACAAGATGGAAGAGCGCTACGAGCTTCTGAAGGAAGCCGGCGTGCGCGACATCCGCGGCTACAACGAGCTCGGAGAAGCCGAGCTCTTCGAGCGCATGCAGCCCAAGACCGATCTTGAGAAGGCGAAGCTCCCGAAGAAGCTGCCGTACATGGTGTTTGTCATCGACGAGCTCGCCGATCTCATCATGACGAACAAAGAGGTCGAGACCTCGATCGTGCGCATCGCCCAGAAGGCCCGCGCGGTCGGCATTCACTTGATCCTCGCGACGCAGCGCCCGCAGGCGAACGTGGTCACCGGTCTCATCAAGAGCAACATGCCGTGCCGCTGCAGCTTTAAAGTCGCAAGCGGAATGGACAGCCGCATCGTGCTCGATCAGAAGGGTTCGGAGCTGTTGCTCGGCCAGGGCGACATGCTCGTCCTTACGCCGACCTCGACCGAACTGCGCCGATGCCAGGGAACGCTGGTCACCGATTCTGAAACTCGGCGCGTCGCGAAGTTCCTGAAGGAAGTCGCTGCGCCCACCTTTGAGCGCACGCTCATCGCTATCAAGGGCACACAGGCGCAGGCCGCGGAAAGCGGAAGCGGCATCGGTGACGGCGGATTGAACGCGATCGAGAAGGACCCGCTGTTCGAGAAGGCTGTCGAGATCATCATCGAGAGCGGGCGTGGCAGCGTGAGCCTGCTGCAGCGCCGTCTCGCGGTCGGCTACGGCCGCGCGAGCCGGCTGGTCGACCAGATGGGTCTCGCGGGAATTCTCGGCGAGCACAACGGCTCGGTGGCGCGCGAGGTCATTATCTCGATGGACGACTGGAAGCGGATGCAGGCGATGGCGCAGGAACATGCCGCGGACGGAACGGTGTTTGATCCGAAGAATGTCGACGACGACGAAGGACTGTGATCGATCAGCGCGCGTTCACCGGACGCGACACGGCGAGGTTGTTGAAAGCGATCGGCTGAGGCCACGCGCCGTCCGCGAAGCGACTGAACACCGCGGCCACGCTGACATCCGGCTCGAACACACAGTCGACGCGGGTAATCAACGAATTGATTTCTGCAGGCACCACCACCGTTTCCTGAAGGCGCAGCATGTCGACGGCGTACGTCGATTCGGCGATCGGAATGGTCAGTCCATGCACCAGAAGGTGCCAGCGGCCGATCATGGCGATGCCGGGTCGCAAGGGAGCGACCATCTCTACTCGCAGTGTGCGCGTCGGTCCTACCGCCTCCCACGTCACAATCGGCTGCTGAGCCCGCGCGAGAAACGGTGACTGGATCGCGCCGATCTCCGCATCGCTCAAGAGGCGTGGTCGCCATGGCTCGTCGACAACGTCGACCATCCGCCGCTCCGTTGTTGCGCCGGACCACCATGGCTTCTGCTCTGGATCTGCGTCAGGCGACGGAATCAGTTCGGCCGTCCAGTCGACTTCGACGACGTAACGTCCTGCCGGAAGCGATTCGCCGCAGGCCCATGAGACCATCCCGGGATATCGGTCAGATTCCAGCTGCGTGATTCCGACCGCGCGCGGCTCGCCTCCTTCCGCACCAATCCGCACCGCAACGACGCTGCCGAGTGCAAACAGCGACACCGGCGCGAACGTCACGGCGATCGGCTCACCGGCCCGCGAATGCGTGGGAACAACAATGCGCGGACCGGCCGTAAGACGCTCGATGATCGCGCGCCCTTCGTCGACCGGCATCGCGCCGCGCACCACGAGAGTGCCAACGAGATCGACCGTGATCAATCTCGCGAGCGGTGTCGCTTCATTGGGACTGCCTAAACGATCAAGCAGCAGTCCGAGTCCGCGATGCGGCGGGATGTTGTCGCGGACGTAGGCGCGCAACGGTCCGAGCACTGCATCACGAACGTGCAGTTCGCTGGGTGCCGCATCCGACGCATAGCGCAATGATCCAAGAATCGCGGGCCCAAGCCGGCCGTGCCGCAACGTTGGATCGATGGCGCCCCGGTACGACGTGATGCTCACGAATCGCACCGAACGATCGACGTGCGCGCCGCCCAGCGCCGCGAGCACGATCGCCAGCCCGACAAAGCATGCGCCGAGTCCCAGCGTGCGCAGCGCCGTCCACCAGCGCCACCGGCGCATGCCGAAGTCGACATCGACTCCGCCGGTCGTCACACCGCACTCAGGGCAGCGGTCGGGAACGGTCTTGCCTTCGCCGCGCAGCTGCGTGCGGCACTCACGACAGCGCGGCGCTCCAAAGTACCGCACGCCGCGCCACGCCTGCACCCAGAGGATCGCGGCGAACGCGGCTGGGACACTGGCGCCGAGCGCTGCGGCGAGCCAAGCGAACGCAATGACATGTTCGCGCGGAATCAAGCCCCATGGAATTGACAGCGACGCGATGATGCCCGCTGCCTCGATCGAAACGGATGCGGTGTCCGGCATGACTTCATTCCAGCGATTCAGGAACCGCTGCTTCCTCCGGTGGTCGTTCCACGCGTCGTATCACCAAGAGTGGTGTCGATAGCGCCGCGCGCAGTCGCCGCAGGAATGTCGTCCGGAAGACTGCCGGAAGTTCGCAGCGCCTCTTCCGCCGGATCGTGCGCGTTCCGTGGAACAAGCACCAGCGTCCATTCAGCGGTCACGTGGTACGGCTTTGCCTCGCGGATCGCCGAAGGCAGCTCGAGAGCGATGCCGAGCTGCGTGTTGCTGAGCACGAGCCGTTCACTGACCACGCTGCCGTTCACCTTGATGTTGGTCCACACCGTGATCCAGCCAGCTCTCTCGGCCTGCCACGGTGCACTGACAGGACCAAACACGAGAGCATCATCGCGGACGCTCGACTGCGTCGGAAGCAGCGCACTCGGCGCCACGGTGGGCACCACGATCGCAGCCAGGCGTTCATCACCACGGTCTGCTGCTGTGATCGCAGCGTCGTACCAGGTGGAATCGACCGAAGGTCCGATTGTCGCGAATGCTTGCTCGGCAAGCGCGGCGCGCGGCGCTTCGTCCAGACGTCCCGCGTCGGCGCGGCGCATCAGGGACTGGAGCGCGAGCCGCCGGGTCGCAACCGCGCCCTTACTCGCAGTCTCCAGCGTCGCGAACTCCACGGACGCCGGCCGGAGATCGCGCCACTGCAGACCGCGCGCATGCAAGGAGCGATCGACCAGAACAATGGCGAGCGCCAGCAGAATGAATGCGACGCCAGCGATGATGGGTCGTTTGCTTCGGCGCCGGCTGCGCCACCGCACTGCCCAATCGCCCACGATCGGACGGGCGCACCCCGGACACGCTGGCGCCGCATCCCACGCAACGCTGCGCAGATCAACGCGACAGCGACGACACGTCGGCAGTGCCAGCGACGTCTGACCAATCAGTCCGCACGAAATCGCCACCAGTCCCACGAACATGCTCGCGATGGCAATCAGGATGGGCAGCGCCGGGAACACAGCCGCATGCTACGACTCATCGCCGGGCAACGGAATGGCATACGGGAATCAACTCGCACGGCGCCGCGCGACCGTGTACCACACGAAGATGCCCGACCGGAGCTGCGCGTCATCCTGACCGTCCGCAAATCCCAGCGCCCGCCAGATGGGCGCCAACCGCTCGAAGTCGTTTACATCGAATGCCACGACATCAAACCCCGCCGCATCGAGCAGCACCTGTGATCGATCGGCATTGCGCCAGACCGTGCGCGGCGCGATGACGGGCAGTGCGGACGTCGCATCAAACCATGCACGAACGAGATCGCTCTTCCCCAAGGGGCGGAGCGCGGCCGCGTCTGCGCGGAGCTTGTCGACCACCGCGTCTGACGCGCCCGGCTCCGCCTGCGGAACAAAGGCGAGGAAGCCGCAGACGGCCAGCGTTGCGATTCGAGACATGGTGCGAGTCGTACCGCTGGTTGCGATGCCCGGGTTCACTCTTCGTCCGGCGATGACGCCTTGGAACGATCTTTGACGTTTTTGCGTTTTGTAGCGCAGGAAATCGGCAGTCCACACGGAGTAGGTCGTAGACGCGCCCGTCATCCCTCACACGACACGTGGTGCGCTTTCTGAGGATCTCTACCAATGAACACACGAAACTACACACGAAATTGCACACGATCCAGCTCCAGCATCGGATCGCCCGTCAGTCGTCTGATTGTCGCCGTCGCGCTCGCCGGAACTGCAGCATCAGCGGCCGTCGCCAACGTCACGATCAATTCGTGGGTCAGCTCGACGAACTTTCAACACCAGCGCGTCGGCGTTCCCGATCTTGATCAGAAGCGGGTCGGACTTCCCAATGCCGGCGCCTGCTATTGCGCGCCGACGTCCCTGATGAACATCATGGCGTACATCGCGAATCACGGATATCCATCCGTGGTTCCAGGCGTGGGCAGTTTCACCGGTTACGACACGTACTACGACATCACGAATCTGCTGGACGAGATCGGTCCACTGGCGAGCATCAGTCCCGGTGGCAGCGATCCCGACGATCCGGACTGCAACGATTCCGAAGGCGACGGCGGCGGCGACGGCGAGTGCGGTTCGCTGCCGTGCGGCGGCAAGTTCTCGAACGTCTACAACGCCATGGTGTCGGAGGGCTGGTTCGGCAACGCCCAAAACGACCTCGTCTTTACCGCCGCGTTCCTGGACGACAACGCGCCGCCGGTGTCGTTCACCAATCTCGGTCAGCTCGCGCACGACGGCAACGTGCTTGCGGTCTGCTACGGCCGCTACGCGATCGTCGCGACGACGCAGGAAGGGCTGCCTGTGTACAAGCGCGGCGGCGGCCATTGCGTAACGATGAACGGCATCGAGCGCGATGGAGGCGAGATGCTGCTGACCGTCCGTGATCCAGGACAGGACGAAGGTGACATCTTCGGTCAATCACCGTTCACGACGAAGCAATACGACGTCTCGACCACACTGACGCTCGTCACGTCCGACGACCCTGAAGAAGGCGTGAACTCGTGGACGCTGAAGGTGCTGCCCGGGCTCAACGAACCGCATGACGACGGAGTCAAGCGACTCCTTGACGGCTACTTCGCCGTCAAAGCCAAGTCGGGCGTGTTCTGGAAGGACTACACCTTCGTCCAGAATCTGCCGTTGACCATCGGCTTTGGCAACGGAGATCCGATTCCGCATCCCACGCCGATGTGGAGCATCGCGGATCTCGTCCTCGATCAGCCGCAGACCGGCTGGGTGCTGTTGACAGCGGGCAGCGAAGTGGCGCCGCCGCAGCTCATCCATGTCGATCCGATCGATGGTTCGCACTTGGTCCTGGGCGCCACCGCTGCGACGCAGCTCGCGCTCAGCCGTTTCGGCGAGATCTTCACCATCACCCCTGGCACTGCGACGCTTGCGAAGTTCGCGACTGATGGAACGCCGATCGCAAGCGCCCCTGTGGCGGGACCGCCGCGCGCCATTGCGTACGACGACGAGAGCGACTCCGTCTACGTGCTCGTGCCCGGTACGTCCGGCTTCGGCGGAACGATCTCGCGCTATCCGCGCTCGCTCGCGCTGCCGCCCGGAAGTAACGTGCCCAGCTGGAATATCGCGCCTTCGACGCAGATCGGCAACGACACGCGCATCGCGATCAATCCTGTGGACGGCCGCTTGTGGATCTCGTCCGAAACCGCTGATGCGCTGCGAGGATTCAAGATCCCGCGTGCACCGGGCAGCACGATTTCGCCCGTCGAATCGATCTTCGACTTCGACGCGTTGACGGGCTTCGACTTCGACGACGGCGGACGGCTCTACGCCGTCGACGGCGGCGCGGTGCAGGTGTTCGACCGCAACGCATCGGGTGCCTGGCAGCCCGGCGATAATTCGAAGTTTGAAGGTCTCGATGTCGGCGACATGTTCCGTGTCGCTCGCAGCCGCACCAACTTCGACCCCGCGGTTCACGACCTCGATGAGTGGAACAGCATCGATATCAGCCAGTTTGGTCCCGACGGAGATCCGTTCGGAGTCGTGATTCCCGACTGCGTCGGTGACTTGAACGGTGACTCAGCCGTGAATGCAGCGGATCTCGCGGTGGTTCTCGGGTCTTGGGGCAGCATCGGCTTCTCCCTTGCCGATCTCGATGGCGACGACCTCGTCGGCGCCGGCGACCTGGCGATCCTGCTCGGAGCTTGGGGAGACTGTGACGATTGAGGCGAGGAAGCCAGCCGAGCTCCCGTCTGATCGCGCTACTTTCTGCAACATCTAAGCTTGCCTTCGGGTTTGAGGCTGCAATACTCCACGCATCGATGGAGTGTCCGTTCGCACCACCGCGAAACGCCGCGGTACCACGATCGGGAGTTCCTCGACGACCGGCAGCGTTCGCCCCGTCTCGAAACGGCAAGCGAGCCATGTTCGGGCGATGTGCTCCGCGGGACGCCGCGGAGGGGAACCACTTGGCGGCGGGCTCTGCCGAGACGGAGCCGCGACGGCTGAGATTCAGCGAATTCCCTGAGCGAGTTCCTTCGAGCGAATTCCTTCAGCGAGTTCCAAGAAGGAGGTGATCCAGTGCAGAGTGACTTTCACGGTTTATTCGATATGGGCTCGCACCGGTAGGGATACCGAACGAGCCGGTCGTGCGAGCCAGCGATGGCTGGAGCGCGACTCGGCCAACAACGGGTCCTGAAACCCCGTGTACCTGACGGGGCCCGCACGGTTTTCCGTGTGCAGCCCACGAAAACAACACAGCCGGGCAATTACCTATGCGGTGTTGCCCGGCTGTGTTCTATTGCTGTGTACTACTTAGGGCTCGGTGCGCTTAGCGCGATCGAGGCGTGCTCTGGCCGCGACGCGCGATGCCCGTCGGAGCTCGAGCAGGCGTGTAGCTCGTCTGACCCAACGGATGTGCGACCGGATGAGCACTCGTTGTCAACTGGGATCGAGCCTGTGATCGAGCCGGCTGCGATCGTGTCGATCCGCGAGCCGCGCCTTGCGACGACGAAGTACCTTGGCTCGACTGTCGCTGACGACCCGACGACTGCTGCCGCGATGAACCCCGTCCCTGCTGCTGACGGCCGCGATTCTCTGAGCGCTCCCGATCCTCCGGTGCATCGTGCATCACGAGCGACGGATCAAGAATCGGCAGCTGCAGCTGCGGAACCGGCATGCGAGTAAGGCGCTCGATGTCGCGAAGCAGACCACGTTCCTCGCCATCGCAGAACGAAATCGCGATGCCGGTCTTTCCCGCGCGGCCGGTCCGGCCGATGCGGTGAACGTACGCCTCTGGTTCCATCGGGAGATCGAAGTTGACGACATGCGAGATGTCATCAACGTCGAGTCCGCGGGCTGCAACGTCGGTCGCAACGAGAACGCGCAGCTTGCCGCTGCGGAATCCCTCGAGCGAACGCTCGCGGCGATTCTGGGCCTTGTTGCCGTGAATCGCGTCAGCAGAGATGCCGGCCTGGATCAGCTTCTTCGTGACACGGTCGGCGCCGTGCTTCGTCTTCGTGAAGACGAGCGCGCGGTCGACGCTCTTGTCCTGCAGAAGATGATGCAGCAGCGCCTGCTTCACGTTGCGCGACACGAGGTACAGCGCCTGTTCGATCTTCGGCGCGGCCGAAGCGACAGGAGTGACTGCGACCTTCACCGGATTCGAAAGCAGTGAGTCCGCGAGGCGCATGATCTCCGTCGGCATCGTCGCCGAAAAGAGCAGCGTCTGACGGTTCTTCGGAACCTGGGCAACGATCCGCCGAATCGGCTGGATGAAACCCATGTCGAGCATGCGATCAGCTTCGTCCAAGACGAGCGTGTTGATCGCGGTGAGTTTGATGAGACCCTGCTCCATCAGATCGATGAGACGGCCTGGCGTCGCGACGAGGATGTCGACGCCGCGATCAAGCGCCTTGACCTGATGAAATTGGCTGACGCCGCCAAAGATGACGGTCTGCCGCATACCGGTGTGCCGGCCGTACGCGCGAAAGCTGTCAGCAATCTGCGTGGCAAGCTCGCGGGTCGGTGCGAGCACGAGCACGCGCGGCAGCGTCGGGCCACGACGCTGGGCATCAGGCGCCGCTGCCGGGCCGGTCGTGAGACGATGCAGAATCGGCAGGGCGAAGGCGGCGGTTTTGCCGGTGCCGGTTTGCGCACAGCCAAGCACATCGCGCCCGGCCATCACGGTCGGAATCGCCTGCAGCTGAATTGGCGTTGGTTGGGTGTAACCCTCTTCGGCCAAGGCGCGAAGCAAGGGAGCTGAAAGGTTGAGCGAGGTGAAAACAGACGAACTATCAATCGACAAAGAAATACCCTTCGACCATTTATTGTCCCGCGCGGGGGTGCCATCAGATTGATGGAACCACACACGCTGACCCAATGGTCAGACTGAACGCGGACGAGTCTCAAATTCCAAAACGTTTGGAGCAAGAGCGGCCGCAGGCGGAGCGACTCGGTCCGTTCGCCCGACTCAACCGATGCGGTTGACGGGAAACAGTCGAGTCGCTGCCAGCAGAATCCTCATTGTGTGCCGTCTGCTCGCGGAAGCGGAAACGGCTGAGGGGCCACCGGCATTGAAGTGCCTAGTCTAGCAGCTTTCGGCACATTGAGCGACCCTCCACGAGGAATTGATGTGAGATTCACGTTTAGAGAGTGGTCGTCGAGTCGTTCACGACTTCCCGATATCTTCAAACCAAAGATCCGGCTTCTGACGAATGAGCCGCTCCATCAGCTCAATGCAGCGGCGATCGTCGACCACCGTGAGTTTGATCCCCTGCTGCGTCATCCAGTCCTCGGCCCCCAGGAAGGTCCGGTGTTCCCCGATGACCACGTGCGGGATGCGATAAAGGATTGCAGTTCCTGAACACATCGGACATGGGGAGAGCGTGGAAACGAGGGTGCAGCGCGGCAGGTCGCGCCGGCGACCGGCGTTCTCCAGACAGTCCATTTCGGCGTGAAGAATCATGCTCCCCCGCTGCACCCGGCGGTTATAGCCCACCGCGACGATGGTGCCATTTTCGTCGACGAGCGCACTCCCGATCGGAATGCCACCTTCGTGCCAGCTCTTCTCCGCCTGCTCGATCGCCGCATCGAGCGCGGCACGCAAGGGTGGTGTGAACGTTTCAGACTCGAACGAACCAGGCGAACTCGCGGCCATACCATGTGCCTCCATGAATCGCGCGGTGGACTCCATCAACAGCGTACCTCCTGTCGTGGCGCCGCCGTTCGACCTGGCCAGCACGTCCATGGAAGCAACTTCACGCATTCAGGCACACTTCGTCGAGCTGTCGTCGCGCGAGCGGATTCCGATCCTCATCGAAATGATGCGGGCAGTGAGCACGGCCCGTGAACCGTCCGATGTGCAGTCGAGCTTCGGGCGCGGCATGCGCCGGCTGAATGGCGTCGACGGGTATATCGCGACATCCGCGCGCGGACTGGAGCGCGGCACGTACAAAATTACGCGCAAGCTGCTGATGGGTCTCGACAACGAGACTGAGACGCCCAACCCGTGGCGCGACTGGGACACGCTTCCACTCACGCGCGGCGGACTGCTCGGCGAAATCATGCAGCGCGGTGAACCTGCGCTCCTCAACAATCTTCGCGCTGATGACGACACCGTGCTTGGAGACGAGCTCGCTCCGTTCCGTTCACTCATCGCCATTCCGCTGTACGACGGCGGCGAGATTCTCAACTGGGGCTTCTTTCTCGCGAAGCGCCTTGATGCGTTCGAGGCGCCGCTCGTGGAAGAACTGCTGGTCACCACGAATCTCGTGGGCGGCACGGTACGCAACGTCATCGCCAATCGCAAACTGCGCGAAGCCGACGAGTCGAAGCAGCGCGAGATCAACCGTATCGCCGCGATTCAACGGCACCTGCTGCCGACGCCGCTTCCGTCCATTCCCGGCGCCGCGCTCGGTGCCAGCTTCGGCACGTTCGATACGGCAGGCGGCGACCTGTACGCAGTGCGCCGTGTGACGATGCGCGACAACCCAAGTGCCGAACAGTGGCTGCTCGTGATTGCCGATGCGAGCGGCCATGGACCGAGTGCCGCCGTCGTGAGCGCGATGGTCGACGCAATTGTTGCAACCGTGCCGAATCCGATTGCGGGACCTGGCGCGGTGCTGGATTCGCTGAACAACTACCTGGTCGAAAAATCGGTCGAACAAGGGTTCGTCACCGCATTCGCCGCCGTGTTTGATCCTGCATCGCTCGCGCTGCGGTGGGCTCGTGCGGGACACAATCCTCCGCTGCTGCGGAGCGGCAACGGTGCGCAGCGCGTGCGGCTGCTCGACGAGGTCGGCGACATCCCGCTCGGGATCGCCCCGGGGATCTTGTACGAAGAGACGACGACGCAGCTCGCGCTGCACGAAACCCTCGTCATGTACACGGACGGCATCACTGAGGCGCTCGACCCGAGCGGGGAACAGTTCGGCGTGGCGCGCATTGAAGAGTCGCTGCGATTGTGCTCGGGCGCGCCGGCGTGCGCCGTGAGCTCCATCACCGGCGCGCTGCTGGCGTTCGAAGCGGGTGTGCGACCCGGTGACGATCAGACGCTGCTGGTGCTGCAGGTGGGTGAGCCTGCCGAAGCAGACGCGACACTCATGACTTCGCTGACATCGACTTCATCCATACTTCACCCGTCCGCCGATGATTGATCCTGCCCCCTGCGCGATGCCGCTGACGATGCAGAGCATGGCGTACCTGTTGTAGTCCGCTGTTGCTGCAAAGGCGGCGATTACGCCGCCGACAACAATGAGCAGAATCGCCAGGTTGCGCACCACGGCGAAATCTTCGTCGATCGTCGCCGCGATCCAGCCGCCTCCGAAGCCGGCGACCGCGCCAATCACCGCAGCGAGCATGAACTGGGTGCCGGAAACACTCGATTCGCCGGCGGACGCGATGGCGCTCATCGCCGACTCGACGTCAGTCAGCGTAGGCGTCGCTGCTTCGGAATCACTCCCCGGCGGCGCAGCCTTCCCGATGCCCGCGGTCATGAACCCCAGCACCTGATCGATGGTGGTGCAGACCAGCCAGCCGACGCCGACAGCTCCAAGTTTTCGCATAGCGGCCGCCTTGTCGTGGCCATCGCGCGCGCTCACTCCACGCGCCAAGCAACCAGTCGGCTCAAGCATATCGAGTGCGGGGAGGTCGATGCCTCTCCACGGCGGAGCAGGCGCAACCCCATCCAAAGATGGACGGCATCCGCAGATCGGCGGCGAGCGGATGTGCGCACCTCACTCGTCCCCATTCGCAAGTCGGTCCGCGTCCGCCAAGTCCTGTGGCCGCGCGAGCGCTCGCTTGTTGCGCAGCAGTTCCGCGCGGCCGATGACTCGAACCGGCACGCCGAAATCTGCGGCGACGGATCCGCGCTCGGCCTCTGCCCAAGAGACGCCCTCGAGACTGGTGAGAAGATCGACGCGCCACGGTTCGTATCCGAGCTGCACCACCCGATGTTCGACCGAGAAATCCGCCGCGGACAATCCAAGGCTGCCGAATCCGAATGCGGTCAGCGCGCTGACGACACGCTGGGCGTTGTCGGGAGTCGCGCGAACGAAGAGGTCGATGTCGCCTGTGAATCGCGGCGCGCCATGGAAGGCGACCGCGTAACCGCCGACCACGAGATACTCAACGTGATGGGAGTTGAAGGACGCGAGCAACTCGCGAAAGTCGGGATGCAGTTCCATACGAGGGCCCCGTCCACTGTTGTCGCAGTGCTTCCACATGCTGGATGCGCTCGATCGGCGGGCGCGAGAGCCAATACGCGAGCGACTCGCGCGCGTCGTCCACTTCACCGCGTCGAAGGACGCGAACCACGCGTTGCATGCGGTCCATGTTGGAAATCGTAACGCGAAATCGGATCGCGGCGGAGGTGAACCGACAGGTTTGGGTGACGATCGCTCGACCTCCTGCTACTCTCGCCAGCATGAAGCTCGTGGTGGTGCGAGAAGTCACGGAGGGCGAGACTCGGGTCGCGCTCGTGCCTGAGTCCGTAAAGAAGCTCACTGCAGCCGGCTTTCACATTGCGATCGAGTGCGGCGCCGGCGAGCGCGCCCACTTCAGCGATGCGAGTTACGCGAGTGCTGGCGCCACCATCATGCCCGGCGCTTCCGAAACACTGGGCGATGCGCAGCTGCTTCTGAAGGTCGGCCCGCCGAGTCTCGACGAGGTCGCGCTCCTCGCGCCCGGATCAGTCGTCCTCTGCTCCTTGATGCCGACGCGCAATCTGCAGATCGTGCGCGCTCTCGTGTCGCGGAACATCACTGCGTTCTCGACCGATGCGATCCCGCGCACGACGCTCGCGCAAGGTATGGACACGCTGACGTCGATGGCGAACATCGCCGGATACAAGGGCGCACTGCTCGGCGCGATCGAACTGAACAAATACGTGCCGATGCTCATGACTGCAGCGGGCACGATCCTGCCGGCGAAATGTTTCGTGATCGGCGCCGGTGTTGCGGGACTCACTGCCATCGCCACGGCGCGACGACTCGGCGCGCAAGTCAGTGCGACCGACGTGCGGCCGGAAGTGAAGGAACAGATCGAGAGCGTCGGCGCGAAGTATGTCGGCATCGAGCTGAATGGCAGCGCAGCGGCGGCCGGCGGCTACGCGAAGGAACTCTCCAGCGACGACAGACTTCGGCAAGGGCAGCTGCTCGCGGCGCAATGCGCGATCTCGGACATCGTTATCACGACGGCGCTCATCGGCGGCATCTTCGCGCCGAAACTCATTTCCGCCGAGATCGTTCGGCGCATGAAGCCCGGCTCGGTGATCGTCGACCTTGCGGCCGACGGCGGCGGCAATTGCGAGCTTTCGCAGCCGGGCAGAACCGTGGTGGAGCATGACGTGAAGATCATCGCACCGCTGAACCTGCCCGCGACGATGCCGACGGATGCGAGCGTCCTCTGGTCGCGCAACCTCACGCACTTCCTGCTGGCGTTCTGGAAGGACAAGACGTTCGCGCTGAATCTCGATGACGAGATCATGCGCGGTTCCGTCATCACGCATGGCGGCGAGATTCTGCACGCCGCAACCCGCAGCGCGATGCAGACGGACGGAAGCACGGTGTGAAGCAGGGAGGGAACGCATGAACAACGTCCTTGAAATATCGGCGGCAGCAAGTGCGGCACCAGCACCGGACACGCCGCTCGACCTTGTCGCGATGCTCTTCGTTTTCATGCTGGCGACGTTCATCGGCATCGGCGTGATCCGGCGCGTCTCGCGGCTGCTGCACACGCCGCTGATGTCGCTCACGAACGCGATCTCTGCGATCGCTGTCGTCGGTTCGATCATGGTGGCGGGCGGCGAGGACTACCCCGCACCGATCCGCTTCATCGGCGCAGTCGCGCTGTTCGCCTCGATGACGAACATGATCAGCGGCTTCCTGATCACCGATCGCATGCTGAAGATGTTCAAGTCGCGGCAGTCCCCCTCTGGCGAAAGCAAGCCGTGAGCATCGTCACGCTGATTGAACTGGCGTATCTCGTCGCCACTGGTCTCTTCGTTCTTTCGCTGCACTGGATGTGCGATCCGAAGAGTGCCCGTCGTGGCGTGTTCGCCGGCATCGCGGCGATGCTCATCGGTGTGATCGCGACATGGGCGAAGCCCGAGGTCTCGCATCACACGGACTGGTCGCGACATCTGTGGATCATTGTGCCGATCGCGCTCGCCGTCTGGCCCGGCATCTGGCTCTCGCTCGTTCCGCTGACCGCCGTTCCGCAGCGCACCGCTCTGTCGCACGCGTTCGGCGGACTCGCGGCGGGACTTGTCGGCACGGCCAAGTACTTCTACTGGCTCGATCATTCGCCGGAGATGCTCACGCCATTCATCATGACGGCGATCGGCGCCGAAGTGATCCTTGGATATCTCACGTTCACCGGAAGCTTGATCGCTGCGGCGAAGCTGCAGGAGGTCAAGTGGATTCCGCAGCGACCGTGGGTCTATCGCGGGCAGAACGTCGTGAATCTGGCCGCGTTCGGTGTGGCGGTGATTCTGAGTGTCGCCCTGATCGTTTCCCCCACAAGCGCATGGGCGCCTTGGGCGTTCGTCGCAGTCATCGTTCTTTCGCTGAACTTCGGATGGATGCTGGTCATGCCGATCGGCGGCGCCGACATGCCGACGGTCATCGCGATCCTGAATTCTTACGCCGGTCTCGCCGCGGTCGCCATGGGCTTTGTCCTCGACAACAAGTTGCTCATTACCGCGGGCGCGCTCGATGGATCGAGCGGACTGATCCTCTCGATCATCATGTGCCGGTCTATGAACCGCTCGTTCACGAACGTGCTGTTCGGCGCATTCGGCCAAGTGCAGACGAAAGCGGCTGCGGGCGAACAGAAGATATACAAGCCCGAGACGCCGGAAGGCGCGGCGCAGCTGCTCGAAGACGCACGGCTCGTGGTGATCGTGCCGGGCTACGGGCTGGCGGTTGCGCAGGCGCAGCATCGGGTGCGCGAGCTGTACGACCTGCTGAAGAAGCGCGGCATCACGGTCAAGTTCGCGATCCATCCCGTCGCGGGACGCATGCCCGGTCACATGAACGTGCTGCTCGCCGAGGCGGAGATTCCGTACGAGGATCTCGTCGAGATGGAAGAGATCAACTCCGACATGCCGCAGTGTGACGTGTGTCTCGTACTCGGCGCGAATGACGTCGTCAATCCCGCCGCGCGCGCCGACACGTCAAGTCCGATCTTCGGCATGCCCATCATTGACGCCGACCGCGCTCGCACGGTGCTGGCCGTGAAGCGCAGCAAAAACCCGGGCTTCGCCGGCATCGACAATGAGCTGTATTTCCTCGACAAAACATGGATGCTGTTCGGCGACGCGAAGGCTGTGGTGGGAGAAGTGGTGAAGTGCTTGTCGGGTGGTGGGCATTGAGGTCTGTTGTCGCTGCGCACGCTGCATGAGACTCCCGCGACCATCAGTTGTGACAATCCGCGTCATGCTCGCGGTGATTTTGCCCCATCTTCCGTGGGCGCTGCGAGAAGCCGCGGTGACGGAGTCGGACGCGGTTTGATCAAGCGTGTGAACAGTCGCCGTCAATCAGCCGATGCAGTCCGCGTTGATACGCAGCGCGAAGTTGCCGGTCGATCCGTTGAATCCGGAGACGCGAATGAAGAAGACTTGGCCTGCGAAGCCGCTGATGTTGACGCGCGACTTGCGATTCAGCCCGTCGAGCTGGCAACCCGGGTTGGGCGCGTCGTCGTTGCAGCCGAGTTGCGTACCGATGCAGCCATTGAACACCGAGAGAACGGTGTCGAAGTTAGTGTCCGTGACGGCGAGGACCGTGTCTTTGCCGATCACGACGGGCGGGTTGTCGCAGCTGAGCGGAACTCCCGGAACGCTCGTGGTCGCGCTGGATGTGCAGAACGGGAGCGAGACGAAGGCGCCGCTGACCACGATCGGATTCACACATTCGTCGTTGTCCGGCGCTTCGCAGGGGCCCCAAACGCCGAGCAGCGATGCGAGATCGGCCGCATCGGTCGCGCCATCGATGTTGAGGTCCGTCGCGCACGGGCACGGCCCCGATGCAAGCAGAGAACCGGTGAAGGCGAGCGTGGCTGTTGCGGAGAGATCGACGCCGTGAAGGCCAGGGCGCCGCCGCCGATCATGTGCCGCGCGGTGCTCGCGACATCAACGAGCGTGCGGCCGTTCGCAGCTCGGGTTTCGGTGTCCGCACCCCGCAGCGCCCGCTCGTCGGCCGCGATCTCCATGAGCGCGCGAATGCGTGAGCCTGCCCACCAGACTGGAGTGATCGGCCACGCGATGATGACCGCGAGGTGGAGAAGTCCGGCGCACAGCGGATCGCGCCGCGCCACGTGGGCGGATTCGTGACGCACGATGTCGCGCAGCGCCGCGGGTGCCAACGCCTCGACGAGTCCGCGCGGCAGCACAATAACCGGTGTCCGGAGACCGATCAGCAGCGGACCGTGCGTCGCGTGCTCGCGGATTACGAGGTCGTCCGACAGCGCAGCGACCGACGGCGCGCCGGGCACGGAGTCGCAAACGATCTTCCACAAGCGCGCTGCATCACGACGCCATCGCCCGAGCATCACAGCCACTCCGCAGCAGTACGCGAGCGGCACCATCGCGGTCCATACCCACGCTGCAACCGGCGCGACGGCGTGGCCCGGGATCACCTCGCGCGGTGCTGCCGATTCCGCCGCAAGGACCGTGACGGGGACATTTCCCGGCGCAACATCTGATGTCGACGGTAGCAGACCGAACGGCGTCGACATGTCGAAAGGAATCATGAGGCGCATCAAGACCGCGCCGTACAGTGCCATTCGCCACGTCGGCGCCACCCGCTTCGCGAGCAGTCGATCGGCGGCAAACGTCAGCACGAAGAGCGCTGCCGTCCAGAGATTGGCGCGCGTGATCCATGCGACAAGCCAGCCGCTGCCGTCGGTCAACGAAGACACGACCGCGTTACTCATCATGACTTCTCCTGCTCTTCGAGCAATGACAGCAGTGCCTCGCGCTGCTTCTTGGTGAGCCTGGCTTCGGAGGCAATGAACGTCAGCGCCGGGGCGACCGAGCCGCCAAACGCGCTCGTGACGAATCGCTTCCACGCCGAGCGGCGCGCATCATCCGGACGTAGCGCCGGACTGAACTCCCATGTCGCGCCAACCTGCCGTGCGTGGATCAGTCCCTTCGCGGCCATGCGATCGAGCATGGTCTTGACCGTGGAGTACGCCCACGCCTGGGCGTCGTGAAGATTTTCGGTCACCTGACGAGCCGTTGCCCGTTGCAGCCGCCACAGTGATTCAAGCAGGTGCCATTCGGCGTCGGTGATGGGAGATTCGGGAGCGGGCATCGGAGGTTCTCTACACAGGTAGCAGCGTCACTACAACTGTAGTGCATCGCCGCGCCGTGTGTAAAGAGGACTTCCGATGGGAAACATCGTTCTCGCTCAGCTCTCCCACGCCCCAACAGCGCCGCCAAGTCTCCGGCTCCCACCACGCCGTCACCGTCGAGATCAGCGTCGCCCGCACCGCCCCAGGATCCGGCGTCAAGTGAAATCTTGGCATTCTCGGCGGCTCCTTCGCGAGTTCACCGCCAGCATCGATCAGCCGATAGGCTGCGGCACCCATGTTTCCATCCGTTTCGATTGCTGCTTCCTTCATGTCAGCGCTGTTGTGCACGTCGGCGACAGTGCGCGTGACAACCACCACCGAACTGCAACGTGCGCTCGCAGCCGCGCAGCCAGGTCACGAAATCCTCATCGCAGCAGGCGCCTATGCCGGGTTTCATGCCAAGAACGTGCGCGGGGGCGCGGATCGACCCGTCATCGTGCGTGGCGAAAACATCGCGGCCCCGCCGACGTTCACCGGAACGGTGCAGTTGTCCGACGCCGCGCATCTCACGCTCGAGCACATCGTCATACGCGGCGCGCCCATCGGCGGACTGAACATCGACGACGGTGGCAGCTACGAGACGCCGTCGCATCACATCACACTGCGCAATGTCAACGTCACGCACTGCGGCGGTGCCGGCAACCACGACGGCATCAAGCTGTCAGGCGTAGATGACTTTGTGATCGAATCCTGCCGCGTCGATCGCTGGGGACGCAACGGCTCTGCGATCGACGTGGTGGGATGTCATCGTGGGCGCATCGAGGCGTGCTCGTTTCATGATCTTGAGCGCAACGGCGCAGCGAATGGCGTGCAGACCAAAGGCGGATCGCGCGACATCACAATCCGCCGCTGCCGCTTCGAACACGCGGGCCAGCGCGCCGTCAACATCGGCGGTTCCACAGGACTCCCCTACTTCCGGCCAAAGTCCGAAGGGCCCACGCAATACGAAGCGAAGGACATCACGGTCGAAGACTGCACGTTCATCGGCTCGATGGCGCCGATCGCGTTCGTCGGTGTCGACGGCGCCATCGTGCGCCGCAACACGTTCTATCTACCGGCAAAGTGGTTCATGCGCATCCTGCAGGAGACGAACGCGCCGGAGTTCGTGCCGTGTCGCAACGGCGCGTTCATCGAGAATCTGATCGTCTACCAACGAAGCGAGGTATCGACGCCGGTGAACGTCGGCGCAGGCACGGCACCAGAGACGTTTCGATTCGAACGCAATTACTGGTTTGCGATGGATGATCCGGCGCGGAGCGCTCCGGTGCTGCCGACCGCCGAGGCGAAGCCCGCGGGGGGCGACGATCCGCAGCTTCGTGATGCGGCGAAGGGAGACTTGACGGTCCGCGAAGGTAGTCCTGCGCGGGGCTACGGCGCGCCAAGGTGACGCGCCGAATGCCGCGCTCCCCCGCGAAAGCGCTTTGGCGCCGATGAACTCTCTCGTATGCTTGGGCCTCCAACGGAGACCTCATGCTGTTCATCCCTGCCCTCGCGTCCGCACTTCTCGCCGTCGTTCCCGTTCAGCGCGCCGAGACCCCGCCTCTCTTCGCGCAGACCGGCGCGACGCTCATGATCGACGCCGCGTTCAGTGCGCGCATTCGTACGACCGGTGACGTCGTCGCGATGCCCGCTCTCGAACTCGGTGACGGCAGCGTGATCGCGTTGCAGCTTGAGCGCTTCCATGTCGTCGACCCGCTGATCGACGTTCGTATCGGCGGGAGTATCGCGCCAAATCTCGCTGACGCAATGCGGAGCGTGCAGCATTTCCGCGGCACCGTGATCGGCGAGCCTGGCTCACTCGCGTACCTCGCCGTCAGTGATCGCGGCGCAGCAGGAATCATTGACCGCGGTGTCGGCCGCGGTCGTCACACGCTGCGTTCGACGACGATCGCCGGCCCGGGCCTCGTATCGGGACCGGCGCGCTTCGACGTCTCCATCGGCATCAGCGCGCCCGAGGTGCCGCTGTGCGGAACGCTTGACCAAGATCTCGGTGGCGGCGGCATCGCAGGCTTCGGCGCAATTCCGCCCGGCACACGGCCGACCATCGAGACGGCGGTCGACACGGACTGGGAGTACTTCCACATCTTCGATGACGCCACGGCGGCCGCCGAGTATGTCGCGGCGCTCTATGGCGCCATCTCGGCCATCTACGAGCGCGACGTCGGCGCGCGCGTCAGCATCGTCTTCACTCGCTTCTTCGACACCGAGAAGGATCTCTTCAACGAGTTCGATCCGCTCGGCGAGTTCCGCGACTGGTGGAACACGAACATGACCGATGTCGACCGCGACGTGGCGCACTTCCTCACCGGTCGGCGCAATCTGCCGTACGGCGGCGTCGCGTGGCTCAATGCAACGTGCGGCGAATTCGGCTACGCGGTGAACGGCCACATCATCGGCAGCTTCGCCGATCCGGTCGGTACTCATCCCGGCAACTGGGACATCAACGTCACGGCCCACGAGCTCGGCCACAATGTCGGCTCGCTGCACACCCATAGCTACGGCCTCGACGAGTGCGCGAATGGCCAAGTCGCGCGCGGTTCGATCATGTCGTATTGTCACATCAACAGCGGCGCGTCGGCGAACATCGATCTCAACTTTCATCGCGTGTGCGCGGATGAGATGACGTTGTTCATCACGCAGGCGACGTGCCTCGAGAGCGACTGTGACGGCGACGGCGCGACCGACGCAGAGGAGATCGCCGCAAATCCACGGCTCGACTCGAACGGCGACGGCATCCCCGACGCGTGCCAGGATTGCGACGGCGACGGCGTGCCGGACCCGGTCGCAATCGCTGCGGGCAGCGTGGCCGATGTCGATGGAGACGGACGCCCCGACGGTTGCGAGGCCGACTGCAACGCGAACGGCGTTCCCGATTCTCTCGACATCCTGAATGGCACGTCACTCGATGCGTACGGCAACGGGATCCCCGACGAATGCGAGCCGGACTGCAACGGCAACGGCCAGTCGGATTACACCGACATCCAGCTCGACATGTCGATTGATCGCGGCCGCGACGCAGTGATCGATGCGTGTCAGGACTGCGACGGCGACGGCGTGACGGATCTCGTCGATCTCGACGGCGGATTGAGCATCTGGACCGGTGACGAGCTTGGCGCAGTGCGCGAGCTGCATCCGCGCTCGTCGGTGCTGCTGAAGTCCGTCACGGTCGACGCGCCGATCTACGATCTCGCGATCGGTCCCGACGGTCTTCTCTACGCGAGCGCCGGCCGGATGCTGCATCCGATCGAGCGCGCGACCGGCGCTGTTCTGCCCCCGATCATCCAGCTCCCCGGCGCCGACGCCGAGGTGCGCGGGTTAGCGTTCGGTGCTGACGGATCGCTGTATGTCGCCCGCGCACCGGAGGGCGTCGGCAAGCACGCGCTCGATGGATCGCTGCTGAGTTTCCTCGGCGGCGCGTCCGGCGCGGCGCCCGATCCGCGCGACGTCGCCATCCGTGCGGACGGCCGCATCGTCGTGACGTGCGGTGATGGAACCATTCGCCAGTTCTTTCCAAACGGTGCGGCGAGCACGACGATCGACGGCAGCGCGCAGCCGCATGACTTCATCGGTGTCATTGAAACGCCCGATGCGCAGAGTCTCATCGTCGCGAGCCGTGCGCAGTTCGGCCTTCTGCGATTCGATGCAACCACCGGCGCGGCGCTCGGCCGCTTCGACGTCCAGTCCAGCAATCTGCTCTCGTCGCCGTGGGGATTGGCGCTCAGCGCGAGCGGCACCGCGATCCTCGCCACGAGCGCCACGAGCTCATCGAGCCTGAACGGCTTCAACGTCGAGACGGGCTACGCCGAGCGCACCTATCGCTCGTACCCCGCAGACGCAGGTCCAGCACGCGCTGTGATCGTCGCACCGTTGAGCAGCACGGATCAGAACGGCAACCTCGTGCCTGACGCGTGCGAAGGTGTGATCGGCGATCTCACCCAGGATGGTGTCGTCAATGGTGCCGATCTCGCAATCCTGCTCGGCGCCTGGGGCGGTCCGGGCGGCGACTTGAACGGCGACGGTGTCACCGATGCGCAGGACCTGGCGATTCTGCTCGGCGCGTGGACGTGATCGCTCTCTCCTTCACCACTTCACCCCACGGCCGCGTGTCCCACAGGCGCACCGTCTGATCCGCGCCGCCTGTGGCGAGTCGTGAACCATCAGCATGCCGACGGACACGAGGTGCTCGCCGCCCGGCGCAAATGCGACCCAGTCGGTGCGCCACCAGTGCCTCTTCAGTGTGGCAAGCACGGTTCCGTCACGCGCGTCAACGATGGTGGTATCGGCGTGCGAACGGCCCAGCGCGATGCGCGAAGCGTCGGCATCAAACCCGACCGCGCTGAGCGTGCCGTCACCCATCGCCGCCACTTCCGCTGCTGATCCGACATTCCACACGCGCAGCGGAAGTTCGCCGCTGAGACTCGCTGTCGCGAGTCGCGTGCCGTCCGGCGAGAACGCCAGCGCATAGACCGTCGCCGGCGCCGCGAGTACGAACGGATCGCTGCGCGCTGCTGCGTTCCACAGCCGAATCGTGCCGTCACGGCACCCCGTCGCCACCATTGAACTGTCGGGCGAGAACGCGATGCCCGTCACGACGCTCTGGCCTCGCCATCGACGACGAGCATCGGCTGACGGAAGCGCGGAAGAGCAGGCGCCTCGTTCGAGGTGCCCTTTCTGCTTTGCGCGAGGTGCGCGCGATGGCATGCAGCGACGCCTGTTGAAGCGCCCTTACAGGGCTTGGGATCAAACGCATCCGCAAACCAGGAGCGTTTCCCCGGGCTCGTGAGTGATGCGGGATGCGGCGGCGCGGCGTCATCGGTTGGCAACAGTCGACGTGCGAAACGCCGCAGCGCAACGAGCAGCGATCCGATTCGCGAAGTTCCACTTCGCGCGCAACATCCCACAGGCCCGTCGCACTGCGCGACAAGCCTGTGGGTTGCGTTGCGTGAGATGCAAGAAAGTCTGGTCGAACTCAGCTCCAGTTGCCGAGCACGAGTGCGATGTCAAAACCGTCGGTGGTGTTGTCGCCGTTGATGTCCCCGACCGGCGTGCCCCATCCGCCAAGGACGATCGCGAGATCCTCAGCGTTGACGAGACCGTCGCCGTTGAGGTCGCCCTGCACCGTCGGAACCTTGCAGTCGACGCAGGTCGGATCTTCGCCCGGGTCGCAGATGCCGTCGCCACAGACAGGAGCGACCGCGCAGCTGTTGTCAAACACGCTGATCGAGTTGGCATCCTTGTTGACGACAACGAGGTCGTTGTCACCGTCGCCATCGAGGTCTGCCGACGCGACCGCGTCCAGTGTCGCTCCGCTCGCGAAGAGCATGGCGGCGCCGAACCCACCAGTGCCGTCGTTCGTGAACACCGAGATGTTCCCGCTGTCTTCGTTGCCGGCGGCGATGTCGAGATCCAGGTCGCAGTCGAGATCCGCAAGCGTGATCGGTCCGACGTTGCTGCCGAGCGTGTTGTAGTGAACGCCAGCGCTGAACGTGGCGCGCGTGCGGAAGTAGACACTGGCGAACGAGATGGCGTTGTCGCTGTTGGCGACCACAAGGTCAGCGAGTCCATCGCCGTTGAGATCACCGGCATCGACGCCGGATGGCCGCGTGTTCGATGGAACATTGATCGTGAGCATCGGCGAGTACGTCGCGCCGTCGTTGCGATGCAGGCGGACCGTTCGGTCATCGTGCGACGTGACCGCGAGGTCGAGATCGCCATCCGAATCGAAGTCTCCGAACGCTGTGTCGCGCGGATCCTCACCGGACGCGAACGTCACCACGGTAAATCCGGTACCGCCGTTGTTCGTCAGAACGCTGGCGGAATTCCCGTCACGATTGGCGACGGCGCAGTCAACGAATCCGTCGTTGTTCCTGTCGGCAACGTCCGGACCGACGCTCTCCGAGCCGGTCGCGAACGTGCCGAGCACAGTGAACACGCCGGCACCGTCGTTGCGATACACGCGCACGGAGTTGATGTTTTTGAGACAGACGAAAAGATCAGCGTCGCCATCGTTGTCGATGTCGGCAGCGACGATGTCACCGGCGCCGGTGCCGTTGCCGAGCGCGATGGTCGGACCGGCGACATACGTGCCGGTTCCGCTGCCAACCAGGAACTGAATGCGGTCCGGTGCGTCGATCGTCACCGCGATATCGGTGATTCCATCGCCACTGAACTCACCGATGGCGGTGCCGTTGGGCGAGAGGCCGGTCCCGAAAGTCCCCGACGACCCTACGACAAACTGGGCGTGCGTGAAGGACGTGAGTGTGCAGAGTGCGGCGACCGCGATCAGCCGCGGCGAAAAGACGGTACATGACGAGAAGTGCATCGGTCGAGTCTCCTGGAGAAGCCTGGCTGGATCACCAGGACAAACGAGGAGAGCCGATCTGGCTTCGACAGATACCGCGTGTGACCGAATTTCGCGAGTGTGCGTCGCCGGACGATGTCAGTGGCTCACGCGTGGAGATCCCTGCGCATTGCCGTTCGCCGCACGCCACGCGTACATGGCGACGATGAGCACGCCGCACGCGTGCAGTGCCGAGCGCAGGAAGATTGTGCCCGGCCCGATCACCGCGTTTGGCGTCCCGCTGGCGAGGAACGCCACGATACCGCCAACAAACAGCACGGCGATCGCGAGACGAAACGTTGCGCCGGCGGACTCGAGCCGCGCCGCGACGAATCCGCCGACGGCGCCTGTCATCAATTCGAGCGTGATGAAGAAGAGGAGATTCGCCGACGCGGTGGGCCCGCCTGCCGCGCGCATCGGCGACTCGGCGCCAAGCACGTACGGAAGCGCCAGTGCGGTGACCCAGATGATGACGAATCCGATCACCACGCCACCGAGCGGTGTGCGGGTGCCTTTGGGAGCGAGCAGGGAGAGGCGCATGAAGCCCATCCATCGGACAACGCGCGGGCGAGGCCGCACAATTGCGCCATCCCTTCCCCCCCCGTCGCCGGTAATACGCACTGTGTGGCCGGTAACGGCCGTGCGCGTGATGCGAGTCGCTCGATGCTCGGGCGTCGAGAACAAGAAAAAAGCCCGCAACACCATCGGTGCCGCGGGCTCTTGTTTACTCATTGATCGAGGAGCTGCTCCTCTGCACCACTTACTTGAACCGTGCTTTCGCTTCCTTCATCGCCGCCATGAACTTGTCTTCAAGTCCCTTGAACGACATCGCCTTCGCCAGCTCGCCGCGCAGTGGTGCCGCGGTCGACTTGAAGTATCCGAGCAGGTGCTGCTCGAACTCGGCGACGCGGTTGATGGGAACGTCATCCATGATGCCCTTGCTGCCCGCGAAGATCGAGATGCACTGATCGAGCACTTCGTACGGCTGGTACTGACCCTGCTTCAGCAGCGCGACCATGCGTGCACCGCGGTCGAGCTGCCGCTGCGATGCCGGGTCGAGATCGGTGCCGAACTGCGCGAACGCTTCGAGTTCGCGGAACGCTGCAAGGTCAAGACGCAGCGAACCCGCGACTTCCTTCATCGCCTTGATCTGGGCGGCGCCACCGACGCGCGACACCGAGATGCCGACGTTGATGGCGGGACGGATGCCCGCGGCGAACAATTCGGGCTGCAGATAGATCTGACCGTCGGTGATCGAGATGACGTTCGTCGGGATGTACGCCGACACGTCGCCTTCCTGCGTCTCGATAATTGGGAGCGCCGTGAGCGAGCCGCCGCCGTTCTCGTTGCTGAGCTTCGTTGCACGCTCAAGCAGACGAGAGTGCAGATAGAACACGTCGCCGGGATACGCCTCGCGACCGGGCGGACGGCGCAGCAGTAGCGACAATTCGCGATACGCGACGGCCTGCTTCGACAAGTCGTCGTACACGCACAGCACATGCTTCGGTCCGCCGTTGCCGCGCTTGCCGTTCCACATGAAGTATTCGCCCATCGCGCATCCCGCGTACGGGGCAATGTACTGCAGCGGTGCAGCTGAGCTGGCGCCGGCGACCACAACGATGGTGTAGTCCATCGCGCCGTTCTTCTTCAACGTCTCGACGACAGCGGCGACGGTCGAGTCTTTCTGACCGACGGCGACGTAAATGCAGACCACCGCGTCCGGCGTGCCCCAGTACTGCTTCTGATTGATGATCGCGTCGATGCAGATCGCGGTCTTGCCGGTCTTGCGGTCACCGATGACGAGCTCGCGCTGTCCACGGCCCACCGGGATCATGCTGTCCACGCTCTTGACGCCGAACTGCAGCGGTTCCTTCACGGGCTGACGGGCGGCAATGCCCGGCGCCACGATGTCGACCTTGCCGGTTTCGGTTGTCTGAATGGGTGGACCGCCGTCGATCGCGCGGCCGAGCGGATCGACCACGCGGCCGAGCAGCGCTGGACCGACCGGCACTTCGAGCATGCGACCCGTCGCGCGGACGGTGTCGCCTTCGCGCACCTTGTCGCTCTCACCGAAGAGCACGGCGCCGACCGTCTCGGATTCGAGGTTCATCACTTGGCCGGTGATCGTGCCGAGTTCGCTCGCGAAGCTCAGCAGCTCGCCCGCCATGCACTTCGAGAGGCCATACACACGCGCGATCCCGTCGCCGACTTCGACCACCTGGCCGACGTCAGAAACCTCGAGCTGGCTCGAGAACTGTTCGATCTCGCGCTTGATGACAGACGTGATCTCGTCGGTCTTGATCTTCACGGCCTTGGATCCTTCAGCGGGTGGAAAATTGCCCGCGGTAATGAACTGACGCTAAAAAAGTGCCCCGCGGAAAAACTCACTGATTCAAAAACTGCTGGTACCGGCCGCGGATATCCGCGCCCCCCTGGTCGACGAGTGATGCACGCATTGAGCGAAGCTTGGTGGCGATCGAACCGTCGACCATGCGGTCGCCGATTCGAAGCTTGATGCCGCCGATCATCGCCGAATCGGTGTAGGTGTGGAGAATCGCATCCTTGCCGATCGCCTCGCTGACGCGACGCTGGATGCCGCGAAGCGCGTCAACGCTGAGCGCACCCGCCGTCCACACATCGACCTCGATCTTCCCGAGGCGCTCCTGCACCAGCGCGTCAAACGCCTGCTCGATACCGTTGATGTCCCCGCCGCGTCCCTTGCGATTGACGACGAGCAGGAAGCGAAGCACGAGGCCCGACACGCGGCCAGTCAACGCACTCGCCAGCACGCCCTCTCGGCTCTTGCGATCGACGGTCGGTGTGCGAAGGAACTCCGCGAACTTCTTGTCGCCGCGAATCAGCTCCGCGAGTCCGGCCAGTTCTTCGCCGATCTCCTGCACGCGCTCGAGTCCGCCCTCACTCTCGGCGAGCTGGAACAGGCTCTCGGCATACACGCGAGCAACGTTGTTTACCTGTTGATGCATGAGTGCTCAGTTCCGACGGGCTGCGAGTTCGCCGAGGCTTTCGTCGACCAGCCGCTGCTGATCAGCTTCGTTGACCTGGCGTTGCAGAATCTTGGAGGCAATCGCCGTCGCGAGATCGGCGGCGCGCGAGTGAATCTCGTTGATCGCAGCGCGCTTGGCACTGTCGATCTCCGCGGTCGCCTTGTGCATGCGATCCGTGAGTTCTACTTCGCTCCGTGCCCGCAGATCGTCCGCAACGCGCTGAGCGTCGCCCTTGGCCTGCGCGACCAGACGACCCGCTTCGTCGCGTGCGGACGCGAGTTCGCGCTCGAACGAGGCCTTCGCGGCTTCCGCTTCCGCGCGGCTGCGCTCGGCTGCCTCGATCTCGCCCAGAATCTTCCGTTCGCGCGCGTCAAGCGCCTTCGTGATCTTCGGCCACACCACGGTGGCGAGAATCGCCACGACGAGCAGGAACACCACGATCGTCGTGATGAACGCAAGCGGATTGAAATCGACCGGAGATCCGCCTCCATGTTCATCAGCGGCGGCGAGCAGGATTGAAAGCATGGAACACCTCGACGGAAAATCGACAGCAAAGCGACACCGGACGGTCCTGCGTCGAGGGGAGCCTGCCGTCCGCGGGCACCGGCAAGGTCGATGGTTCACCCTGTGAACGGGAAACACATCGACCCTGACGGCAACTGTTCCGCGTCTGGACGGATCCTGCTCAGCGATCAGGGCGCATCAATCAGGGAGTGGTACGGACGAAGCCGATGAGCAGACCGACGACCACTGCGAAGAGCCCGACGCCTTCGACGAGTGCGGCCGTCAAAATCATCTGCGTGAAGATGCGGCCGGCCATCTCGGGCTGACGCGCGGTGGATTCCACGGCGCTGCCTCCGATGCGGCCGATGCCGATGCCGACGCCGATGGTGGCGAGGCCGGCAGCGAGACCGCCGCCAATGCCAAGGCCGCCGAAGTCACCGATGGCGGCGTCTGCGGCTGAGGTGATAAAGAGGGCGCTGAGTGCGATCAACGTGAGGGGAGCGAGCTTCTTCATGTATGGACTCCTGATGGTCCGTGCGTGACGCCGAGGCGCCCGACCTGCTGAACCCACTGACTGAGATGGGTTGCTTTTGGGTTGCGAAATCAGGTGACGCGGGGCACATCCCCGCGGACCTGCAGAACGAGTGAAGGAAAGATCAGTTTGCGTGAGCGTGAGCGTGAGCGAGTTTGGCGTCGGCATGCGCGTCGTGCTCTTCATGCTCTTCATGCTCCTCATGCTCCTCATGCTCCTCATGGCTCATTTGGGCGATGAACACAGCGGAAAGGAACATGAAGATGAACGCCTGTAGGAAGGCGACGAACAGTTCCATGAACGTGATGAGAATCGCGAAAGTGCCCGCAGCGACGGAGATACCGCCGACGGTGAGCCAGTTCATCACCTGATTCTCAGCGAGTGGGTCGCGGGCCATCGCGCCGAACATGAGAAGCGTCGCCATCAGCGTGTGACCGCCGACCATGTTTGCAAAGAGACGGATGCAGAGCGCCGCGGGCTTGATGAAAAGACCGAGCACTTCGACCACAAAGATGATCGGAACAACGAAGAGCAGCCCCTTCGGTCCGTGGAGGATGTCGGCACCGCCGGCCAAGTGCTCAAGCCAGCCCTTCAGTCCAAGCTCGCGGATCGAGTGCACCTGGATCACGACGAAGACGACCGCGGCCAATGCCGCGTTGACCGCGATGTTTGATGTGGCAGTGCCGCCGATATATGTATCGAAGTGCGCGCCGGTGTAACCGGCGATCAGATGCTGAATATCTACAAGCGGGACGAGCCCGATCAGGTTCAGCGTCAGAATAAAGAAGAACAATGTGAGCAGGAACGGCAGATAGCGACTGGTGTTCCGCTTGCCGAGAATCGGCAGGAGCATCTGATCGCGAAGCCCCAGGATCAGTACCTCGACGACCTGCGCGAGCCGTCCCTTCGCCACGTACTTCCGGTTGCCGGCGCCCGATCCAGCGGCGATGGCATTCGCCGCGACGTTCAGGAGCAGGACCGCCACGATGGCTCCGACGAGCAGCGTGCCGAGCTGCATCGTCCAATACCCCAGGTTCCCTACGGCAAAGAGCGGTGTGTCGACCACGTGGTCGATCGGGTTGGAGGAGCCCAAAGTGATCATCGCGGCAAGGTCGGGGAGCATGGGTGCGAGCTATGCAGAAGCGGCCAACGGGCTGAGCGGACTGAAGCGCTACTCCGTGACATCCTTCACAAGCCTCGGTTCGACTCAAGCGGGGCGTTCCCCCCGGATGAAGGGGCGACGGCGCTCAGGACGACGAAGGTTTTGATTGGAGCACGGACCTCGCGATGACCACGGTTTCCGCGGCGATAGCGACGAAAAACGCCGCCGATCCGCCGAGTAGGACCGCCGTCCCCGGGAGGAGGGTCGCGAAGTATACAGAAAACAATGCGAGGGGGGTGAGCAGCAGACGAATCGTCGTCGAGCCCATCCAGAGCACGGACCACGCCGCCATCGGGCGGGGTTTCCACGGCTGAAGCGCCATGATCGAGGCCAGCACACAGGCATAGGCGACGAGGCCCCCCACCATCGCGCCGTTGACCGTGGACGAAGACCACTGGAAGTTTCGCTGCAGCCCCCACAGGACTGCCGTGTGCAGGAACGTGAGGCCCCCGAACACCAGAATGATGTCAGCGGTCGGGAGTGTGCGCGGGGGGTCGGGCTCTGCAGTCGGTCGGGTTGGCGCGTCAGCCGACCGGGACACCGGTTCGGGCGCCGGGCTCATCGCCGCGGCTCCGGCCGCCGGGCGGCATCGGGCGGGGATCCCTCATCCCGTTCGTCGACGCCTTCCTCGGGCTCGTCTTCGATCTTCTGCCACCCGCCGGGGGGAGCTTTCACGGCCCCCATTTCCTTGTTCAACGCGAGCGAACGGCGGATGAACTGCAGCATGCCGACGGCGACGCCGGCGGATGTGCCGCCGACGATCCCCCACGGCCCGACCTCGAAGTACCAGTCGATCCCCCAGCCGAGGAGGACACCGGCGATGACATGGGTCGCGAACTCGGTGCCGACGCCGGCGAGGCGCCAGCCGATGCGGTCGAGTCGTTTTCGTTCAGATGGGTGGGCCATGGGAAGGAGACTCCGCGGGCAGCGTAGCCGCGATCGATCGCAGGTTCGAGCCGGTGAGTCCCCGTCCTCCGAGGCGCCGCTCCCGCTCGCCGTACACTGCCGACCCCCCCCGCCTCAGCGACGCACCCCCTCTATGGCCATTCCCGACAAGGACATCATCGACGTCAGCCCGACCCGCCTCAACCGGTCGGAGAGCCTGTTCATTCCGAACATCATCAAGGGGCTCGGCACCACGCTGCGCCACGCCCTGCAGAACATCGGACGCAACGGTTCCAACAAGGACACGCTCTGGGTCGTGCAGTACCCCGAGCAGAAGCGCGACGACCGGGATGTCGAGGACGGCGGCCAGTACCGTCCGTACTTCCGCGGCGTGCATCGGCTGAACAAGGACGAAGACGGCCGCGTCCGTTGCGTCGCATGCTTCATGTGCGCGACAGCGTGTCCGGCGAACTGCATTCACATCGTCGCCGAAGAGAGCCCGTGGCAGGATCGCGAGAAGTATCCCAAGCAGTTCGACATCGATGAACTGCGCTGCATCTACTGCGGCATGTGTGAAGAGGCGTGTCCATGCGACGCGATCGAACTCACGCCGCACTATGAAGTGACGGGGCTCTCGCGCGCTGAGCTGATCTTCGACAAGACGAAGCTGCTGCAGGTGTATGACGAGACGGTGGGCGAAAAGCCGATGTGACGGTGTTTCTCCTTCGTGCGCGTGAGTTCAGCGGGTGTGCAGTCCGCGGCGAACCCAGTCGTCCCAGCGCGCGAGCGTCCATGTCGCCGCTTCGCCGGATGATCCGCTCGCCGCGATGATCGTGGCGTCGGCATTTACCGAGCACGACACGACTTCCTTTCCCGCGAACGGTTCGAACGAAAACACGATGCGCGCGTCAGCGGGATCCCAGATGCGCACCTCGCCGTCGACGGACGCGCCGAGCACGAGCGCGTGACCGTCGAGCGATGACGAACCGGTGAGCCACGCCACATCGGTGATGAGTCCCGCAGATCCGGTCAAACGCCGCTGCCACGCGAGTGTCCGCGCGTCGTGAATATCGATTGCCCGAGCCCATCCGCCGATGGCGAGCATGCTGCCGTCCGGCGAGAACGCCGGAGTCCACGGCGTCTCCGCGACATCGATGCGTGCGAGTTCCACTCCCGCCGCGCTCCACAGGCACACTGTTCCGTCGCGACACGTCGTCACCAAGGTGCTGCCGTCCGGCGACCACGCGACTGCGAGGGCCTCGTCGCCACCACTCGGCAGAACCGCGATCGGATCGAGCGACGGAACAGTCATGATCCGCACCGAGTAATCCGCGCACGTCGCCGCCACCACGCGGCCGTTCGGTGAAAACCGTATGGAAGCGGCCGACTGCGGATGGAACCCGTTTCGCCGCGCGATCGGCTGACCATCGCGCGCATCGCAGAGCTGCAGCCAGCCGTCGTCGGCGATCGTCGCCACAACGTTGCCTGATGGATGAAACGTCGCGGCACGCACACGCCGCTGATGCGAGGGAAGCTCGGCGCGCACGGCGCCCGTGGTCACGTCGCACACAACGACCCGCCCCTCGCTGTCGCCCGCAACGAGGCGTCGCCCGTCTCGGGAGAGCGCGGTGCAGCAGCGCCCCGCGAGCGGCGGGATCGCCACGCCGCCTGCATTGACACCTTGGCGGTGTACCGCCCACAGACTCACGGTCCCTTCGGCATCACCGGTGACAATGAGTCCGTGCGCGAGATCAAACTGCGCCGTCGTCGCTCCAGTCGGGGGCGATGTGATCCGGCGCTTGGCGATCAGGCTGCTGTCCCACCGGTCGACCGCCCACCAGCCAGACCCGAAGATGTCGCCCGACTCTTCATCGACACCGACTACGCGGACCGTTCCATTCGCGGAATCGGCCGCGAACATCGGCGCTTCGATCCGTTCGAGATCCGTCGAGCGCAGCATGCGATCGGCCGAACCGGAGATGACGCGGCCGCGAATCCGATCCACAGCGATGGTGCCGACGACTGCATCGTGCCTCGCGATGATCCGCGCCGTGTCGCTGGAACCATCGGGACCGACGTCGATGCGGGTGACAGCGCCTCGGCTATCGCCGACGATGACCGTGTCATGATCGAACAGCGCTATCGCCCTCACGGCGCCGACCCGCTGCGGAAGCACGCGCAGCCCGCCGGATGTTGACACGTGCACGACACTTCCGTCGGTTGCAGCGCTCGCCACCGTTCCGTTGAAGCAGGCGATCGCCGATACCGGCGCGGCATGCCGCCACTCACTGTCCCGTTCTGCAAGCGTCCAGGCATCGAGTGTGACGACGCAACCATCAGCGAGACCGACGACAATCTGATCCTTCCATGGATCAAGCGCGCCTGACATGATCGGACTGTCGAGCTGCGAACAGGCGAGCGTCATTCCGTCGAGACCGCTGAGCATGACGAGGCCGTCTTCCGCCGCGCTCACCACCACCGAGGCCTCGGCCATCAGCGCCGTGAGATGCATCACGCCGGTGTGCGCTGACCACGCCACGATGCACGAATGGCGCGCCGCAAGATCGCGCAGCGCCCATCGCATGCTGTCGTCGTTGCGGTGCTGGGATTCGCGCCTCAGGAGCGCGGCGGCCTCACCGAGGTTGCCGTTCGCGCTCAGGAGCCGTGCCTGCTCCAGCCGCGCATTCGAAAGCTGCACCGCGAGCGCCGCGCGGGCACGTTCGGTCTCGGCTTCGGCGCGCTGCGCGATCTTTGCAAGTCGGTCGGATTCCTCCGCGTCGAGACCGGCGCGCACAGCAAAGGTGATGACACCCAGCGTCGCGAGCAGCCCGACTGCAATGTGGACGCGAAAGCGGCGCGCCCGGCGCCGGACGATGTACCACGCCGAGCCGGCGCGCGCGGTGATCGGTTCGCCGCGCAGATGCGCCCGCACATCGTCCGCAAAACGCGAGACCGACTGATAGCGGCGGCTTGGATCTTTCGCGAGCGCCTTCAGTGCAATCGCATCGAGATCGCCGCACACCGACGGTGCTTCGCTGCGCGGTGCGCGCGTGGACGGCAGCGGCGGCTCCGTGTCGCGAATGACGCGCAGCGCTTCATCGAGCGGCCGCGCGTGAAAGTCAAACGGCCGCTTGCCCGCGAGCAGTTCATACAGAATCACACCGAGCGCGTACACGTCGGTGCGAATGTCGACTGCATCAACGTCACCGCTCACCTGCTCCGGACTCATGTACGGCAGCGTGCCAATGAGCTGGCCAGGCCCTGTCAGCTGCGACGCGAGGTCCTGCGCCACGTCCCACTCGCCGCCGATGACGCGCGCCACACCAAAATCCAGCACCTTCACGCGGCCCAAGGGCGCGTCTCCTTCGGGCTCGGTGAGGAGAATATTGCCGGGCTTGAGATCGCGGTGGATCACACCTTTCTGATGCGCGAACGCGACGGCTTCGCACACGTCCAGAAACAGCGTGAGTCGCGCCCGCTGATCGAGGCGGCGCTCCTGTGCAGCAAGGACGAGCGGCCTTCCGCGGACGAGTTCCATCGCGATCCAGGCGGGGCCGACGCCGTCGTCCTCACCGAATCCGGCTTCGTATACCTGCGCGATCGACGGATGCTGAAGTCGCGCGAGAACGTCCGCTTCGAGCGCAAATCGCCGCAGCGCCTGCTCGCTCCCCAAGACCGTGGCGCGCAGCGCCTTGAGCGCCACCAGCCGGCGGGGCGATACCTGCTCGGCTTCGTAGACCGTGCCCATTCCACCTTCGCCGAGCAGGGTCAGCACGCGATAGCGGCCGCGCAGCATGGGCATCGGTACGTGATCATGCCGACGTTCGAGGTCCATGGCCACGCGGGCGCCGCCGCCTGTCTTGAATGATCTCTCCCCGAGCGGAGGGCTGTCGGCTTCGCGCAGCATCATCGCTTCGACGCGGGCCCGTAGCGCCGGTGATTGCGCGCACCGATGTGTGAGCACGCGCTCGCGCTCGGCAGCGGGCAGATCCGCGACTTCGAGAAAGAGATCGAGCGCAGCCCGCAGCATCGCGTCCGTCGATGACGGCGCGTCTCCGACAGGATGCGAAATGTCACCAGTTCGTTCGCTCATGTGGACGAGCGCTCACTCTTCACCCTGCAGCGCGCCCTGGAGCCACAGGCGCGCTGCGCGCCAATCCCCTTCCACCGTCCGCTCCGAGATGCCCATCATGCGCGCCGTTTCTTCGACCGAGAGGCCGCCAAGGAATCGCAGTTCGACGACCTGATAGCGGCGCGGATCCGCGCGCTGCAGCCGCTCAAGCGCAGTGTGCAGCGAGAGCAGATCATCGTCCGGTTCGTCGTCGGGATTGCTCACCGCGACAGCGTCCAGGGGCACGCGCGCAAACCCGCCGCCGCGCTTGAGCGCCGCGCGGCCCCGGGCGTGATCCGCAAGAATCTGCCGCATCGCCTTCGCGGCGATCGCCATGAAGTGTTCGTGATCGTTCGGAGCGTTCCCGTTCTGACCGGCGGCGACGATCTTCAGGTACGCCTCGTGGGCGAGCGCTGTCGCCTGCAGCGTGTGCTCCGGCTGTCCTCGCACACACACCGCGGCCAGGCCGCGCAGCCGCCCGTAGACCATGGGCAGTAGCTGGGCCGCCGCGACCCCGTCGCCGGCCGCGGCGCGACGAATCAGCAGGGTCGCCTCGCCCGCGGCTGGATCGAAATCGGTCGTGTGCTCCATCCCCGCATTATGACGGTGCAACTGGGGAATTGCCATGAGTCGCGCGATGGAACTGCGACTTCATCGCGCACAATGCGCCGCATGAGCACGTCCACGCCTCCGACTTCCGCAAGCCCGGCCCCCACGAACAACCAGTCCATCAGCGAGATTCTCACGCACATTGAACGGCTGAAGACCCAGCTGAGCGAAGCACGCCGCAACGCTCCAGCCGAGGTTGTCGCCGACCTTCCGCTCTTCGCCCGCGATGGATCGGAGGCGTCCCTGTCGCACTTCTTCGGAACGCGCGACGATCTGCTCGTCATTCACAACATGGGCATGCGCTGTTCGTACTGCACGTTGTGGGCTGATGGCTTCATCGGGCTGTGGCCGCATCTCAACGATCGCACCGCGGTGGTGCTGGTATCGGAAGACGCACCGCTCGCCGCCGACGCATTCGCGCGCGGCCGAGGCTGGCCGTTCCCCGCGGCGAGCATGCACGGAACTTCGTTCGCGAAAGAGCTCGGCGTCGAGACGACCCCGGGCCACACAAAGCCTGGCGCGTCGGCGTTTCATCGCAGCGCTGACGGCGTGATCACGCGCACGGGATTCACCGAGTTCGGACCCGGCGATGATTTCTGCGCCGCGTGGCCGCTGTTCGATCTGCTCCAAGGCGGCGTCGGACCGTGGGAGCCGAAGTTTGCATACGGTCGGAGTGGTTGCTGCGGGGGCGGGTGCTGCGGAGGGTGAGGAAAGGAAGAAGGAGGGTTCGCAAACACCGTGGTCCGCCTCCTCGAAGGTGACGCCGTGCTTGCGGCGGTTCGACTCGGACTTGTCGGGTTTCCGTTCGAATTCGCAGCCTACGGTCACTCGAGCGACGTGATCCTCCTTTGACACGGGCACCCGGTCGTGAAGACGGTCGCCAGCGCCAAGGACCGGCGCGTGGCCGGTGCGAACACGCCGCAGCGATACCGTGAGTCGCGGCGACGCCGCAGATGGCCCTCTCGACGTAGCTCGGGGCAGGCGATCAGGCTCGTTCGCAGCCCGGATGACTTTTGCCACGGGCTGGTAGGAGACCGGGAGATGCGACGACAGACCGCGAGCTCCGGTCCTTGGAGCGCCGGGGAAGGTAGAGATAGGCGGCGAGAGCGCGTCCTTGGCGGAAGGTCACTTCAAGGTAGGGATGGCTCATGGATCAGCGATCGACGGGAAAGGCGTTGACGACGACAAAGTCACGACGAGCCAAGGGCGAATCTCCTCGGCGGTGAGGTTGCCACCCCTGATCTTCCGCCTAACGGTTGAGCTGAGCGCCGCGCGCGCTGTCGTATGAACTTGGCACTTTATTTGGCGCTTCCGGCTTTCGTGTGGGTAGCCGACCGGCCCGGATGCAGATCAAGCCCCGTCGGCGCTTGGCCCCGGCGGAAGAGACGCGGGCCAGATCCGC
>JAWXBD010000262.1:0-7990 GCA_034439815.1 Phycisphaerae bacterium
GTCATTCATGTCATTCATGTCATTCATGTCATTCATGTCATTCATGTCGATCAAGTTCGGCGACTCCGATCTGCATGGTCGTCCTGCGGTTCGCGCCACCAGGCCATGATCGCAGGCAGCGCCAGGACCGCGGTCATCGCGACGGTCACGACGGCGGCGATGGTCAAGGGCCGATCGCGCGCCGGCCCCGCTGGGTTACTTCCGAAGAGCCATGCCATCGAGTCGAAGAACCGCCGCGCTGCGGGATCGACCGTACCCGCGGCGCGGATGAAGAGCGCGTGCTCGGCCCATGTAGCGGACGGCGCGGCGCCCCACGCGTAGTAGCCGATCGAAAAGCCTCCGGTCGCCGCAAATCCCGCTGCGAGACCGCCGTTCGCAAAGAGCCCCGCGGCGCATCCTCCGCAGGCAATGCCGAGCGGCGCCAGCGCGACCCCGCCGAGTGCCGCGAGCACGCCCAGCGACATGCCGCCCATCGTGAAGACGCCGATCGAGAAACCGCCGAACGCGCAGATGCCGCGAGCCACGCCGCCGATCGCAATGACACCTGTCGCGACGTCGCCGACAGCGATCCACCCTGTGGCGCGCCCCGGTTTACCGTTCGCGCCGGGACCAAGCGCGACGCTCAGTGCGGGGAGCCCAAGCAGTGTCGTGGATGTCGTGTAGCGCTTGCCGCGCAGCGGCGTCGAATCGCGGACGACCACATCAATGAGCAGTCCGCCGCACTCGGGACACTTGTTCCCTTCGACAACGCCGGTCAAATCCTGTCCGCATCGCGCGCATCGCGGTTTGCCGAGCAGTTCAGTCATTCCTGTTGGGGTCGTTTGCATGCTCTGATCTCTTCCGCAATCACGACAGCAGCGCGGAGATGCCCGCGACGCAACCGACGCCCGCGAGCGCCGCAGCGACACCCGCCCCCGCGAGCAGCATCCGCTGCTGCCGTTGGTGGCGCTCGAGCGCATCGGCATAGGGGATCGTGCTGAAGCTGATCATGTCATACAGCGGCACGTAGGTATTCGGCATCATGCCATGCAGCGCGTGTTCCACGCGCTTCTTCCAGCGAAAGACGGGCGAAGCGGTCTTGTCGCGCATCTCGATGAAGTTCGTCAGCGCCATGTCGGCGATCGCATTCGCGTGACGCAGGCGCATCGACTGATAGCGATCGAGCGCCGCACGCTGATCGTGGGGCAGAGTCGTGAGCGAATCGAGGAGCGCTTCGCAATCCTCGAAGCTGGCGTTCGCCCCTTGGCCAAAGAACGGCACGATAGCGTGTGCTGCATCACCGAGCAGCGCCACCTTGCCGTGCAGATGCCACGGATTCGTGCGCACCGTGACCATCGAGCCGACCGGGTTGCGCTGGAAGTCGTCGAGCAGTGTCGGCATGAGCGCCACTGCGTCGGGATATACGCGCTCGAAGTGCGCCTGCACCGTTGCATCGCCTTGGATTTCCGCAAAGCTGTTGGCACCGATCCAAGGCCAGAACAGTGTGCATGTAAAAGAACCGTCGGGATTCGGCAACGCGATCATCATCGAACTGCCGCGCGGCCAGATGTGCAGCGCATTGCGGTCCATCGCGAACGAACCGTCCGGTCGCGCCGGGATCATCAGCTCTTTGTAGCCGTGGCCAAGATAGCTCTGGCTGAAATCGAAACGGTCGGTCTTCTGCATAGCGCCGCGCACGGCGGAGTACGCACCGTCGGCGCCGACGATCAGATCGGCATCCAAACGCTCGGTCGAGCCGTCACTGCGCGCGAACGTCGCTGACGGCGCGGCGGAATCTACTTTGACGCAGCGGAGTTCGAAGCGCGCCTCGACAGTTCGCTCATTGCACGCTGCGTGCAGGAGCAGCAGGTTCAGCTCCGATCGGCTCACGGAATTGATCGCGCGGTTTGCATCATGCGAATATGGCTGAAATGCCGGGGACCCAGCGATCGGATGGATCATGCGGCCTGGCATCCGAATACCGCGCGTCAGCAACTGTTCGCCCAGTCCGGCGCGCTCCAGCGCATGAATGCCGCGCGCGGAGATCGCGAGATTGATGGAGCGGCCGCTGACATAATTCTCCGCCCGCGGATCGCCGCGCCGTTCCGCGAGCATGACCTGCCAGCCCGCGCGTGCGAGATACACCGCAAGCAGTGAGCCTCCAAGACCGGCGCCAACGATGAGAACTCGACGGGACATTGCGGTGGAGAATCTAAGTGAGTCAACCGGCCAGCGACGACATGATCTGCGCAAAGCGGAACACATCAACGAACGTGTTGTAGGACGGCGTCGGCGCGACCCGGATCACATTCGGCTCGCGAAAGTCGCACATCACACCGTGCTCGCGCAGCGTTTCAAAACGTTCGTGCGGACGGTCGTGCACAAGAATCGAGAGCTGACATCCGCGGGCTTCCGGATCGTGCGGGGTGATGACCTCCCACACTCCGGCGCTCGGCGCCATTTCGCGCAAGAGCCAATGGAGATATCCCGTGAGCACGCGGCTCTTCGCGCGCAGCCGCTTCATGCCCACCGCATCGAAAAGGTCGATCGACGCCTTGAGCGGTGCCAGCGCCATGATGGGTGGGTTGGAGATCTGCCAGCCGTCCGCTCCGGCGCGCGGCACAAAGTCCGGAATGAGCTGCATCTGAAACCGCGTCGCCGGATCGTTGCCCCACCAGCCGGCAAAGCGGGGAATGCTGAGATTCTGTCCATGCCGTTCATGGACGAATGCGCCGGCGACCGCCCCCGGTCCGGCATTCAAATACTTGTACGAGCACCAGCACGCGAAATCCACGTTCCAGTCATGCAGCGCGAGCTCGATGTTCCCCGCAGCGTGCGCGAGATCCCATCCAGCAACGGCGCCGACACGATGCGCTGCGGCGGTGATCGCCGCAATGTTGTGCGCCTGGCCCGTGAGGAAGTGCACTCCGCCGAGCATGACGAGCGCCATCTCATCGCTGTGCTGCTCGATCAGCGCGATGACGTCCTCCGTGCGCAGGGTGTGCTCTCCGGCGCGAGGGCGGGCAAAAAGCAGATGCTCGCGCCAGTCGAGCCCGCGCGTTGCGAGATGCGATTTCGCCGCGTACGTGTCACTCGGAAACGCGCTCTCTTCAATCAGCAACTTTGTTCGCTTGCCGGCCGGCGCGAAGAAGCTGACCATCAGCAGATGCAGATTGACGGTGAGCGAATTCATCATCACCACTTCACCCGGAAGCGCACCCACCAGCCGTGCGCCGCTGTCGCGGAACAGCTCGTGGTACGAGTACCAGGGGCGTGTCGCAGCGAGATGGCCCTCGACCGCAAGGCTGGACCAGTCGTTTAGTTCCTGTTCGATGAGTGCCCGCGCCCGCTGCGGCATGAGCCCGAGCGAGTTGCCGCACAGATAGATCGCATCGCGACCCGCATTGGGTCCGTGCGTGGTGCGCGGAATCGCAAACTCCGCGCGATGCGGCGCGAGATCATCGATCGCATCGAGAGATCGCGCGAAGTCCTCGCTCGCTTCGAACGCAGCGGTCGTGACATCCTTGAGCGATTGCATCGTGGTCATGCGGGGAGTCCGAGGAAGGCGCGGGCAGTTCCGGACAACAGCGCCGACTTCGTGGCTTCATCAAGATCTGCCATTGATTCGACCAGCGCGCCCGGCTGATGCTCGCCGAGCGGAAACGGATAGTCCGATCCGAGCGCGACCCGGTGCGCGCCGACCATCGCGACGAGAAATCGCAGGGCGTTCGCGTCGTGCACCAGTGAATCAAACCACAGTTGCGGCAGCGTTTCGCGGGGCGAAATCGTGTTGTCGACGGCGCAGAGGTCCGGCCGTTCGCGGAAGCCATGCTCAATGCGGCCGAGCGTGAATGGAAACGATCCGCCGCCGTGCGAGAAACACACGCGCAGTGCCGGCAACTTCGCGAAGATGCCGCCGAACACCATCGAGCACGCGGCGCGGGCCGTTTCAGCGGGCATGCCGACCAGCCATGGAAGCCAGTATTTTTTCATCGACTCCTGGCCCATCATGTCCCATGGATGAATGAAGACGGCTGCGCCGAGTTCCGCGCAGCGGCGAAAGAACGGAAACAGTTCGGGAGCGTCCAAGTTCCAGTGGTTGACATGGGAACCGATCTCCACGCCGCGCATGCCGAGCTCGTTCATGCATCGCTCAAGTTCGACGATCGCGAGCTCGGGATCCTGCAGCGGGACGGTACCGAGTCCCGCGAAACGGTCCGGCCGCGCGCGGCACACACCTGCGATGTGATCGTTCAGGAAGCGCACGAAGTCGCCAGCGTCCGCGGCGCGAGCCCAGTAGGAAAAGAGTATGGGCACTGTCGACAGCACCTGCAGCTGCACGCCGTGACGATCGCACTCGGCAATGCGCCGGCTCGGGTCCCAGGCATTCGACTCAATCTCGCGGAAGAACCGGCCGTCCACATGCATGCGCGCGCAGCACGGGCCGTGATGCTCAAGCGCCACCCATCCGCCATAGCCGTAGCGTTGGCGCAGGTTCGGCCATTTCTCGGGAAGAATGTGCGTGTGGAGATCAATCTTCCCGGACCGCATCACGTGCATCCTACTCGCAGAGGCAGAGCCACCGAATTTACCCCGCGCTCGCCCCACGGCGCGTTGCCGCGTCGTCGCACGGCGCTGATGCTGTACGATCCCCGCCTCACTCGTCCGGGGTGATGCTCTCAGCTCGCAACAATCTCATCGCCCCACCCCTCACCGGTCCGTTCCACCATGTCCAGCACTTCCGCCGCCCATCGGTCGCGGACGCCCGTCTCAGCGCTGCTCGTCCTTGCCGTCGGGGCGACTGGCATCGTCTTTGGCGACATCGGCACCAGCCCTCTGTACGCGCTGAAGGAATCCTTTCTTCATCTCGCGGCGGTCGAGGGGGACGGACCGGTGCGGCAACTGGAGACGTTCGAAGTGCTGGGCGTCTTGTCGCTGGTCTTCTGGTCGATGACGCTGGTCGTCAGCCTCAAATATCTCCAGCTCATCACGCGGGCTTCGAACCGGGGTGAGGGCGGAATCTTCGCGCTTCTCTCGCTGGTTCCGCGCAGCCTTGCAAGCCGCGCCGGCCGAGTCCACCGAATCGCCGCACTGCTCGCCATGATGGGAGCAGGGCTCCTCTTCGGCGACGCGATCATCACGCCGTCCATTTCCGTGCTCTCCGCGATGGAGGGATTGACGGTGGTCGATCCGTCGCTGCAACCCGTCGTTGTGCCAGCGACGATCGTGATCATCTGCGTGCTGTTCGCCGTGCAGCAGTTTGGCACCGGGCGGATCGGCGTCGTCTTCGGTCCGGTCATGGTCGTGTGGTTCCTCGTCATCGCCGCCCTCGGCGTGTGGGGGATTCTGCAGAAACCGGAGACGCTGTTTGCAATCAGTCCGTACTACGCGATTCACATGCTCGTGACGGAGCCGCTTGAGACGTTCCTCCTGCTCGGCTCTATCGTGCTCGTGATCACCGGCGCCGAAGCCATCTATGCCGACATGGCGCACTTCGGCATCCGTCCGATCCGCCTCGGCTGGTATTTATTCGTCGCACCCGCGCTGTCACTCAACTACTTCGGCCAGGGCGCGATCGTCCTCGCGAATCCGGACAACGCGAAGAATCCATTCTTCGCCCTCGTTCCGGAGATGCTGCAGATTCCGATGGTCGCCCTCGCGACGATCGCCACCGTCATCGCGAGCCAGGCCATGATCTCCGGCGTTTTCACGCTGGCACAGCAGGGGATCCGGCTCGGCTACCTCCCTCGACTCCAGGTCATTCACACATCCGGGACGCAAGCGGGACAGATTTACGTTCCCTCCGCGAACTGGCTGATGCTGATCGGCTGCCTGCTCACTGTCGCGTTCTTTAAGAGCTCCAGCGGACTTGCCGGCGCGTACGGCATTGCCGTCACGGCGCAGATGGTGATCACGACGATCATGTTCACGCTGGTCGCCCGCCGGCTGTGGCGATGGAAACGACGACTGCTCCTCCCGATCGTGGGCGTTGTGCTGGTCATTGATCTCTGCTTCCTGACATCGAACGCGCTAAAACTCTTCAGTGGCGGCTGGTTCACGCTGCTCATGGCGACCGGAGTCTTTATTGTCCTCTCGACCTGGGTGCAGGGCAGCCACATCATCGGCAGACGCATCGCGGCCGAGAGCGGTTCAATCCACGAGTTCCTCGGCGAACTCTGGGGTCGCGACATCCCGCGCGTTCCGGGCACCGCCGTTTTTCTCGCGACGAATTACAACACGCCGCATGCGCTGGCCTTCTTTGTCGAGCACACGCACGTGCTGCATGAGCGCGTGATCCTGCTCTCGATCCTCCCGGTCAACGCGCCGTACGCATCGCAGGCGCGCGGCGTGCACGTGGAGTGGTTGCCCGACGGCCTCTGGAAGGTGACGGCGAAGCTCGGATTCATGGAAACGCCGGACGTGCCGAAGATTCTGGAACGCGCGCGCGAACAGGGTCTCGATTACGACCTGGCGACGACGACGTTTTTCTCGCGCCGCGTGGAGATCGTGCCCACGGGGCCGGCCAACATGTCGCGCTGGCGGAAGATGCTGTACGCCGGTCTGGCGCGCAACGCGGCCGACGCGACGAAGAGTTTCAACCTGCCGCCGGAGCGCGTTGTGGATTTCGGTGCACAGATCGCTCTATGACGAGCGGGCGCGACCGGCGACCAGCCCGGCAAAGTCCTCGAGGTGAGCTTCGGCGATCCGATCGACGGAAAACGCCTGGGCCCGCTCCACCCCCGCGTCCCGCAGCCGTCGCGCGGTCGCCGGCTCATGCAGCACACGCTGGAGCTGGCGCGCCAAGGCGGCGTCGGCCTCGGGAGCTTCGCGGGGGAACGTCAGCCCCGTGACGTCGTTGATGACGTACGCGCCGAACTGCGGCAGATCGCTCACGACCGGAACGGCCCCGCACGCCATCGCCTCGAGAGGAGCGACAGGGGACGCCTCGCCGAAAAACGCAATACTTGGATAACAATACACATCGCATGATCGCAATGCTGACGCGAGTGCATGCACGTCGGCGATGTTGGCGCTGAACTCAATGGGCGCCGTGCCGGCCGCTGCGCGCAGCGATGCGACGAAGGCAGGTCCGCCGCCGCCGCGAGCGACGTCCGTCGGCCCGATGATTCGCAGACGGATGGTTGCATCATCGCGGTGCAGTCGCGCGTACGCCTTCACTAGAATCGCGAGGCCTTTCTCGGGATGCACCCGGCCGGTATAGAGAATCGTCTTGCAACCCGGTTCGCGGCGCGAGGGACCATCCGGCTGAAACACCGCGACGTCCACCGGGTTGCCGATCACGCGCACGATGCCGGCGAGCTGCGGCGCCTGCGCGCGGATCGCGTCAGCGATTGCTTCGGACACGGTGGAGAGGCGGTCCGCGCCGCGATACAGCCGTATCTGCCTCTTCGGAAAGCGCTGCACATGCACGTTGAGTGCGCCGACCTTCTTCCGCCGCGCGATCCGGAGCAGCACGGGCAGCCAGAAGCAGTTGGTGACGGTGACATCAGCCTCCGGCAGTGCGCGCCACGCGTTGTTCGAATGGCACAGGTCCTTGATCAGATCGACCTTGGTCGAACCCGTGCGGTTCCAGCGGGGAAGCCGCACATACTGCACATCGTTGAGCCGTTCGGTCGCAAACGATCCGGGAATTCCCGGCGCCAGGACCGTGACCTCGTGGCCACGCGCCGCGAACGCTTCACACAGCCGATGCCACACCTTCTCGATGGCGCCGGTCGGTGCCGGCGGCATGGGAAAGAACGGCCCGATGACAACTGTGATCCGCATCCTGCGAAGTCCGATCGTAAAGGATCAGGTGCGCGGCACGGGCTTCGTGATGCGGTGGCCGCACGTCCGGCACGTGCACTGCTGCGGATCAGCCCAGAACTGTTCCATCGCTTCTGCAAAGTGATTGACGATGTCCTTGCAGTCGAACTCCTTGTCGTAGACCAGCGCCGAACACTTCTCGCAGAAGAACATCAGATGCTCGGTCTCGCCGGCCGGCCGGCGA
>JAWXBD010000263.1:0-18517 GCA_034439815.1 Phycisphaerae bacterium
CCCCCACCCACGCCCCTTTCCGCCAATACGGCCGCTTCGGATTGACACCGAATGCAATGTCGAGCGCCGATGTGTCGATCTCCAGCAGCGGCCGGCCGCTCGTTTCGATCAACGATGAACTCCAGCGTCGACTCGATCCCGCGCCCGGAGCGCTGAGCATCGCTTCCTCCATGCGGAGCATCGTCACGAGCTGCTCGGGCGACAGCGACGGGCGCACGCCGCCTTTGTACACGCGGCAGTCTTCGCGAAAGCGCTCAGGGCCGCCCGGCATGTGTGATCCGTACACCTCGAGCAGTGCGTTCACTTCCGGTGCCTTGACGATGCCGAGCGCTCGCGGCCCCTGTCCGCGACGAAGATGCGAGAACGCCTCGGACAGCGCCATGGCAGCGCTCAGACTCGTCGAGGCATCACCCCTGGACTCGGTCACCATGCCGACACCGCTCGCATCAAGCAGCGCGGCGAGTGCGCGCAGCGTCCGCTGCTGCCGTTCATCGGTCACGAGCGAAGCCTGGCCCAGCGCGCTCGAACGGCCCAGTCGCTGCGTGTCGAGCGTTCCTGCGAGACCGAACAGCGTGCGCGCCAGCTCACGTTCCTCCGCTGTCGTCGCAGCATCAGCGACTTCTTCCGCGAGCTCAAAGTATCCGTCCGGCTGCACGGGAGTGAGCGCTTCAAGGCGCGTCGTCCATGAACGAGCGGTGTGAGCGATCGCCGGCGCAGGAGTTCCAGCGGGAACAGACGGCGCCGCGGTCTGCAGCAGCATTGTGGCAAGCACACACGATTGCAGGAGATTCACGACATTGATCGCGTTCATGACGTGCTTCCTATCGATGGAGTGGGAGCAGCAGGTGGCGGTTGAGGAGTCGCCGGTGCGGTCCCCGGCGCTTTCGGCAGTCCACCCGTCGGTTCAAACAGCAGCTGGTACAAGTGCGCGGTACTGCGCTCACCTTCCAGCACCTGGTCGACCGCGTTTCCGCCGCGGGCGCGGCGCGCCGTGACATCCTTTAACAGCTGCTCAACCGACGGGCGGAGCAACGGTCGATCGGCCACCATCACGGTTGCCATCAGTTCAAGGAGCGACGCCTGCAGCGCCGCGCATCGCTGCACTGCACCATCCGCGAGACGTACGCGCACCGCGCGGCGCCGATCCAGTTCATCGAGCGGCGCGGGGAACGGCTCGGCAAGAAAGATCGCCCCGCACTTGAGCCGCCATTGCGCGACGAGCCGCTCCATCGCTGCATCGGGCGTGACGGAGATCACGACGTCTTCGTAGCCGATGCGGAACAATCGCCCCCGCTCGAGATACGCCGACGCGAGCCGCTCTGCGAGCGCATCGATCGCATGTCCATCGGTCGGGTACATGTCGAGCAGTCGACGAAGCAACCCAAGTCGCGACTGCTGCATCCACTCGGGCGTACGCCGTTCAGGAAGACGTTCGTTCAGCACCTGCTCGAGCAGTTCGGTCGTTGCGGAAGTCTGCGGCGCTGTCGGGAGCTGATCGAGCAGTTCAAGAAGAACGGTCGGACCGTTGGAGAATCGCTCGACGAGCACCGTCTGCGCGAGCGATCGCACGTCCGCGGGCGTGGCACGCAGTGCTTCGTTCACGAGCACTTCCGCGTCACGCGGGCCGAGATCCTCCGCGGCCGGTCGCACGCGCAGCGCCCGCAGCTCGTCCTGCCGCTTGACGGCGTCACGACCGGCGCTTTCGAACGCAGCCGCGAACTCACCGTCCGACCCGGACGGATTGCCAGCGCGCGATCGTGCCGCGCGCAGCTTCGGCGGAGTCGCGACCTCGATGGTTGCTTCATCGAGCGACGAATCGGCTGCATCCCAGTCCGTCGCGGCGAACGCCTGCGCGGCGGCGTTGAGCCGTGCGAACGCTACCGCCGACCGCAGCCGACTTACATCATCCGTCACCGAATGCGCGTTGATCGCCTCGAACGCGCTGCGCCATCGTTCGAGCAGTGCGCTGTCGACCAGGATGCCGATCGACGATCCGGCGCGGGACGATGCGGGCCAGGCCACGACGATCCGGCGCAGCGCCGCCGCCCGCGCATCAGCATTGGCTTCTGGGTCGACGACGAAATCCGGCAGGAACCACGCGGTGTCGTATGAAAGATCGAGCAGACTCGTGACGACCCACAGGCGCGAAGAACCGATCGTCGGATCGCTGAACCAGAGCGTCATCGCATCGCGCGCCAGCTGCTGATCAGGGGCCCGCTCCGTCCAGTCGATACTGTTCACGAGGCGCCCGAGCAGATCCGCGCCGCGGCCTGTCTCTGCAATGTTCAAGCCGCTCGCCAGTACGACGCCGACGGCGTCGAGGTACGCGCCCTGCAGCGCCGCGCCGCGCCGCACGGCTACCTCCGCTTCAAACCAGCGCTCCCAGCGCGTCGGCGCTGCGGCGTCCGTCGCGGTCGAACTGACGAGTGTGATCACTGCGCCGTCGAGCCACGAGCCGCTCGCTGTTTCAAACACCGTCGTGCCTTTGCCGCGCAACAGCGCCCGCCGCGCGACGACTTCGTCGAGTCGATCGAGCGCGGGCGCCGCAATCGCGGCGGACGAGCCCGGTCGTGCTGCGAGTTCCGCGAGCATGCCCGCTCCCCACGCGCCTCGCCAGACGCCGCCCGGCTGATCGGCGACGACGTAGTCGACCGACCACGCGTCGAGGAACTGCTTCGCAACGTCGTCGTTCTCGATGCGCTTCAACGCAGCGACGCTCGCTTCAATCGCTGCCGAGCGGGTGGTGGCATCGAGCTGCGGCCACGATGCCCCAAGACTCTGCTGCAGCGCCGTCCAGTCGCGGAACACCGTGGCGCTCGGCCGGTTCGCCTCCAGCTCCAGTCGACGACCGATTGCCTGAATCGCTTCGGGAGCAACCATCGCCTCGCGCAGCGCCGCGGCGACTTCGGGTCCGGCGACAGCACCGCGGAGATCCGGCGGCTTCGCCCATTTGGCGGCGCGCACCGTCGACGGTCGATCGACTTCCACCGGTGGCGCGAACGGCGGCGCAGCGCGGCGGATCTCCTCCTCCGGCGTGAGCTCGGCGCTCGCCGGTGCCGGCGCCGGAGGTGCCACAGGCGGTCGCGTGAGCATCCACGAAAGACCATACAGCCCGGCCATCGCGAGTCCGACGAAGATCAGCACGAGGCGCAACAGACGACCGGGTGTATCGCCGGCCACTTCGCGCGCGAGTGCTTCATCGAGCTGCTCGAACGCCACCGTGACGCGCGACGGCTGGACGCGCTTCCACACGGGCACCGCGACGATCGCCGAGCGGGCCCGCGCCTGCGGCGCAACGCTTCCGTTGCGCATCGCTCTCGACAAGCCGAGCACCACCTTTCCAAGCCCTGCACTCGAGACACCGTGCTTCGCGGCCACCGCGAGCAGCCGACTCCGCGACTCGCGATTCCATCCGCCACCCGCAACGAGTGTCGCCATGATCTCTCGGTCAAACTCCGTCAGCTCCGCGAGAGTCGGCGTACTTGCCTCCGGCCGGCGGGGAGGCGCAACCGGGCGCGGCGGCGCCGGTGCCTTCAGACCGAGCGCCTTGCGCACCGCTTTCGGTGGAAGCGGCGCCTGCATCCCAGCACCACTGTCCGGCTGCGCACTCTGCTCGAGGAGCCATCGCGCAGCCATTTCCAGTTCGCGGACGAAGCGGTCCGCGCCCGGCTCGCGACCGGCGGGATGCTTGTGCACGCGGTCCTTCTGCCGCTCGAGCGCCGCTGCGATCATCGCACCCGTCAACGGTCCCTCCGGCAGTTCGAGCAAAGCACGCGGGGGGGCGCCGGGTGCCACGCCAAGAAATCGCTTTGATGCAGGCGTTTTCATGCGGCGCCCTCCTCGGGCGGTGCCTCAGGTCCGGCACCAAGTTCCTTCTCAAGCGCGCGCAGAAGGTCTCCCCACGGCGCCGGGCCATAGTCGGGATGCAACTGCCGATGCTGTGCCATCACCGCGCGCCCGCGCTCTATGTCCAGTGTGGCGAGGAGCTCAATGAGCGCGATCTTCGCGCGAAACCAGCGGTCACTGCGCTCGCCGCTCCCCGCAACCAGCTGCCGCAGTGAGTCAAGCGCAAGCTCAGTCTCGCCGACACTGCGCGCGATCGCCGCAGCCGCTTCGAGCACCAGGGGGTCGCGCGGTCGTCGCTCGAGCAGTGCGCGCGCCACACGCATCGCGCGCTCACCCAGGTCACCGCCTCCGTCCCGCTCCACACTCTCCGCAGCCGCCTGCACAAACACCACGGCGACACCTTCGTTGACGGAGTCGGCGAGCACGGTGTCGATCGACGCTGCGCCGACTTCAGCTGCAGCCAGGATCGCGTCGGCGCTGCGCAGTGTGGCGTCCACGATCGCGCCACGATCCGCGGCGCCGCTGGGCAGTGACGGTGACTTCAGCCGCGCAGCGGCATAGCGGTAGATGTGACGGCGCGCGAGTTCCGCGGAGTGTCGGCCGATGTCGTCACGAATGGCCGCCTCGAGTTCGGCCAGCCGCGCAACCGCCTGCGCCAAGTCATGGCGGATCAGCTCCAGCTGGACGCGCCGGACAGAGAGCTCCGAACTGAACGTCGACACGTCAATCGTCTGTGCGGCGCCCAATGCATCAATCGTCGCCAAGAGCGACTGCGCATACTCCGCGTCGGCGATCTCGGGCGCGAGCGCCACTTCGAGCGCCTGACGGGCGATCGTGATATCTCCGCCGGGCAGGTCCGGGTGCATGCCGCCGACGCCGCCTGTCTTTGCAAGACGCTCTGCCTCTTCGATGAATCGCCGGCCCGCAGCGACGCGCGCTTCGTCTGTCGATGCGCGGAACTTGCGATACAGACCCGCGACCGCCTGACGCTTCGCTGCGGGCGCTCCATCCTTCGTGTCGTCCATAGCCAGCAGTCGTTCGAGATCCACAGCGAGCGGGACTTCCATCAGGGCCATGCGCCGCACGAGCAGGTCCGGCACGCGCTCACTGGCTGGGTAGTTCGTAAGGTAGCGGTCCAGTCTCCCTCGAAGTTCCTCCGTAAACGCGGCTCGCTTTGCCGTGTTCGTCTCCAAGGGGATCAGCTTTTCGAGCGTGACGAGCGTCATCCAGTCAGACTCGTCGTCGCGGCCACCGCCTCGCTCGCTTGCCTCGGCAAACAGCTTGTACGCCGCAGCGAAATCATCGCGTTCAAATCGCGCCCAGCCGGCGAGCAGACGGCACGCTGCGACCGCTGCGGTGAACTCCTCCGCATCGGGCTCCGTGACCGCGCGTTCCAGATGCTTCGACGCGTCGGCAAACGCGGCCGCCGCTTCGGAGGTCTGCTTCGCTTCCTTTGCTTCGCGCCCGCGTTCATACGCGAGCACGCCGCGTACGTACGCCGACGCGAAACCGTCCGTGCCGATCGCCGCATCGCCGAAACGCCGGGCGAGATCGGCGATCTGCGTCAGCTCACGCCGCGCAGCCAGACCCGCGATCGCCTTGCGCGCCAGATTCGTCGCGTCACGCACGGCATCGCGATTCCGCAGTCCGCCAACTGCAGCCAGACGCAGCCATGCCGCCGGAGCATCGCGGTCACTCGCCATCGTGCGCAGTACGTCGCGCGCCTGCAGCCATTCGCTGCGCTCGATGCAGGCGACGAGTCGCCACGCGGGCAACTGTTTCCGCAGACTGTCCGGCACCTGCACCTCGTCCAGGAGCGCGAGCCACGCGAGCACCGTCGAGAGCGATTCGGTCCGGCTCTTCGCGAGCGCCATGCCAAGAATTGCATTGGCGAAGAACTCGTTCGCCCGCAGATCCTTCGAGACATCATTCGGCGACGGATACAGTTCGCCGGTGTCAAGCACGCGTGCGAAGAGCGGCTGCGCCGACTCCGCAAGATGCCGGTCATCCGTGAGCAACGAGCGGTAGTACATTGACCACGCCATCACTGCCACGGCCTCCTGCACCTGACCGCGCACCTGATTGGCCCGTTCTTCCGCCCGCTCGCCCTCAATGCCGTCGAAGCGCTCACCGCGCCGTTCGAGATCTTTGAGTCGCAATTCGATGCGCGCCCGAAGCGCCTGCGTCTCCTCCTCCACGGTCTTCAGTGTCTTGATCGCATCGGCTACTGCAGCGTCGTCCGCGAGCGCTGCTCGAAAGTCCTCGCCGGTCCGCGCCGCAGCGCGATAGCGGGCACGCAGGAGCGCCAGCCGCAGTCCATCTGCAAGCTTCGGATTCTCGCGCTCGAGAAATGCGGTGGACCGCGCGACCAGCGCGTCGCGCTTCACGGCGTCCGGTTCCTGTTCGAGCAGCTCTGGATACACCTCCGCAAGACGGTCGACGAGCTTGGCGCGCTGTTCCGGCAGCGAGTGGCCGGAAAGTTCCTGCTCGAGATAATCGGCAAGCAGCCGGGTCAGCCGCAGACGCTCGAGATATCCCTCGAGCGGGTCATCGGCGCGCATGCCAACGGCAGCGCCGATGAGGGCGCAGAGTCCCAGCACGCTGAGCCGTCGCAGGGTTCGATTACTTCGCAGGAACATAGGTCACTTGATCAAAGCCGGCGTCACGACCCGCCTGTACTGCGGCTGTCGCGAACCCGACCGTCGGCCCGGGTGAGACGCGTACGAAAAGTCCTGCTGACTTCTCGAGCGATCGCAGCGCTTCCGTCAGCGCGGGCCGGCTCGTGAAGTACCGCTCGCCGAGCTTGTAGACCGGACCATCCGATCGTTTGAGGACCTCGATGACCTGCGGCTCAAAGTCACCCGCTCGCGCTCCGGCGCTGGTTTTCTCCGCCGTGATGTTCGGCGAGAGCTGCGACTCGCGTGCCGTCACGCCGGTCGTGAAGATGAAGTACGCGAGCAGCAGAAACGTCGCATCGATCATCGACGCCATGTTCAGCGTCGGGGCGCGTTCCTTGTCTCGTTTGGTCTTGAAGCGCATCGCGGCGTTACTTACTTCCGGAATCGTTCTGGGGATTCGTTGCGAGGCGCACCGCATCAACGCCGGCGCGCTCCAGCGCCGTCAGGACGCCGTTCAATCGTTCGGCCGGCGCGTTGAGATCGGCACGTACGAGCGGGCGGAACGACGATGTGCCGCTGGCTGCGTTGTCCGGATTCGATGCGCGCTTGATGGCCATCGCTTCAAGCTCGCCGAGCGACACCGTCTGGTCACCGACGATGATCTCACCGTCCGCCGTCACGTTGATGACGAGTCCTGCCTGTTCCTTCGAGCGCTCCTCTTCGCCGCGCTCCGGAGGAAGATCGAGATCGGCGCGGCTCATCTGCGCCATCTGCGCGGTCGTCAGAAAGAAGATGAGCAGCTGAAAGACGATGTCGATCATCGGCGTCATGTCGAGATTCATCAGCCGGCTGCGCGGCGCGTGACCGAACTTCATGTTCGAGCTCCGGCGACGGGCTGCGGACTGCGCTGGGAAACCGGTGCAGCCGGCGGCGCCGATTCGAGCAACATCGTCAGTTCTTCCAGCCGCTGCCCCGCTTCCGATGCGATCGAATCGATCCGGTTGCGGAAGAACGTGAAGAGGATGACGCAGGGAATCGCGACAACCAGGCCTTGGAACGTGGTGATGAGCGCGATCGAAATGTTGAACGCGAGCGCCTGGTAGTAGCCCGCAGTCTGCGCCGCACCGCCAGCGACCGTGTCGAACGCGCCGATCATGCCCTGCACGGTTCCAAGGAGGCCAAGCAGCGGCGCGACGCTGCCGATGACGCCGAGTCCGTCGGTGGACCGGTAGAGGCGCGAGGTTTCTTCTGCGCCCGCTTCTTCGATTGCGTTCTTGAGCTCAAATGCGCCGAAACTTGAGCGCAGGTAGCGCGTGAGTCCCGGAGCAAGAATGCAGCAGAGATAGCAGTCGTTCGCTGGCAGCAGACAGAACTCGAGCGCCGACTCCGCCTGTCCGTCGGCCAGCATCGCTTTCAGCGTGGCAATCCGGCGCGGCGGAAGCAGCGTGTCTTTGCGCAGCTGGATCGCGAGAATCACCGAGAGCGCCAGCGCCGCGATCGATAGCGCGACGATGATGTAGCCGATGATGCCGCCGCCCGTGATGAATTTGAGCAGCGTCGAACCCGCTGACCGCGCGCCGGTGTCGGCTGCGTCCTGCGCGAGTATGGGGATGAGCGTGAGAGCAAAAGAGGTTGGCGTCATGATCGAGGGGCGCTCGTTGGTGGAGTGCTACGGATTCCCGGGAGCCGGTGGCGTTGTCGGCGAAACTGTCGCGGGAGGAACTGGTGTCGGACGAATCGAGCGGCCGCCGCCGAGTGTTGCAATTTCGCGCTCGAGCGCGGCAGCGCTCTCGGCGTCGCCGAGCGATTTCATTGTGCCGATGGCAAGGACAAGCGATTCGCGCACGAGCCGTGGCGGCGCGGCGGCGCCGAGCGCCGGAACGCGCAGCAGCGCCAGTGTTCCATCGATCCGGGCGGCCGGATCCGACTCGCCGACGCGGGCGCGGCCGATGGCATGCTGCACCCATGCGAATGCCCACGGAGGAAGATTCTTGCTCGCAGCGAGCGCGCTCGCCCGCGCCTTGCTGAACCGCTCGTCATCACCTGATCCGCGCGATGCACTCACGGCACCGATCGCTGCGAGGAGCGCGGCGCCGCCCTCGTCGCGCTTGGCCGCGGGAGGCACCGGTTCGCCGCGCAGCAGCGCGACGTAGAGCTGCGCCACCCGGGCGACATCGGCGTCGGTGTCGGGCAGCGCTTCGATCTCGCTCGCAATGGCGCGGGTCTGTTCGCTGACTTCCCACGCGGGAGGAAGATCGGGACAAAGAAACGTGGTGTCGTCGAGAACGGGAAGGTTGTCGGCGTATCGATTGGTCGAGATGCCGGCGCGGCGGAGTCGTGCTGTTTCAAGCGCCGGGACAATCGCCCGCATCCAGTCCTGACTCGCGAGCCGGCAGCGCAGCAGTCCCTCCGCGGCGATCAGCGCCGTCTCGGATGTAGTCCCGCGCAACGCGGGAAAGTGCTTCTCAAAGAGCGGCATCGCCATGCCGAGATCGCGCCGCTGCACGCGCGACCGCGCGCGCCAGAGATCCTCCGCGAGCTGCAGCTGCGCCTTTTCGGACTCTTTGAGCGTCACGCCTGAGACCCCGCGCACTTCGTCCCACGCGATCAGCACCGTACTGCCGCCCGACCGCGTGACGCGCAATCCGCCCGGCTCAAAAGCCACGCGGTCCGCATTGACCGGCGCGATGCCGCCGCGCAGTTCGACCGTTTCGGCTGACGCGATTGCGCTCCAGACGGCGACTGCGCAGCCGGCGACGATGATCTTGATGAGCACGCGCGATGAACGACGCATCACGATCCACCCGCGGGGACGTATCGAAAGGTGCCTTCGCTGTCGCGGGCAATCTTGCGGAGGATCTCCTGACCTGCGTCAGTACTGAAGGCGATCGTGTGAATGACCACGCGCTTCTTGCCGCCTGCGCCGTTGCTGGCTGAGAGAACTTCGGCCATGTGCGGCGGAATCTCGCCGTCCGTCAGAAAGAAGATGATGTCGGGAGGCGGCGACAGTCCAAGCGCCCGTTGAAACGCTCCACCTGGATCGGTGCCGCCCATCGGGCTCATCGTGTCGATCCACTTCTTCATGCGCGCGACGTTCGAAGGATGGGCTTTCAGATACGACTCCTGAAAGGGCGGCTCGACTGATGCCGAGGAGAACAAGACAACGACGAACGAGGCGAAATCCGGCAGCGCCGTGATAGACCGTTTGAGTTCGTCGATCGCGACGGAGAAGCGGGTTCCATTAGCCATCGAGCCCGAGATGTCCACGATGTATGCGAAGCGGCTGCCGCGGCCGCCGACGCCGAAGAAACTCGTTCCGCCGCTGCCGCCGCCGCCGGGACCGAGTGATCCCCCGCCGCCGACCGATCCCTCGCCGACGGGCGCGCCGCCCGCTGCCTCAAGCGAGCCGGACGACTGCGACTGCATGCCGATGGCAGGTGTCGTCGCCTCGAGCGCCGACCCTTCCACGGAGCCTGCGGAAGCGGTCAGATCGATGAGAGGCACTTCGTCGGTCGATGGCCCATCGGCGAGACGCTCGTCGTTGAGCACGCCGAGTTCAAAGGTGATTGCGGGAGGTTCATCGCCGACCGGCCCGGGCATGTAGATCGATGCCAGCCAGATCATGATCATGATGTGGAAGGGCAGTGACACGGACAGTCCCAGCAGCAAGAGGTGCACCCGGCGCTGCCGAAGCAGGCTCGATCGCTCCTCATGCATCCGTTCGATCGTCTGGCGTAGGGCGTCGACCTGCGTGGCCCGCGCATCGCGCGCCGCGCGGGGCGCCTGCCGATCGCGGCCGGCCTGCACACCTGCCGGCCGGGCATTGGGGGCAGGTCCAGTCGGCGGGTCGATGGTGTTCGCGGGCTCGGCCAAGGTCAGAGAACGTCCTGAAGGGGGAATCGATGGAGAGGCGATCCGGCGCGATTCGCGAGCGAGGGAATCGATGCGAATCCATTCTCTCAATTTCTACGGAGAAGCATCGCCAATCGTTGCTACCAACGACGATTATTCGTGAGGAAGGTGTCACGGCAGCATCGGTGCGGTGTTTTTTCCAGCGCGGCCGTTCCCCGCTTCTGCCCGATCTCGGCCATCATCCGCACACCTCTATGTCGAACCCCACCGCCAGCGGCCGCCCCCGTCGTGTTGTTCTCAAGATTTCCGGCGAATCGTTCGCGCAACCCGGCCAGCTCGGGATCGCGCCGGAGGAGCTGATGGTCGTCGCCGGGGAGATCGCCTCCGCAGCGGAATCGGGCTCGCAGATCGCGGTCGTCGTAGGCGGCGGCAACATCATTCGCGGTGCCCAGCTGGCTGCCCGCGGCGGGATCAACCAGTCAACCGCCGACTATATGGGCATGCTGGGGACGGTCATCAACGGCCTCGCGCTCAAAGAGGCGCTCGAGCAGCTCGGCCGCGAGGCGCGGGTGCTCTCGGCGATCAATCTGACCGCCGTCGCCGAGCCCTTCATTCGCGGCCGCGCGGTGCGTCACCTGGAGAAGGGACGCGTCGTCATCCTCGTCGCCGGCACGGGCAATCCGTTCTTCACGACCGACACGTGCGCGTCACTCCGCGCGATCGAGCTGAATGCGGACGCACTCCTGAAAGCGACCAAAGTCGACGGCATTTACACGGCCGACCCGACGAAGGACCCGACCGCGACCAAGTATGACACGCTGACCTACAGCGAAGCTCTTGAGAAGCAGCTCGGCGTGATGGACCTCACCGCGATGACGATGTGCATGGAACGCAACCTGCCGATCTGCGTGTTCGACTTCAAGACCAAAGGCAACATCCGCCGCGTCGTCGAGGGTCAGCGCATCGGGACGTGGGTGAGTCGATCGTGACGGACGCAGGAAGGATCTCATGAAGTTCACAATCGTTGGCGGGTTGCTCAGCGTTGCAGCAGCTGTGGGCACCGCCTCAGCCAGTGATGTCGCGTGCTGTTCGTTTTTTCCGCCAGACAACATATGGAATGTGCGCGTTGATTCGCTGCCGGTGGATCCGCAGTCGGATGCATACATCCAGACGATCGGCGCGAACACGGGGCTGCATCCAGACTTCGGCACGTTTTATCGTGGCCAGCCGATCGGCATTCCGTATGTCGTTGTGCCGTGGAACCAGCCGCTCGTTGACGTGACGTTTGACTACGACGACGAGAGCGATCCCGGCCCGTATCCGATTCCGACGAACCCGCCGATCGAAGGCGGTCCTGATTCCGACGGTGACCGGCACATTCTCATCGTGCAGACCGGCGCCGATGGTGTGCCGTGCACGTTGTGGGAACTCTTCTACGCGTTCCCAAAGGGCGACGGCTCGTGGACCGCCGGATCCGGCGCGAAGTGGGATCTGTCGAGCCACGCGCTGCGGCCTGACACGTGGACATCTGCCGACGCTGCAGGCCTTCCGATTCTGCCCGGGCTCGTCCGCTTCGACGAGGCGATGTCCGGCGAGATCAATCACGCGATTCGCTTCACGTGCAACCTTACGCGCAACGAGCATGTGTGGCCGGCGCGGCACAACGCGAGCGACTCGAGGGATCCTGCGCATCCGCCGATGGGTCAGCGATTCCGTCTCAAGGGCAGCGTGAACATCGACGGCTTCGCGCCGCCGGTGCGCACGATTCTCCAGGCGATGAAGACGTACGGCATCATTCTCGCCGACAACGGATCCGATTGGTACATCACCGGCGAGCACGATGTCCGATGGGACGACGACATGCTGGTCGGCCAGTTGGCACAGATCGAAGGCTGTCAGTTTGAGGCCGTCGATTCATCGTCGCTGATGATCGACGCCGACAGCGGGATGGCTGCGGACAGTTCGCCCGCTGCCGACATCAACCGCGACGGCATGGTGAGCGGCGCCGACCTCTCGTTTGTCCTGGGGACGTGGGGAGCAGCGTGCAACGGCGCGGAAGGTCTCGATGGGGATCTCGACAACGACGGCGATGTCGACGGTGCGGATCTTTCAACGCTCCTGGGGGCGTGGACGGTGCAGTGACGCCGCGGCTGTCTCCAAACATGCCTCGAAACGGCACTGTTTGTTCCGCTCTCCTCCCTTACAATCCGCGTCCTTATGGACATCGACACCATCCTTCTCGAGGCGGACGACCGCATGTCCAAGTCGCTGGACTATTTACACCGCGAAATGCGGGGCATGCGGACCGGTCGTGCCAACACCGCCATGCTTGAATACGTGAAGGTTGATTATTACGGAAGCCACACGGATCTCCGTGAGCTTGCGGCGATCAACGTTGCGGAAGCGACGCAGCTGCTCGTGAAGCCGTTTGATCCGAGCAGCAAGCACGAAATCGTGAAAGCGATCGAGAGCGCCGGTCTCGGGCTCAATCCGCAGGTCGAGGGTTCGGCGATCCGCATCAACATCCCCACGCCGTCCGCCGACCGGCGCAAACAGCTCATCAGTCAGGTCAAGAAGATGGCGGAAGAGGCGAAGGTCGCGATCCGCAATGAACGGCGCGATGCGAACAAGCACATCGACGCGCTGAAGGACGATAAGAAGAAGCCGATCTCGGACGATCAGGCCGACGCGTCCAAAGAAGAGGTCGACGAGCTCACCAAGAAGTACACGACGCAGGCCGAAGAGACCGCGGCGAAGAAGATCGGCGAGATCGAGTTGGTGTGATGAGCCGCCACATGACCAGCACACCCGCATTCCTCGGATTCTTCACACTCATCACATCATGCTCGCTCGCCCCTCAGGCCACGTCCCCCGGTGCGGGACCGAAGACGACGCCGGGCGAACCGCCGCTCGTGATGGTGGACCGCGACGACATCGTCGTCACCGAAAGCTGCCGGCTTGTGTTTGCGGCGAAACCGATTGCTGACCTCAACGGCAACGGCGTCGTGCAGGTCACGGGCAGCGGCATCACCGTCGACATGAGCGGCACGACGCTCCTCGGCGCGGACAGTTCGACGCCGCCGGATGCGTTCGGCGGGACCGGCATCGTCGTGACCGGATCCAAGGTCGTCCTCACGAACGGCACCGTCCGCGGATTCCGCTGCGGCGTGCTGGCGCAGGGCTCGAACGGATCGACGTTTGATTCGCTGACGCTCTCTGACAACTACGCGACGCGCCTGCTGTCGACGAAGAATGCGGAGAACGCCGTCGACTGGCTGTGGCCGCACGAGAACGACGCACGTGAATGGGTCACGCGCTACGGCGCGGGCCTGTGCGTCGAACGCGCGAGCGCGGTCACCATTCGCGACGTGACCGTGCGCCGCACACAGAACGGCATCATTCTCGACCGCGTGCAGAAGAGCCGCGTGTACGACAACGACTGTTCATTCCTGTCCGGCTGGGGGCTCGCGATGTGGCGCAGCTCGGACAATGTGATCGCGAAGAATGCATTTGATTTCTGTATCCGCGGCTACTCGCATGGCGTGTACAACCGCGGCCAGGACTCCGCCGGCATCCTGATGTTCGAGCAGTGTTCGAACAACACAATTGCGCTGAACAGCGCGACGCATGGCGGTGACGGACTGTTCGGCTTCGCGGGCAAAGAGGCGCTCGGCGAGCGGCTGCCTGACGGCGAGACCGCCGCGTTCAACAAGGGCAAGGGCTGCAACAACAACACGATCATCGGCAACGATTTCTCGTTCGCCGCCGCGCACGGTCTCGAGATGACGTTTTCGTTCAAGAATGTGATCGCGCGGAATCGCTTCGAGAGCAATGCGATCTGCGGGATCTGGGGCGGCTATTCGCGCGACACGACGATTGCGTTCAATACGTTTGCTGAGAACGGCAGTGCCGCCAAGCGGGCCGGTGAAGGCGGCGCGATCGACATCGAACATGGTGCACGCAACGTCATCGACTCCAACGAGTTCTCCGACGAAGGCGTGGCCATCGAGCTGTGGTGGGATGACGACAAGGGACTGCTTGAGACTCCGTGGGCGCTGCAGAACGGCGCCGGGAGCGAAGACTCGATCATCGCGCGCAACACCTTCACACGCTGCGGCACGGCGATCGGACTGCGCGACACCGCCGGCACGATCGAGTTCATGAACTCGCTCGTCGAGACGCCGAAACTTCTCGAGTCTGATGACGCCAGTGTGACGAAGGGCGCCCCCCCCAAGCCCTCTCCCCCGCCGACGGTCGCGACGCGCGAGGAACTTGCGGCGAAGCTGCCGGGACTGAAATCACCAATCGGCGAGCGTGCGTCCATAGGCGGACGCGAGGCGATTCGCATGACCGCGTTCGGTCCGTGGGACGGTGAGGGAACGCTGCTCGTACTCGACGCCGCGACGCCCGACACGGCAACGTGGCAACTCTTTGGCGCGACAGAAGTGAAGGGTGTGGATGTCCTCGGCGGTGGATCGCTGCGCGTGCACACCGGCGAAGAGGCAGGCGAGTACCGGGTTGCGTCCGAGCAGGCCAGCGGTGTCATGCCGTATCTCATCCGCGTGCGTCACGACGGAAAGGCGAGCGTCGGTGCCGGATGTATTCTCGTCGCGGACTGGAACGTGGCGTTCTTCCCGAGCGTCGTTGATCCTCGGACCGATCATGCGACGTGGCTCGAAGGTGCCACCGGTGCGGACTCCGTGAGTGTCGTCGTGCCCGCGATCGACTTCCGTTTCGGCAACGACGGACCGTCCTCACTCAAACTCCGTGACATCGCCGCGGAGACCATGAAGAACGCGAAGCTTCCAGCCGACGGCTTCGGCACCGTCGCCAAGGCAACGGTGAAGTTTCCGAAAGGCACGTTCACGTTCCGCGTGACGAGCGACGACGGCGTGCGGGTCACCATCGACGGCCAGGTGCTGATCGAAGATTGGACATGGCACCCGCCGCGCGAGGCCCGCGCCACGTACACACTGGAGGCGCCGCGCGAAGTCGAGATCATGGTCGAACACTTCGAACTGGATGGCTTCGCAACGCTGAGTCTCTACATCGACGGCGAAGTCGACGCCAAGCGCCGAGCGGTGTTTGGGCAGTAAGTCGCTTCCTCCGAACTTCACGTTGACGCACCGCGCCGCCTCGCGGACACTCTCCCCATGCGCTGCCCCTACTGCGGCCAAGATCGGGATCGCGTGATCGACAGCCGCGGGGCTGAAGATGGCGGGGCGATTCGGCGCCGCCGTGAATGCGAAGGCTGCGCGAAGCGGTTTACGACGTACGAGCGTGTCGAGAGGACGGAGCGGCTCGTGGTGATCAAGCGCGACGGGTCGCGCGTGCCGTTCGACGTCGACCGCATCATCCGCGGCGTGATGGCCGCGTGCGGCAAGCGGCCGATTCCGACCGAGCGCAAGGTCGAGATGGCGAAGTCGATCGAAGACGATCTGCACCGCGAGTACGAGCGCGAGGTCGAAAGCCGCGAGATCGGACGCCGCGTGGCGCAGCGGCTCCGCGAACTCGATCACATCGCGTACATCCGTTTCGCGAGCGAGCACTACGACTTCAGCACGCTTGAGGACCTCGAGCTGGAGCTGACCGACCTCCGCCGGCGGCCGATGAACCTGCCGAACCAGACGGACCTGTTCCCGCCGCCGTCGTGAGCGACGGCGTCCGGTACGATCCCCTGCTATGCCTCGAATTACTCTTCCTGACGGTTCCGTCAAGGAATTTGATCGTCCCGTCACTGCTGGTGAAGTCGCCGCCTCCATCGGTGCGGGCCTCGCCAAGGCTGCGCTTGGCGCCAAGGTCAATGGTGAATTGACTGATCTCAGCACGCGCATTGAGAAGGACGCGACGGTGTCGGTTGTGACGGCGAAGGCGCGCGGTGCGACGCAGCCGGATGCGGATTCGCTCTATCTATTACGGCACAGCACGGCGCATGTGATGGCCGAGGCGATTCAGCGGCTGTTTCCCGGCGTGCAGCTCGTGTACGGGCCGCCGCTCGAGACGAATTTTTATTACGACATGGCGTTTCCGCCGGGCGTCTCGATGTCGACTGAAGATTTCGCGCGCGTCGAGGCCGAGATGGCGAAGATCATTGCGGAGGACCGCCCGTTCACGCGCTACGACGTGCCCGTCAACGACGGCATGGCGAAGCTGAAAAAGGAAGGGTCGAAGTACAAGCTCGACAACGCCGAGCGCGCGGTCGAGGCGGGGTCGAGCGCGCTGTCGTGGTACGCGACCGGCGCGCCGGGCAAGGATTGGGAAGACCTGTGCCGCGGCCCGCATGTGCCGAGTACCGGGAAGATCGGCGGCTTCAAGGTCCTGTCGCTCGCGTCGAGCTATTGGAAGGGCGACGAGACGAGCGACCGGTTGACCCGCGTGTACGGCACGGCGTTCGCGACGAAGGCGGAGCTTGACGCGTACATGACGCAGGTCGAGGAGGCGAAGAAGCGCGACCATCGCGTACTCGGCAAGCAGCTGCGGTTGTATCACATCGACGAGATGGTCGGCCAGGGACTGATTCTGTGGACGCCAAACGGCGCCGTGATTCGTCAGGAGCTGCAGAACTTCATCGGCGAAGAGCTGCGGCGTCAGGGCTATCACCAGGTGTTCACGCCGCAAATTGGCAAGCTCGAGCTCTATAAGACAAGCGGTCACTTTCCGTACTATCAGGAGTCGCAGTATCCGCCGATCATCGATCACGATCAGATGAAGGAGTTGGTGACGGAAGAATGTTCGTGCGGCGAACTCGCGAATCGATTGAAGTCGGGCGAGATCGACGGCTACATGCTGCGGCCGATGAACTGCCCGCATCACATCAAGATCTACGCGAGCCAGCAGCGAAGCTATCGCGACCTGCCGGTGCGCCTGTGCGAGTTCGGCACGGTGTATCGATGGGAGCAGTCAGGCGAAATCGGCGGCATGACGAGAGTGCGCGGCTTCACGCAGGACGATGCGCACTTGTTCGTGCGCGAGGACCAGGTCGCCCAAGAACTGCAGGGCTGCCTGAGTCTCGTGAAGCTGATCTTCGAGACCTTGGGCATGCACGACTACCGCGTGCGGGTCGGGCTGCGCGACAAGGACAGCGCGAAGTACATCGGCGATCCAAAGGCGTGGGACAGCGCGGAGCAGGCGTGCCGCGATGCGGCAAAGTCGTTCGGCGCGAGCTTCAGCGAAGAGGCAGGCGAAGCGGCGTTCTACGGGCCAAAGATCGACTTCATCGTGAAGGACGTGATCGGCCGCAGCTGGCAGCTCGGCACCGTGCAGGTCGACTACAACCTGCCAAAGCGCTTCGGCCTCGAGTACATCGGCAAGGACAACACACCGCACGTGCCGGTGATGATTCACCGTGCGCCGTTCGGCTCGTTCGAACGATTTGTGGGATGCCTGATCGAGCACTTTGCGGGAGCGTTCCCGACGTGGTTGGCGCCGGAGCAGGTGCGCGTGCTGACGATTTCGGAGAAGAGTGAGGTCTACGGACGCGAGGTGCTCGCGATGCTGCAGAAGGCGGATGTGCGGGTGACGCTCGACGAAAGTTCCGAGCGCGTGCAGAGCAAGATCAAGGCGGCGACGGAGATGAAGATTCCGTATCTGCTGGTCGTGGGAGAGAAGGATGCAGAAGCCCGCGCGGTGAGCGTGCGGGCGCGCGGATTTCAGGAGAACCTCGGCGCGATGCCTGTTGCAGAGTTCGTCTCGACGGTTGACCGCGAGATTAGGAGTCGCGGCAAGGAGTCGGTGGCGCAGCGGTTTGGGAAGTGATGTGAGGTCGAACATGACTGCAACGTTCGACGACTTGAGGGAACCCGCAGCGCAAAGGGCAATCGAGCAGCTCCGTGGTTCCATGCCACCGTGCACTTCGGAGTCGGGCTGTAGGATCGGGCGGGAGTTTCCAAGTGGTCGGAAGCGCCCGTCCAAGGCGATCACCCCAAGGACGGCTCCACCGCTGCGCTGGCTGAACTCTTGAAAGCGTGGAGGACAGGCTTCTGAGCGTACCTAACGGGCATCCGCAATGGGAGAAGAAGTCAAAGGGTCTTATATATATAACACGCATTTGGACGGTAGCTTGCTCATCGCGCAGCGCTCCCCGCGTCCTCCGACGCCAGCATGCTCTTCACATAGCTGTCCTTGTCTTCTTCCTGAAACAGGATGTTCCTGTCTCGCATGCCAGGCTTGCCCATGCCCCAGAGCAGCTGCATCGTGGCTGA
>JAWXBD010000264.1:0-4185 GCA_034439815.1 Phycisphaerae bacterium
TTCGCTGCGAAGCGGCAAGCGTGGGATCATGCAACTGATGGAATTCAACCGACTCTCATAGCGGCTGGTCCAGAAGTTGGGGGCAGGTCAGGGCGATTCAGAACACCGACACGCATCTTGCAGCTGTCACGACGGCACTCGCGGGCCAGTGAGGCGAGATAGAAACGTCGATTTTGGACATGCACGTCCAATCCAGTCGCGCTGGAAATCGATTGAGTCGCGAAACCGTTCCTCGTTGGTGGCGATGTGCGGAGTCGATCGTCCACCGCGTTGCCTCGGCCCCGCCGGGGATTCGCCATCGAGTACCGCCCTCTCTCCGTCGCGTACTCCGCGCACATCCGCACTCATCCCCAGCTTCCAAGCAGCACCGAGAGATCTGCAGCGCCGACCGTACCGTCGTCGTTGAGATCACCCGGTCCGTCGGAACCCCACGCGCCGAGAAGCACGGACAGGTCCGCCGCGTCGACCAGACCGTCACACGTGAGATCCGGCGCGATGCACGGCGGCGCGGCGTCGCCCTGCGAGTACACGAGTCCCGTATACGGTCCGATCGAAAGCACGATCGAGTACGGCATGCCGTCCCATGGCTGGTTTTCGCTCGCGACATCGGTCGCGGGCCACGTGGCGAAGCTGCTGTCGTAGCCAGTCCAGTCGCTGTTGAAGCGGCACTTCCACACACCCGCCTGCGGCACGCCGATGCGATAGTTCGTGCGGCCGTTGTTGGAAAAGTTCGTGACGACGATCGTGTCGTCCTGCGGACCGCCGTTCATCCAGCGATGCCAGGCGATGAGCTTCCAGTCGTTGTTGACGTGGAACACATTCGTGTTCGCGCCGGTGAGCCCGCGCGTCACATCACCCGCGTTCTTGCGCAGCGCGATGAGATCCTTGTACATCGCGCGGATACCACTGAACGTCGTGGCCTTGCTCCAGTCGAGCGGATCGTTGTCCGCAAACCAGCCGTCCTCGAGAAACTCCTGGCCCATGAAGAGCATCGGAATGCCCGGTGAGCCCATGACCACTACCGCGCCAAGAGTCGACCGCTTTTTCGAGTACCACGAGCTGGCGTTTCCTGGCCAGATCTCTTCCGGCACGCGCAAGTTTCCATTCGCGACCTCGTCATGACTTTCGGTGTACACAACGCGCTGAAACGCGCTGCTGTTGTAGGAATGCGCAATCGCATCGCGCACCGCCCACATGTTGCGATTGCTGTCATCGGACGTGATGAGCGCCTCGCGCACCGGATGCACAAATCCCGCGTCCCACTGACTGTCGAAACCCGCGCCGCCGGCACCCGTCGGCTTCGTGAGCCACGCGTTGTTGTCGAGGTCTTCGGCAATCTGCACTTTCCACGGCTGTGCTGCATCGACCTCGTCATTCACCCACTGTAGCAGCGACCAGCCGTCCGGAATGTCCGGGCCGTCTTGGTCCACTTTGCGCACGAACTTCGTGCCGTCCCAGCGATGGCCATCCATGCGGAATTCTTCGAGCCACATGAGCGCGTTGTCGCGCAGGTACTCGCCCACTTCCGGGCGACCGTAATCGGGCCGCGTATCTCCCCAAGGAGTGAACGCGCGAAAATCGTTATAAAAGAAAATGCCGCCGAGACCGTTTTGACTCCACCCGTCGAACTGCCACATGTCGAGGTCGTTCGGACCCAGATGGCTGTAGACGAGGTCATGCATGACCGCGATGCCGCGCGCATGCGCTGCGTCGATGAACTCCTTCAGATCATCGGGCGTGCCGTACGAGCTCTCGACGGAGAACGGATAGCTCGGGTTGTAGCCCCACGAAAGGTCGCCGGGAAACTCGCAGATCGGCATGAGCGTGATCGCATTGATGCCGAGATCCTCGAGCGCGTCGAGGCGCTCGCGGGCTTCGTCGAACGTGCAGGGCGGAAGATCGCCGGCGTCGACATTGAACGTGCCAAGATGCATCTCGTACAGCACGAGCTCGTTCCAGTCCGGCATGACGAAGTCCGTGGTCTGCCATTGAAACGCGTTCGGGTTGTAGATGATCGAGTTGCCGACTGAGTTGGTGAGGCGCCGCGCCCGCGGATCGTTCTTCCACGTCTGGACGCCATTGCTCTTCACTACGATGAACTTGTATTGATGGCCAGCAACCAAGCTCGTCACGTCGACGGACCACCAGCCGTCGCCCTCGGCGAACAGCGGATGCGACCCGGCATTCCATCCATTGAACGTGCCGGCGACACGGACGGCCTGCGCGTTCGGCGCCCAGGTCCGGAACGTCACCCCGACCCCGTTGCCCGTGTACGGAATCGCGCCGATGCCCGGCTTGTTGGAGGGTCCCCCCAGCCCGTGCACGCGGGACGAGGCGGTGCCAATCGTCGCCGCGACACCCAGAGCAAGTGCGAGAACGATCGGCTGCGGGAAAACTCTCCGTGCGGTCATATGGTTGCGATCGTACGGGCCCAGTGCGGCGTTTCAACCCCGGTCTTGTGACGATTGAGGACATCAGTCGGTTACCGAACCTCACGAATCCTCATATCGTCCGCAGAATGCACATGCCAGTTCAGCAGCGGCCTCGGAGCACCGGGGTGCACGTGACGGGCGTGGCGCTCATCGCGTGCTGCGTGCTTGTCGTTGCCGGCTGCGGCAAGGGAGCGCCGCCGCAGGGCGGGACAGCGCCGCCGTCGTTCGTGTTTGATGAGGCGGTTGTGAAGGCGTCGCAGGATCCGAAGTACACCGACTTCGTGAAGGCCGTCCAGGCGCGCGGCGCCGCCGCGAAAGCCATGCGGCAGTTTCGGGCCACGCTTGGTGCAACACTGTCCGACGCGGATCGCGCGAAACTGACGGAACTCGACGCGGCGATCATCAACGCGTCCATCACGGTTAAAGACGCAAAAGCCGCACCCGGCTGGACAGCCGACGACGAGAAAGTGCTGAACTATCTCTTCGGCGCGCACGGCAACGGCTGAGCCTCCTGCGCTACAGATCGCAGCGGCCTGGAAGCAGATACTGCCGCATCGCGAACCACGCGCCTGCGGGGTTGGGCTCGACGTAGCTGACACCGACAGCAGTCGCTTCGTTGATGAACCGCTCGCTGAAGATGTTGAGCGTCCTCGTGGAGCCGTCCATGAAGGACACGTTCACGCGCCCTTCATCCCAGAACGCCGGCGGATCAATCCACTCCGGGTCTTCCCAATTGATCAGCCAGCCTTGGAAATTGAACCCCTGGTAATACTCTTCGACGATCGCGCACAACGTGGACGACGGCTGCGGAATCTTCGACATCACCGGCGTGGCCAGATTGTCGACGCCGTCGGGAAAGTCGATCAGTCCAGTGCCGCACTGCGTGTCGTCCGGACACTGCACGTTGCCGACGTAGGCGTTGATCGAGTAGCTGCGCACGCGCTCAGTCGGATCGTTCGGTGATCGATATCCGCGCGGGTTCGCGTCCATGTACTGCCAGAGCGCGCCGTTCTGCAGACTCTTCTCGGTCTCCTCGCCGTTCAGCACGCCGCTGCCGGATGCTTTCACCCACGTGTTCAGTGTGCCGCCCGGCAGCGAGCTGCCGCTGTCGGTGCGCGGACTCGTGAGTCGTCCGGCGTTGTCCTGCGTGTATGTCGACATCGCGTTGGCGATCGTCCGCTCATTCACCAGACAGCTCGCTGAGCGGGCGTTCTGACGCACCTTCCCGAACACGGGAAACAGGACCGCGATGAGCAGGACGATGATCGCGACAACGACCAGGAGTTCGACGAGGGTGAAGCCGTGGCTCGATCGAGCGCCTCCCGCTCCGCTCGTGGATTCCACGCGGGGATGAGACAAAAACAGACGCTGCAGTGAGAGCGGAAGGCTTCGGTGCGAGATGGACATAGACGACATCCTCCCAGATAGCGGCAGGGGTTTCGATGAGGGATCCCCTCATCGGAACGAGATCGGACCCAAACGTGGTCCTGAACCGGACCGAAGGTGCTTCCGACAGACATTACGCAAAGCGATGGCGGCGAGGGGCAAGCCTTTTCCCGAATGGAGGTCCCTTCGAGAGGTTCAATCCGCGGCGCGGTTCAGCCCGGACTCATTCGGGGGCCGCTCGGCTCGGCAGCGGTCGTACCCAGATGTTGCGGAAACTGATGGGATCGCCGTGGTCCTGAAGCCGGATCGCGCCGGTCGGATCGTGCTTTTCATAGGCGGCACGCGTGGCATGGGCCGTCGACCCCAA
>JAWXBD010000265.1:0-32207 GCA_034439815.1 Phycisphaerae bacterium
AAGCGGGATCGGGTGAGAACTACATCATTCGGATCACCGGCTCTTCCGTGCCCGCGCCGGGTGCGCTCGCTGCGCTCGCGCTCGGTGGACTCATCGGTCGTCGTCGGCACCGCGCTCACTGACTGACTGCTGACGGTGCACGCGACCGTTCCGTATCATGCGCGCCCGATGCCCGCGTTCAGTTTCGTTGCTCGTGACAGCGCCGGCAACCGTGTCACAGGACGGCTTGATGGAGCAAACCAGGCGGCGGTGCTCGCGGAACTGGCGACGCGCGGCCTCGTGCCGGTGCGACTCGACGAAGCCGGAGCGCGCCGCGTGCGTGGCGGCCGCATCTCGGTGCGCCACTTGGCGCAGTCGTATCAGCAGCTCGCCGATCTCCTGCGCGCGGGCGTTCCGCTCCTCAAGTCACTGCGGCTCCTGGGTCGCGGCAAGAGCAACCCGCGCCTCGCGGGCATTTTCGCGAAGATCGCCGAGGAGATTTCACAGGGTGAACGACTCGCGGATTCGATGGCGCGCCACCCGCGTGTGTTTCCGTCCGTGCAGGTCGCCATGGTGCGCGCCGGCGAACGTGGCGGCTTTCTCGAGAGTGTCCTCGCGCGCCTCGGACGATTTCTGGTGCATCAGGCTGATACCCGCGCGAAAGTCCTGGGCAGCCTGATTTATCCGGTGACGCTGCTGGTGATCGGACTGCTTCTGGTCGTGGTGATGCTGATTTTCTTCGTGCCGAAGTTCAAGGACTTCTACAAGAAGATCGAGTTGCCGCTGCCGACGAAAATTCTCTTAGGCGCCAGCGACCTGTTCACGCTGCACTGGCCGATTCTCCTGGTCCTCGCCGCGCTCGTGATCGCCGCGGTCATGTGGGGGGTGCGCAATGCCGCGATGCGGCGCCGCGCAACCGACATGACGGTGCAGCTGCCGCTCATCGGGCCGCTGCTGAAAGCGGTCGCCGTCGCCCGCTTCGCGCGGACGCTCGGGACGCTGCTGGAGAACAACATTCCGATGCTGCAGGCCATGCAGATCGCGCGCGATGCGGCCGGTCAGCCGGCGTTGGTCGAGGCGGTCGAACGCGCGACGGAAGCGGTGCGGGCCGGTGAAGGACTGGCGCGACCGCTCAGCGCGAGCGGGTTTCTCGAGGAAGACATTGTGGAGATGATCAGCGTCGGCGAGTCGGCCAATAACCTCGCTCAGGTGCTGCTGACCATTGCGGAAACGCTGGAATCGCGTACCGATCGCATGCTCGCCGTTCTCATCCGCTTGATGGAGCCCGCACTGCTGCTCGCGCTCGCGGGGCTCGTCTTCTTCATCTTTATGGCGCTGGTGGTGCCGATGATGAGGCTTTCGTCCAGCATCTGAGCGCCCTTTCACTCGCGCTCGTCCGTCCCCAAGCAGTGCACGAGTTACCATGGCGAAGGGTCCGGCGTGCATCCGCATGCCCAGGCAGCGGTACGCGGCGGTGTCCGAACATCGCCTCATCTCTTGACCGGCGTTGTGCCGATTCAGTTCCGCTCCGGAGTTTCTGATGCAAAAGAGCGATTCAACTCACCGTTCCGATCCCCGCGCGCGGCGCCGCGGTTTCACCATCCTTGAACTGCTCATCGTCATTGGCATTCTGCTGGCCATCATGGGCCTCGTCCTCGTGAATGTGCTCGGTGCCGGCGAGAAGGCGGACAAGAAGCTCGCACTGGTGCAGATCCAAAGCTTTGAAAGCGCACTGACGCAGTTCAAATCAGAGATGAAGCGCTGGCCGACGGAAGAAGAGGGCCTTGCCGTCCTGTGGAGCAAGGACGCGCTGACCGACGACGACGACAAGGCCAAGTGGGGTGGACCTTACCTGTCCGAACCGAAGCCCAAGGATGCGTGGGGCAATCCTTGGACATACCGCCAGCCGAGCACCATCGACGGGCTCGCGTTTGACATCGTTTCTATGGGTCCCGACGGGCAGGAAGGCACCGACGACGACATTTCGAACCACGATGACAAAACATCGGCAGATGGCGAAGTCGATGATGCGTTCAAGGATTTCAAGGAGTCGGGGACCGAACCGTCGGGCGGCTGACGCTTCCGTCACTGTGGGCTATGCGACACCAGCGAACACAACCAAGTCGAGCGCATCCGACGGGAGTCACGCTCCTTGAGCTGCTGCTCGTGCTCGTCATGCTGGCCACGCTGCTGTCGCTGTCGCTGCCGTTCGTGTTCCAGTCGCTCGACAAGCATGAGCTCGCCGCAACGGAGGACAGCATCACGTCGGAGCTGCTGAAGGCACGCGTGAAGGCGCAGGAGTCCGGACGCGCCGTCGAGGTCGTTGTGGAGTCGGTCCCCTCGCGGATCGTGATGCGATACTTCAACTGGTCCTTCGACGGCGAATTCGCCGACGGGAGTCGCCCGCGTCCGATCGCAACCGACAGGGACCGGAGGTCACAATCGATCCATGCCGATGGGGATTCCCGCGCGTCATCCAAGGCAACCGGTCGCGACACGTGGCGGGCGGAATCGACGCTTGATCCGTGCGTGCGGGTCACCACCATCCCGACGGTCGACGGGCCAACGGTCGACAGCGACGCAACCGATGGCGCTGCTGCGCCGTCCGAGCCATCATCCCGCGTCGCCGTGTACATGCCGGATGGATCCATACTGTTCGCCGCCTCCCTCTTCCTCATGCATCAAAATGGTCTCTGCAGCCGCGTTTCCGTTGATCCATGGACCGGTCAGCCAGCTGTGAATCGCAGCGCTGACCGAGCAACGAATGACGTCTTCCTGAGCGACGATGCATTCGACGAAGCCGCATTTGACGAAGCCGGGGACGAGTGAGCCCCGATGGCCCGCGCGCGCGCAGTCCGCGGTTCGATTCTGCTAGAAACGCTGCTGTCGATCGTGCTGTTCGCCGCCGCCGCGGTGTTCACGCTCGCCGCACTGCGCAACGCGCTTGATGCCACGGACCGAAGTGGTCTGCGGAGTCGCGCTGCTGATGCGGCGCGCAGCGCCATCGCGCAGCTGGAGGCAGGCGTCACAACCGATTCGGAGTTCCGGCGCGGCCGGAACGCCCGCCGCCGTGATGGCCTGCTCGTCGAGGCGACGGTGGCGCCGAGTGCGTTCCCTCAGCTTTCGCTCGTCGAAGTGAAGGTGCGCGCGGACGACGCGGACGATCGCGTGCTGTTCACGCTCCGTCAGCTGGTGCGCGTTCCGGACCACCGCACGAGCGGGGTGCGCCCGTGAATCACCTGCCACGCGCACACCGGACGCGCCCGCGCGGATTCACACTGTTCGAGATGCTGGTCTCGGCTGGCCTCGTGTTGCTTCTGGTGACGGCGATGTCCGCGTTTCTTTCCGACGCGATGCGCATCCGGGCACGAGTCTCCGACGAGGTCGCGCGCGGCCGCGCCGCCGAAGCAGTGCTCAGCGCGGTGGAACGTGCACTCGAAACGACGGTGGTCGAGGATGCGGCGGTGGGGACAGGCATCGAAGGGACTTCAGCATCGATCAGCATTCTGCGCAGCGGCGTGTCCACATGGCGGCTGGGCACGAGTGAACCGCACCGGGCCATGGAAGAGATTGATCGGGTGCGCGTCGTGTTTGACGACGAAGCGGGCACCGTGGCGATCGGACGCGGCGAACGCGAACTCTCCGTCATTCCAGGCCAGCTCTACCGCATTCGATTCCGATACTTCGACGGCGAGCGCTGGCACAGTCGGTTCGACAGCGTCGACGCCGGGCGATTGCCGGCCGCTGTCGAAATCGCAGTGTGGTACGACGCGCCGAGCGGTGAACCGGTCGCTGCCGAGCGGCCTGAGTTCGACAGCGTCGACGATGAGCTCCACGACGAGCTGGCTGACGAGCTGGACGGCGGAGTGCCGCCGGATCGTGTGCGCATCGTTTCCATTCCCGACGCGGCACCGCACGCCGGGACGAGTCCATGACAGTGCGCCGGCGCTGCCGATCGTTCGTGCTGCTCGCAGTGCTCATTATTGTCGGGAGCGCGGTCCTCATCGCGACATCTGTCATCTATCTCGTCAGCGGCGAAGTGGCCGGGAGCCAGAATGAGCGGGACAACTCGGCGCTGCGCGCCGCAGGCTGGAGCGCTGTGCAGGCCGTCGCTGCACGGCTCGGCGCGCAGCGGAGCGCAGTGCTCGAGGGCGGTTCGCCAACGATCGACGAGGAAATCACGCTGTGGGAGGTCGATGGCGAGATCGCGATCGCTCGGCTGCTGCCTGTGAGTGCGCGGGGTGACCGGTTGGTTGCTGAGAATGCGAAAGTGTCGCTTCATACCGCAACTGTGGAATCGCTCGTTGCGACTGGCGCGATGGAGGCGGGTCTTGCGACGCGCGTCATTGCATTGCGGGACGCAGCGTCGGGACGGACTGGATCGATTGATGCGCTGCTGCGCTCCCGGGGCGGCGCTGACGGCCTGAGTCCGGATGAGCTGTACGGTTCGCTCGAACAGCTGACGCGAACGCTTGCTGCGGAGCAGTCGGATGATGCGCGCGAGCGGCGCGACGCGCGACTTGAACGGGACGTCTTTCTTGATGGCGCGGTTGTTCCCATTCGTGATGTCATGACGACATTCGCGTTTGAGCCGCGCGTTCGGACCGACGGGTCGCCGTGCATCGACCTCACGCAGGAGTGGACGGACGATCGGCGCGGCGGTCTCGACACGCTGCTTGGTGCAGGCAGCAGCAAGCTGCTTGAGGCAGCGATGAAAGTGGAGAATCCGTCGATCGCCGGAGTGCTGGCGGCCTGGAGTGCGACCCACCCGGAAACCAAGGAATGGCACGCGCTGCTCTCGAACATCACGATCGGCGGCGGCGAACTCGCTGACCGCATCGATGTCCAGCGCGCGAGCGCTGTAGCGCTGCGGGCGCTTCCCGGCATCACGGTCGAGATCGCCCAACGGATCGTGCGCGAGCGCGAAACGATGGGCGCTGCGTCGCGACAATCCGCGGCCTGGCTCGTCGAACAGGGGCTGCTCGAACGCGACCAGTTTGCGGCCATTGTCGACCGCGTGACCACTCGGTCGTTCTTCTGGCGTGTGCGCGTGGAGACCACCCTGGAATCACCCTCGCCGCGCAGCGCGCGCCGTGCTTTCGACGACGAAGGGGGCGATGGACGGCGCACGGTGATTTTTGAAGCCGTCGTCGATCTCACGCGCGAGCAGCCGCGCATCGCGCTGTTCCGGGATCTGACCGGACTCGGAACGGTGGCGCAGCTGATTCGGGCCTCGGCCGCTATGCCCTTGCGCGAAGAGTTCGACCCGATCGACCCGATCGGTGATCTGCCGCGTTCCGACACAGATCCATCGATCGATCCCGCAGTCGCCGAGTCGGGTGATCCGTCGGAGACCGACCCCGTTTCATCTGCTCCCCAGCCACCGACCGGGGGCGGCGTTGGTCGATGGCGTCGCGCCGAGTAGCATGCGGTGCAATGGCCGCACGTGTGTTCCTCGCAATCGATCCTGGTGAGCGCGCGATGCGCGCTGTGGTGGTGCGCGTCGATCGCGGCATTGCGACGGTCGAACTCGCGATCGTCGCGGACCGGCCGGCCGACGTCGATCCTGCCGATACCGAGATGTACGGCAAATGGATCGCTGAAAGACTGCGGCGGTCCCACTGCGCCGTGCCGGGAAACGCCGGAGACGTGATCGTCGTGCTCGATCGTGAGCAGGCGACGATCCGGCTCATGGAACTGCCAACGCTCGATTCCGATGAGCTGCCCGACATGGCGCGGCTCACGATGCAGCGCGATACACACGTCGAGGGCGGATCTCTCGCCGTTGATTTTCTCGAACGGACGACCGGTGCGCACGCCGGGGGCGACGCCGGTACCACATCGGTGCTTGTTGCCGCAGCCTCGCAGCGCGTCATCGATTTCGCGGAACGGCTCGTCGAAGCGATGGGCGGAAAATCCCCTGTCGTGACGCTCCGCCTGTTCGGGGTGATGGCGCTGCTGCGCGAGCAGGCGATGGCCGCACCCGAGCGTGCGATGGTCGGCATCGATGCCAACACGGAATGCATTGAGCTGATCGTGCTGCGCGGCGAGGAGCTGCTCTACACGCGCGGCGTTCGGCTCGCCGACTCAGAGGCGCTTGCCAGCGAGGTCAAGCGCTCGTGGATGAGTTATCGATTTACGCAGAAGGACGAAGCGATCGCGAATGCCGTCGTCTTCGCAGACAGCGCCGCGCGCGACGTACTGTCCGCAGGACTGACCCGCATCATCGGTGCGCCGCTCGCGGGCTTCGCGATCCCTGACACCATCCGGATCGGTGAGCACGTCGACCGCGAAGCCGTCGATCTCACGCTGCCTCTGGTCGGACTCGCGATCGATCGAGCGTCGGGTCGCGGCACCATCGACCTTGCATCCCCCCGGCGCGCTCCGGACTTGGCGGCGCGGCGCCGGATCCGTCTGCTCGCCGCTGCCGGGGTCCTCATCCTCGTCGGCTTTGCGGGCTGGACCATTGGCAACATCCAGCGCAAGGGACTCGAGCAGGACGTCAATGGTCTCCGTGTTCGTGCGACGAATGCCCTGCCTGAACTCGATCGATTCAAGCGCGACACGCTGAAGCTTGAACACTTGAAGACCTGGGCGGGCGTGCAGCCGGCGTGGCTTGATCACGCGCTGTATCTGCACGCGTTTGCTCCCGACCCCAGCAGCGTTGTGCTCAATTCGTTCATCGGTTCCATCGACGCATCCGATGTGCAGTACTCGCGCGAGCAGAGGTGGTCGATCGTTTCGGACATGAAGGTGACGCTCGATGGAGAGGCCCGCGACCGGTCGGTCGCCGACGCGCTCCGCGACGCGCTCGTCGAAAACGGCCACTACACAGTGACCTCGACGGGCGCCGACACGGAGGGAGGCCGCCGGCTTTCATCGCCGTTTTCGTACGTGCTGCGGACCAGGAAGTCCGGCGCGCCGGAGGAGAAGCGCTCTCAATCGCCCGGCGCGGGCGGCGATGCGAACGGCGCTCCAGCCATGAAGGACGGTTCATGAACCGGCTCCGGCGATTCGCTGCTCTCAGGGGACCGCGCGGACCGCGCGAAGCTGCGGTCGTCGCTGTCGCGGCGATCGCGCTGCTCACCGTTGGCGGGCTCGGCTACGCATCTGGGGCAGGCACTTTTTCGAAGGAGCGAGCGTCACTGATTTCGGTGCGCAAGCAGTATCTGAATGCGTTGGCGCGCGCGAGCGCCAATGCGGAGCGGCGCGATGATCTTGACGCGGAACTCCAGCGCTTCGCCGACCGGACGCTCGGAAGCGATCTCGACGCCAGTGACAGCGGACTTCGCTCTCGACTGAACCGCATCGGCGAAGAGCTGAAGCTGACGGATCTGCGCGTCGTGACGCAGTCCTCGACCGTGCGACTCAGCCCGGCGAAAGCGGAGTTCAGTCGCACCGGCTCCCAGAAGAAGTTTCGCGACGAGCCGGACTTCATTGAACTTCCGGCATCAATTGCCGGCGAAGGATCGCCGGAGCAGGCACTGCGGCTCCTGCATCGACTCGACGTGGAGCCGTGGCTGAAGCGGATCGGATCGGTGCGCCTTGATCAGCTGAAGGACGGCGAGCGGATCAAAGTCACGATCACGCTGACCACGCTTTTTCTTCCGGCTCGGAAGGGCAAGGTGGAGCTGAAGCCGAGCGAATCCGATGTCGCTGCATTCACGCGATATCAACCGCTCGCAATGATCAATCCGTTTCGCGTGCCGCCTCCACCGGCGGCCGCACCGCCGACGGCCGTCGCGGCGACACCGCCACCAGTTCCTCCGCCGCCTGCCGGCTTTCCGTACGAACAATGGCTCCTCACCGGACTGGTCGCGGGACCCGACGGCACCGAGGCATGGTTTCGCAATGGCACGACCGGCGAGAAGCGGCAGCTCGCGCCTGGCCAGCAGCTCGGTGAAGCGACGTTCACGGGGTCGTCTGGTGATCGGGGCGAATTCAGCCAGGGCGATCAGCGCTTCCGCGTGCCGATCGGCAGCGCGATGACGGCCCGTGCGCCGGTGTCGTAGCGGTGGGTGTCGTGATATGACCCACCCTCAACCCCCATCGAGCAGTTGATCGCGAAGCGCCAAAGAGAGTTCCTCGATGCTGACCAACTTGCGGCTCCGCAATTTCAAGCTGTTTCAGGACGTCTCAATCGAACTGGCAGATCGCGTTCTTTTCGTAGGTCCCAACAACTCTGGAAAGTCGACGGCGCTGCAGGCGCTTGCACTGTGGAGCGTGGGCGTTCGACGCTGGGTCGAGAAGCGCGGGAGTGGCAACATCCCTGGGGAGCGACCCGGTGTCACAATCAACCGACGTGACCTCGTCGCGCTGCCGATTCCATCGGCGAATCTGCTCTGGCGTGATCTTCACGTTCGAGAGGGATACAAGGAAGCAGGGAAGCCGAAGACTCGAAATCTCCTCGTTGAGATAGCAGTTGAGGGCATCGACGAAGGTAAAAGCTGGTCGGCGAGTTTGGAGTTCGATTATGCAAACGAGGAGTCCTTCTACTGCCGATCCCGCGTCGGTCCAGACGGGAATCGGCTTGAAGTGCCCGCTGCTGCTGCCGCCGTGAAAATCGCCTTTCTCCCTCCGATGTCCGGCCTGGCATCGAGTGAAACCCGACTCGATGAAGGAGCCATCGGCGTGCGCATCGGAGAAGGCCGCACTGCCGAAGTCCTCCGAAATCTCTGTTGGCAGGTGCACGAGCGTGACGAATTGCTGTGGAAGCAGATCGTTGACCGCATGAAGCTCCTCTTTGGCGTCGCACTGGACGAGCCGCAGTACATCAAGGAACGGGGCGAGATCGTCATGTCGTTCCGTACTCGCGGTGGTGTTCAGCTCGACCTCTCGGCGAGCGGGCGCGGGCAGCAGCAGACGCTGCTGCTCTTGGCGCACTTGGCGGCGAACCCGGGCTCAGTGCTGCTGCTAGACGAGCCTGACGCACATCTCGAGATCCTTCGGCAGCGCCAGATCTACACAGTGCTAACGGATATAGCCGCTGCCACTGGAAGTCAGATCATTGCTGCCAGTCATTCCGAAGTAATTCTTAACGAGGCAGCGGATAGGGACATCGTCGTTGCGTTCGTGGGTCAGCCGCACCGCATTGATGACCGCGGCGGTCAGGTGGTCAAGGCGTTGAAGGGGATCGGCTTCGAGGACTACGTCCTGGCCGAGGAGGTCGGCTGGGTGCTTTACTTGGAAGGTTCTACTGATCTCGCCATCCTGAAGGCCCTCGCGGAGCGGCTCGGGCATACAGCGCAAGGCGCTCTCGCTCGACCGTTCGTCCACTACGTCGGCAATCAACCGCCGAAAGCGCAGGAGCACTTCTACGGAGTTCGTGAGGCTGAGCCCAACCTCTCCGGCTTGGCATTATGGGATCGACTCAACCAAGCTCCGCCCGCGGACCCGAACTTGACACAACTGACCTGGCGACGGCGCGAGATCGAGTGTTACATCTGCCAGCGATCGACGTTACTCGCTTGGGCCGAGGCAGCAGGCCGTGCACAGAGTGGGGACCTCTTTGCGGCGACTTGGCGCGAACAAATGGTGCTTGCAATCGCCGAGATCCAGACGGCGCTGGCTGCCCTCGGCAAGCCTGACCCGTGGGGTCCGGATCTCAAGGCGAGCGAGGAGTTCCTTCATCCATTGTTCCGCAGGTTTTACGAACGAGTCGAACTGCCGAATCTGATGCGGAAGACCGACTACCACACGCTGGCACCCTTCGTGTCGGCCGAGGAAGTTGACCCCGATGTGCGCGTGAAGCTCGATGCAATCGCGGATGTCGCGAGTCGCGCTCGGCCGAGAAGCGCTGAGGTGTGAGCGAGCGCAAAACGGGCGCTGGGAAGGCAGGCGAACTCCCGTCTCGTCACCATTCTGGACGTGATGTGCAGGTGAATGTGAATGTGGGCTGTGGCGGGGACCGCGACGTGCGCCCAGTACACTGCGGCCTCACGTCAGTTCGGAAGATCCCACCACGACATTCTCGCCGGCACCGCTTCTGTTTGGCAGTGGTCCCGGCGATGAACAGGAGGACGGCATGATGGATAGCGCCCCCGCCCGGCTGAGCCCGTTGTGCTGCTCGGTCGCCCTCGCGGCTGGTGTCCTTTCCATACCGATCGCGGCCGCGGCTGCTGAGGCGGACCCGGTCACCGGCGCATCGGCTCGCCAGGAAGCTGACGCCGCCCAGGCGGCAGCGCCGCTGGCCGTTCCCTCGGAAGACACACGGATCCGTTTCAATTTCAAAGGGCAGAGCTACGACCAGATTCTTGACTGGTTCAGCCGCATGACGGGGTATCCGGTGGTGCGCGAGGTCGCTGTTCCCGCCGGCGTCGTCGACTACATCTATCCCGGTGAGTACTCGCTGCCGCAGGCGCTCGAGACGCTCAACATCCTCCTGCAGACCCAGGGCGTGATGCTGCGCATGGAAGGCAAGCGGCTCTTTCTCCAGAAGCTCGAGGACATGAAGCGCGAGAACGTGCCGACCTTTGTCGGCACCCTTCCCGCATCGGTGACGGACGATCAGATCGTCACCGTGGTGATCCCGCTGATGAACGCCCGCGCAGTGCCTGTCGCGGAGCAGCTCAAGCATCTCATCGCGGCCTATGGCAGCGTCACGGCGCTCGAGCAGCAGAACGCGGTCATCGTCGTCGAGACGGCAGCGCAGGTGCGCCGGCTGCAGTCGATCTTGAACGAGATCGATCAGGAGGATGTCGAGAACATCATCGAGTTCATTCCGCTCCACCACGCGAAGGCGGATCAGATGCTGAAGTCGCTGTCAGCGCTCATGGGTGAGCGCGTCATCGAGTACATCATCAATCCCGCGGACGGCAAGCGCTCGAAGATCGAAGAGCATCGCGTCACCGGGCTCGTGCTCGCCGCGGATGCGCGCACCAACGCCATCGTGGCCCGTGGATCGAGATCGAAGGTCGAGCAGGTCAAGACCACGATCGAGATGCTCGATGTCGAAGCGGACGAACGGGGCGGCGGCGTTGCCCGCGGACCGCTGCGCGCCAGCCGCGTGATTCGAACCGTGACGCTCGAACGGCAGACGCCGGCCGCGGCGAAGTCCAAGCTGGATCAGCTTTACGCGCCGCTGGCACCGGAGCGTCGCCCGACGATCGTGGGCTTTGAGGACACGAACCGCATCGCCATCGCCGGCGACCCGGCGGCTGTCGAAGAAGGCATCGAGATTCTGCGCGAGCTCGAGGGCACCGGCGAACGTCCGGCGGACCCCGATGCCCGCCGCGCGATCACGGTATTTCCGCTGGCCAACACCGCTCCGGACGCGATCGTGCCGAGCATCAAGGCGCTCTTGAACCCGCGGCAGCAGACCGGCGTCATGCTCCTTCCCGGTCCGGACGGCAAAAGTGTGCTCGTCAACGCGATGCCGGAAGACACGGCGTCGATTCGTCAGCTCATCACGGCGCTCGATCGATCGAACACCGTCGAGTACCAGTTCCGCGCGATCCCGATTGCGGGTCTCGAGGCGAAGCCGCTCTTGGAGAAGGCCGCGCTCGCGTTCGAGCGGCTCGCGCAGGGCAGCGCACCCGACGCGCTGCCGCTGCCGCTGGTCGAGCACGATCGCGTCACCGGCACGCTCGCGGTCAGCGGTCCGCGCGCCAGTGTCGCCCTCTATGAACGAGCGCTCGGTGAGGCGCGGACGCTCGTTCCTGCGCCGCGATCATCGAAGCTCGTCGCGCTGAAGCAGTCGAAAGCGGAAGCGATCGTCGAGCAACTGAACGAGCTTGTACAGCGGGCGCTGGCGGCCGATCCGGCCCGCTCCACTGCCCCGCCGCTTATCGAAGCGGTGGCGGCGACGAACAGTTTGCAAGTGGTCGGCGACACCCAACAGATCGCGCTTGTCGAGGCCTACGCGGCGGCGCTTGATCAAGGTCGGTCGCCGATCGCACCGGACCTTCGCGTCTATCGCATCGAACGCGCCGATCCGACCGAGGTCGCGAGCACGCTGCAGAGTCTTGCTTCCAGCGGAGCGCTCGCGTCATCAGTCGACGGTCGCGCACCAGCCGCGGTGTCAGTGCAGGCCGATGTGCCGAGCCGCTCGGTGATTGTGGCCGGCGACGCGTCGACGTTCGCCCGCGTCGATGAGTTGCTGCAGCGGCTTGACACCGCGGCAGCGGGTGCCGATGTGCGTCTGCTGCCGCTCCAGTTCGCGAAGGCGGCGGAGATCAAGGAGTATCTCGAAGCGATGGTGGCGACGGCGTTGGCGGCTGACGGCGGTACGGCACCGACGGTCACCGCGGTGGATCAGGTCAACGCGCTGCTTATCGCGGCGTCCCCGCGGCAGCACGAGATGGTCGCGGCGCTCTTGAAAGGTCTCGACGTGCCGCGCGGCAGCGCCGGGCCGCTGCGCATTCTCCAGCTGCGGACCGCGGACGCTGTCACGCTGGCGCAGACGCTTTCCGAGAACTACGCGAAGCGTTCCGCGGAGGACCGCATTGCGAAGCCGGTGTCGATTACGGCCGACGTGCAGACGAACACGCTGCTGATCGCCGCGCATCCCGACGTGCTGCCCGAGCTGCAGAAGATCGTTGACGAACTGAATGGCACGGACCTCTCGACGCGGGGGCGCGACGGAGACGGCCGCGAGATCCGCATTTTTCCGTTGAAGGTGGCGCAGGCAGGTGAGCTCGCTAAAACGATGGATGAGATGTATCCCGCACCGCCAGTACCGGTTGATCCGCGCGGACGCCCGCGACCCGAACTGCAGAAGCCGCGCGAAGTCGTGGTCCGCGCCGATCCGCAGACGAACGCGCTGATTGTCGATGCGTCCGTCGCGCGCATGGCGGGATTCGAAAAGCTCGTCGAGCAGCTCGACCGTCAGCAGCTTGCGGTCGACAGCGAGATCCGCACCTACCGCGTGGGGAAAGCGCGCCTCGAGTCCATCGCGGCGACGCTGCGGCAGCTCGCAACATCCAATCAGCTCGGTGCGACGCAGGGCACGAGCCAGGTCACCGTATCGACGGAAGCAGTGTCCGGAACGCTGATCGTCAGCGGACCGAAGGAGATTTTTGTCAGCGTCGACGAGGTGCTCAAAGGTGTTGGCAGCGGAGAAATGCCGGCCACTGCGCTGCGCACGTACCGGCTGACGGCGGCGAAGGCCGAAGCGCTCGCGCCGATGCTGCGGCAAGTGCTCGCCGGGCGCGTGCGCCAGGATCTCCCCGATGCCGCGACCGAGCTTGATCGTCTTCTTGACGTCACGGCCGATCGACGTTCGAACTCGCTGCTGGTGTCGGCGCCGCTTTCGCTCGTACCGCTCGTCGATGAACTCATCAAGCAGCTCGATACCGGCGGTGCTGGCGGCGAACCGGTGGTGCGCGTGCACCCGCTGACCTTTGCCGATGCCAATGCTGTCGCGCAGAGTCTCATGCAGGCGCTGCCTGGTGTCACCAGCACGGCGACCGGCGAACCGATGAGCGTCAAGGTCATCGCCGCCGGCGGAGCGAACTCGCTCCTCATCGTCGGCCTCGCGGCTGACCTCGACGAGGTGCAGAAGCTGATTGAGCCGATGGATGCGCGGCCGGCGAACGATGCGGTCGATGCGAAGTCGATCAGGTTGAAGTTTGCCGACGCGGTGCAGGTCGCGCCCACAGTCGAGCGGCTGCTCAACGAGCAGCAGGAGACGGATCCGCGCATTCTGCTCGAGCGACTCCGACGGAGCCGCGGCCAGGTCGATGCGGCGCCGAAGGTGCGCGTCGAAGCGGACGCGCGCACGAACAGCCTGATCGTGAGTGGCCCGCAGCGCGCGGTCGCTCTTGCCGAGGCGCTCGTGCAGCAGCTGGACAGCCCGGACGAAAATTCGACGCGCGTGTTCACCACGTTCACGCCCGCGCATGTGGCGCCGGACCGGCTCATCGAGACCGCCCGCAAAGTCCTTGAGTCGACGAAGCCGAGCGGCGTTCGCGCGACACTCGAACTGATTGCTGAACCGCAGAGCGGCTCGGTGGTCGTGGTCGGGACGAAGGAGGAGACCGAGCGCGCGATCGAGGCACTCAAACGATTTGACGAAGGTGCCGTGGCGCCGCCGCAGGTCGATCTCAAGGTCATCAGTCTCGCGCACAGCGATGCGACGATGGTGGCGGCGACGATCGCTCCGATTCTCCAAGACCGTTCGCGGTGGCCGCAGCATCTGATTGCAGCCGCGAAGTCCGGCTTGGCAGTGAGTGAGCCGCGCATCACGGCCGACCCGCAGTTCAATCGGCTGCTCGTTTCGGCACCGCGTGAACTGCTCGCGATTGCCGACGAGCTTGTCGCGCGCATGGATGTCGAAGGCGCCGCCGGCGTCACCTCTGACACGCGCGTGTTCACGCTCGCGAATGCGGACGCTGTCGATGTCGCCAAGGCGATGACGCTCGCCGCGGACGGACGCGCGAAGTCGCGTCCCGGCGAGGGCAAGGCGACCATCACCCCAGAGCCATCGAGCAACGCCGTGATCGTCAGTGCAACGCCGGCGCAGCTTGCGGAACTCGAAGCGCTGGTGACGAAACTCGATTCCGGGATCCGCGCCGATGCAGTGCAGGTCCGCACGGTCTATCTGAAAAACGCCCGCGCGGAGCAGATCGCGCCGCTCGTCGAGAAGCTGCTCGCGCCGGCACCAGTACAGCCGGGACCGCGCGGTCGGATCCAGCCGGTGTCGAGTGATCCGCCGGTTCGCGTCGCGGCTGATGCGCGGCTGAATGCAGTCATCGTGAGCGGGACGCCGTCGACGCTGAACGTCGCCGAGCAGATGGTTGAGCAGCTCGATCAATCACCGGCCGACGCGCAGGCACGCTCCGTTCGCGTGCTGACGATCGAGAACGCCGATGCGAGCGAGATCTCCACCGGCCTCGACGATGTGTTCCGCGAGAGCGCGGGCAGCGAAGTGCCGCCGACCATTCGTGTGAACGCATCGAGCAACTCGCTCATCGTCCGCGCCACGGACGCGCAGTACGCGATGATCGAGCAGGTGGTGCAGAAGCTGGATCGAGCGACCGTCGCCACGAGCCGGCAGATGCGCATGCTGCAGATCGATCCATCGAAAGCGACGGCGGACGAAGTCGCGCAGATCCTGGAGCGGCTGCTGAACCGTGGCGAGGGAACCGGATCGGTCGAGATCGTTCCCGTCGAAGAACTGATGAAGAAGTACGGCGGTTCAGCGGGCGACAAGAAGACCTCGGACGCGAGCGGACTGCAGTTTCACTCGATCATGGAGGCGGTCGTCAGCCTGACATTCGTCGGTCTCATCGAGGAACCGCAAACACTTCCTGAAGAACCGGATGTCACGATCGCGGTCGATGCGAAGACCAACTCGCTGGTCATTCTCGGTTCGCCGAAAGCGATTGAACGCGTGCGCATGCTCGCCGAACAGGCGCAGCGCGAGCTGCCGACCGCGGCCAGCACCGTGCGCGCGGTCACGCTCCCCGAGGGCATGGACCTCGAGCGGCTCCGCAGCCTCGTCGAGCAGACGATGGCGCGCATGACGCCGGCGGGCGGAAAGCCGGGCGATCTGGGCCGCCGCGTGGTTGTGCTCGCGGACCCGCAGGCTCGATCACTCATCGTTGCAGCGAGCGATAGTGACTTCGATGTCGTCGGTCAACTCATCGCGACGTTTGCGAAAGGTGCACTGCCCGACCGCGTCACCATCAAGTCGTACCGACTCGCGAATGTGAGTGCGGAGCGCGCGGCACGCGGGCTGCGCGATCTGCTCGGCCCCGCGAATCCGCGCGACACTCGCAGGCGCGATCTGTCGCTCACGCTTGATGCCGACGGGAAGCCGCTGGAAGCGAGCTTCGATCCGACCCAGGTGCGCGCCGTTCCCGACGGCGCCAGCAACACACTCGTGGTCATCGCGCCGTCCGAGGCGATGGCGTTTCTCGACCGCTTTGTGGAACTTGCCGATCAGTCCGCGGTTGCCACCGGTGCGGCCATCCGGCTGTATCCGCTTCGCCATTCGAAGGCGGCGGAGCTCGTGACGACGCTCGGACGCGTGTTCACGGCGCGGGCGCGCGCGCTCGGCGCTCAGACGGTGCCGCCAGAGTTCGGCGCCGACCAGCGCACCAACACGCTGCTCGTGACGGCGCCGGCGGAGACACTCGGTGAAGTGGAATCGCTGATCGCAAAGCTCGACAGCGCCAGCGAGCGTGATCGCAAGCCGCTGGAGATCATCGATCTCGTTTCCGCTGAGCCGCGCATGGCTGCCGAGATTCTGACCAAGACCATCATCGGCGATGATCAGGCGCGGCGGGACAACACGCTGATTCTTGCCGACGAAGGATCGGGAACGCTGCTCGTTCGCGCCGACGATGCGACGCTCGCAGAGATCCGCACCGTCCTGAAAGAGATCGACCGTTCAGCCACCACGGACTTCACTGTGCGTTCCATCGTGCTGGAGCGCGCCGACGCCGGCACAGTCGCGCAGGCCATCCAGAGGTTCTACGACGATCGAGCGAAGATCGCGGCGGGGAATCGTTCACGTCGCGATAGTGCCCGGCGCATTTCCGTGGTCGGCGATCCGCGCTCCGCGACGCTGCTCGTTGCGGCGAGCGACACAGACTTCGAAGAGATCAAGCAGCTCGTTACGCAGTTTGACTCGGCGAAGGCGTCGCAGTCGCTTGAGTTCCGCGTCTATCCGCTTGAGCACGCACGCGCGGACGAGATCGCCGGCACGGTGCAGTCGCTGCTCGGACAGCTGCTCTGGACGGAAGCGATGCGCGGCGGCTTCAACGCCGGTACGCGCAGCCAGGGCAACGCTGTTGCCGTGCGGGCAGAACAGCGGATGAATGCGCTGATCGTCACGGGGCGCGGCGACGGGTTCGCACTGGTCGACCAGCTTGTCGCGCAACTCGATCAGCCAGCGAAGGAAGGCCAGCGGCTCGCAGTCCGCGCATACGCGGTGCGCGGCGGCGAACTGGACGCAATCGCGTCCCTCGTGCGCGACGCGCTTGGCGTGCGCGACCAGCGCTTCGGCAGCGACGAAGGCGCTGCGAGGATTCGGATCGTTCCGGTGCCGACCACACGAACGCTCGTGGTGAGCGCGAACGAGAAGCAGCAGGCGGAAGTGGCCCAGCTGCTCGCGGGCCTTGAGTCGTCGATGGCCGGACCCGCGCAGACCACGCAGGTCATTGCGATCGAGTTTGCGCAGGCTGGCGAGATCGCGACGACGCTCAGGCAGTTCCTGGCGGATCGCCGCGGTGGACCGCGCGTCGCATCGGTCGCCGGCGTGCCGACGATCATGGCCAGCAGCAGCGCCAATGCCATCGTCGTGAGCGCGACGCCGGACGATCTGGCGACGATTCGAGATCTCCTGAGCAAGCTCGATCAGCCGAACTCCTCCGGCGACCGTCGGCTGGAAATCGTCGCGATCGAGCGCGGCCAGGCACTGGAGATCGCGCGGATGATCGGCGAACAGTTCGGCAAGCGCGGTGGCGCCGGCAACGGTGTCATCGTCACCCCCGACGCGCGGACGAACAGCCTGGTCATCAACGCACCCTCGTCGCAGCTTGAGCAGGTCAAGGCCCTTGTCCTGAAACTCGATGGTCCGACCGATGCCGCAGAAACCATCATCCGCACGTACGCGATGAAGAGCGCCAAGGCAGAGGACGTCGCGCGGATTCTCGGCCAGACGCTGCAGCTCGACGCGAAAGGGCGAACTGCCGGCATCAGTCTGAAAGCCGACGAATCGGCTGCGCCCGTGCAGGTTGTGGCACGCATCGCCGCGGACCGCCGGTCGAACGCTCTGATCGTGACTGCGACACCGGAGAGTTTTCCGGTTATCGAGAAGCTGATCAGCAAGCTGGAGGACGTTCCCGCCGCAAGTCCCGTTGAGTATCGCGTGATGCCGCTCAAGCACGCCATTGCTGCCGACGTCTCGACGACGCTGCGCCGGCTCGTGCGCGATCGCGTCGAACGCGATGACGTGCCGCCGTCCATCGATTCCAACCGGCTGGAGAACCAGCTGATCGTCGGAGCAACCGCGGACCAGTTCCAGGTCATCGAGGGCATTCTTCGCGCGATCGATGTTCCGTCCAGTCGCCCGCGCGTGACGGACTTCGTGACGATGAAGCATGCGGAAGCGGAGAAGGTGCAGGACGCGCTTTCGTACTTCTACGGCCGCTTCGCGAGCGAAGCGGACACTCCGGACAAGCAGAACGTACGGATCGTCGCGGACACCGCGACCAACGCACTGGTCATCTCCGCTGCCGAGAATGAGTGGGAGGGCATCCGCAAGCTGCTCGCCAAGCTGGACAGTGAAGACTACAACGCCGGCCTGCAGCTGCGCGTGATGCCGCTCCTTCATGCCGACGCGCGCAGTGTGGCGACGGCGATCAACGAAGCATTCCGCGGACCCGAGCAGCGTCGCCGCGCGGAGGTGCAGGCGAATCGCCCACGCGACGCACGTGACGATGAGCCACTTCCGCAGACGACGCTCGTCCGCAACGATGACTGGGTCAGCGCCGCTGCCGAAGAGCAGACCAACACTGTGGTCGTCTCGGCGAACAGGCAGAACATCGAGCGCATCGAAAGCATCATCAAGCAGCTGGATATCGCCGACTTCGACCGGCTGCCGGCGCCACGGCTGATCCCCGTGCGCTTCGGCAATCCGGAGCAGCTCGCGCAGGCGATTGATCGGATCTACGCGCCGCCCACAGTTGGATCGCGCGATCTGCAGAAATCGCGGCTGCGAATTGTTCCTGATCTCACAAGCAGCACGCTGATCGTGCGGGCGGCCGACGCCGAGTACAGCCAGATTCTCGCGCTCGCCGAAGCGCTGCAGCAGCAGGCGACGGAGCAGGGCGTGAACGTGCATCTCCTGCCGCTGAAGCAGGCATCTGCCGGGCGCGTCGCGGCAGCGATTCGCGAGGCATTTGCCGCGCGGGCGCTGCAGGCCAAGCTTCCGTTTTCCGTGCAGATCGACGGCGCAGGCAACTCGCTGGTGGTCGCCGCGACGGGACCGTTGTTCGAAGAGGTGAAGGCAATCGTCGGACAGATGGACGCACTCGCTCCCGGCGCTGGACAGGCGGTGTTCGTAATCGATCTTGCGCACATCGCCCCTGACGCGGCGATGAAAGTCATTCAGCAGATCGGACTCGACAAGCCGCAGCCGGAAGGCTCGACGACAAAGGTCGTGATCGAACCGGTGAAGGTGTCAACGGTCCCGGGACGGGCGGCGATCATCGTCGTCGCCAACCCGGGTGATCGCGAGACGATCATCGGGCTGCTGAAGGCGCTCGACGCGGAGCCGAAAGTCGCCGAGAGCACGGTGCGCATCGTGCCGCTGAAGAGCGCGAAGGCGGCCGCGCTCGCGACGATCATGACCGAGATGCTGCAGCCGGGCGACGCGCCTGCCGCGAACGGCATGGCGAAGGCGCTGCAGGAGCAGATCCGCCGCCTGTCGTTGCGGCGCGACGGCGCGAACACTGCCGATCTTGTCCTCGATCTCTCGCAGCCGATCAAGATTCTCGCGGCCGAAGGCATGAATGCGCTGCTCATCGCGAGCACGCTCGACAATGTGCTGGCACTCGAAGAAGCGGTGAAGGCGCTCGATCAGCTTCCCGTAACTGATGCGGTCACCGTCTCGATCTACCCGCTGGAGAACATCTCCGCGCAGCAGTTCGCGCGCGTCATCACAGAACTCTTTGAGCAGGGCAAGCAGTTCGGCGAGATTCCCGTCGTGAAGATCACGGGCGTTCCGGCCGGCACGGCAGGTCGCGCGCTCCTGTCGGAGATCGCCATCTCGACGGACGACCGCACCAACACCGTGATCGTCGCCGGACCCGAGGAAGCCGTGGCGCTGGTGGACGTGCTGAAGCGAAAGCTGGACACCGACGTCGGCATGGGCTGGGTGGAACCGAAGATCATTCCGCTCCGCTGGGCGGATGCCGTGGATCTGGCGACGACGCTGCAGGCCGTGTTGATCGAGGGATCGACCGAGCTTCCTGAATCGTCGCCGATGCAGCGGCAGATCGGCCGGCTGCGCATGGCGCGTATGAACGAGCAGGGCGGTGAGGTGCTTGAGGCGGATGTCTTTGTCGCGATGGCCAATCTGATCATTCGTCCCGACCCGCAGCTCAACGCGCTCGTTGTGGTTGGAAGTCACGCGAACATCGATGTCGTCACGGCACTCGTGCAGCAGCTCGATGTGGAAGCCGCGTCACCGGCTGCGCTCGTGCGTGTGTATCCGTTGCGGAACGCGTCCGCCGCCCGGCTCGCCACGACGGTCACGCAGCTCTTTGAAGCGCAGCGCGCCGCGAAGTCCATTCGCGACGAAGACCGTCTGCGTGCGATTGCCGACGAGCGCACCAACGCGCTCATTGTCTCGACGAGTCCCCGTTCGTTCGTCGTGTTCGAAGAACTGCTGAAGTCGCTGGATCACGAGCTCGCGCCGGACATCCGCGAGATCCGCACGCTGCCGATGACGAACGCGTCAGCCGCGCGCCTCGCGCCGATGATTCAGCAGCTCATGGATGCGCGGCTGGAGCGGCTGCGCAAAGTGCAGCCGGAGACTGCGGACCTCGAGCGAGCGTCGATCATCGCGGACGGCCGGACCAACGCCCTGGTCATCGCCGCGGGCAACGACACGTATGCGGTCATTGAACGGCTCGCGCAGGATCTCGACCAGCCGGAAACTGCGGAGAGCGGTCTGCTGCAGGTCATCACCGTCAAGAAAGCGAATCTTGACCGCGTCGCGGCGGCGCTGAATCAGATCATGCAGCGCCGCTACGCGGATCTTCCCAACGAGATCATCGGGCGGGTGCGACCGCTCATCATGACGGACCCGCGCACCAGCAGCCTGCTCGTCTCGGCGGGTCCGGATGATCTCACAGCCATCGAAGATCTTGTGGCGAAACTCGAAGCAACACCCGCGAATCCGGCGGTCGGCGTCGAGGTCATCGCGCTGGAGAGCTCGCGCGCCGAAGAACTCGCGCCGCGGCTGCAGACGCTGATGCGCGAACGGCTGCAGAGTCTCGGTCAGCAGCAGCAGCCCAGTGACTCCGTCGCCATCACGGCCGACATGGCGAGCAACTCGCTCATCGTCGCTGCGAGTGCCGAGAACGTTGTCGTGGTCCGCAATCTGATTGATGTTTTGACGAAAGCGGCGGGCGATTCCATCGGCGGTCAGACCATGGAGATCGTGCAGCTCGCGAAGTCTCGCGCCACAGACATCGTCGCCATGCTCAACGAGATGTACGTGCGCGAGGAGAATCGGCGCCGTGGCGCCAACGCCGTGCTCGCGGCGCCGGAGCCGCGGTTGAATGCCGTGCTGCTCTCAGGGAGCCAGCCGGACATCGACACGATGCGACGCATGGTCGCGCAGCTTGACGGCGCGAAGCCGAGCTCGGTCGTCGAGATTAAGTACATCCCGCTTGCGTCGGCGAATGTGATCGAGACCGTGAATCTCATCCAGACCGTGCTCTCAGGCGCGAGCATCGCCGGCGGCGGCAGCAATCCCCAGCAGGCAATCGTCCTGAAGTACCTGCGCAGAATCGCGACGACCGTGACCGATCCGTCGGGCGTCCCGGTCCCGTCCGTCGATGAAACCCCCGCTGACGGCCTGATCGAGATGGAAGTCTCCGCTGCCGTTCGGCAGTCGATCAGCCTCACGCCGGACGTGCGCACCAACACGGTGATCGTCCGCGCGCCGCGCGAATCGATGGAGCTCATCGAGCGGATGGTGAAAGACCTCGACGGCAGTTCATCGGGGAGCCAGAACATCCGCATCTTCCGGCTGGTGAATGCCGACGCGGATCAGACCGCGCGGATTATCACCGAGCTGTTCAATCTTGAGCAGCGGGGGAATCTGTATGTGCTCAAGCCTCGCAATGAAACGCTTGCGAGTGACGGCGCGGCAGCGATCGATGGTGGTGTCGCGCCGCCGCCTGCGGCTGCTCCTGGCGGCATCGGTCTGTTCGGCACCGATCTGACGCTCGTGCCCGACGAACGGCAGCAGCTGTCGATCACGGTCGACAACCGCACGAACAGCCTGCTGGTCTCGGGCACGCCGACGTATCTCAAACTCGTCGAGCAGGTGGTGCTCGAGCTCGACGCTCAGGAAGCAAACTCGCGTGACACGTTTGTCTATCGCCTGAAGAATGCGGAAGCGCTCGAAGTGGCGCGCGTGCTCACCGAGTTCGTGCAGAAGGACCAGCAGAAGGTGCTCGGGACGCTGTCGTCCGATCAGCGGCCAAGCGCCCAGAAACTGCTCGAGCAGGAAGTGACGATCGTCGGCGATGAGAAGTCGAACTCGGTGCTCGTGAACGCGAGTCCGCGCTACATGGAGAAGGTCAAATCGGTGATCGGCGAACTGGACATCGATCCACCGCAGGTGATGATCCAGGTGCTGCTCGCGGAAGTCACGCTCGACACAACGGAAGAACTCGGACTGCAGTTCACGCGCTTCAGCGTCGGCGATGTCAACGTCGCGGGCGGCTTCGGCCTCGTGAAATCCGGATTCACCCCCGGTGCTGCAAGTGTGCCTGGTCTTGTCGGACTCGCGCCCGCGCTGTTCGGCGCGGCGGTCGTGCCGAACATCGCCATCGGCAACATGGATTTTGATCTGCTGCTGAACGCGCTGCAGGCGCAGAATCGCGTCGAGCTCCTGTCCAATCCGTCGGTCATGGTGGCGAACAACACCGAGGGACGCATTCAAGTCGGCGACACGGTCCGACTGCCGAGCTCCGTGTCGTTCAACTCCGTCGGTCAGCAGTCAGCGGTGGAACCGGAAGAGGTCGGCGTGATCCTGACGGTGACGCCATCGATCAATCCCGATGGTTTTGTGCGCATGAAGATCGAACCCGAGATCTCGCGCATCAGCAAGGAGAGCACGAGGATCTCGGAGAACTTCGAGTCGCCGATCATCAATCGCCGCCGCGCGACGACCACGGTCACCGTAAAGGACGGTCAGACGGTCGTGATCGGCGGCTTGATCCAAGACCGGTTCGAACGGATCGAGCGGAAGATTCCGTTCCTCGGCGACATCCCGCTGATCGGTCCGCTCTTCCGCAACAAGTCGGAAGCGACCAGCAAGACCGAACTGCTCATCGTCCTGACGCCGCACGTCGTGAACAATCCGCAACTGGTGGATCAGCAGACACACTCGGCGATCGACAAGGCATCATTGTCTGCAGACCTGATCGAACAGCTGCGCCGCGGGGAGCTGGACGGTGTGCGTGGCACGATCGACAAGGACGGCCGGCTGATCCACCCCACCAAGTCGCCGCCGGAGGAACAGCCGCGGCGTCCGACGGCGCCGCCCGAAACGCCGGAACCCGTGAACGACACGGAGCAGGCGGATCCGTCATGAAGCGCGCGGCTTGGGTTGGACGCGGCGTTCGGCTCGTGACGTTTGCGTGCTGCACCACGCTGTGCGCCTGCGAGACGACCGTCGAGACGAGCGACGGCCGCCGTATGCCGCCGCCGCCGCACGCGGGGCCGGTCACGCCGGAGAGCGCGCCACTCAACGCGATAGCGCTCATGATGGGACCGAAGCCGCTCGACACGGACGGCAATTCGCGACCGGACACGATTCAGCTGGAAGCGTATTTGTTCGCGCGGCCGTATCCGGCGCCGCAGTTTCGATCGGGCACGTTTGAGTTTGCAATCTATCGCACCGGTGAAGCCGGTCCGCCGGACCAGCCTGCGGAAGGCGCGATTCGCACGTGGACGCTCCCGGCGGATCAGCTGGAGGGCGTTCGTTCCCGTTCGTTGATCGGCGCGTGTTATGCGATCAGCATCTCGCTGCTGGAGAACGGCGGGACCGATGCGATCGGTACGCATGCGGTCGATCTCACCGCGCGTTTCTTTCCGTCGGACGGCGGGGCGCCGGTGTCGGCGTCCGGCGTGCAATCGCTCTCGATGTCGTCGTCGGCGCTGGAGCGCGGGAGATAAAGCCAAGCGGGTGAAAACAAAGCGAGCCCGTCGAAACTCGACGGGCTCACGCTCACCATCAACTGGGGATCCATCAACTGGGGATCCATCAACTGGGGATCAAGGATTCGAACCTTGACAAACTGAGTCAGAGTCAGTTGTGCTACCGTTACACTAATCCCCAAACAAAACCCGATCGCAGGTGCTTGCGGCGACCGGACGCGGATTCTAGCCGCCAACCCGCCCGGCCATCAACCTCATGGGTCTGAGGTCACGTCCCCGTCCCGTCAGCAGCCTCCTCATCGACCCCGCCATCGCTGCTGGTGTCATCGGTCGTGGGCGCCGCCCTCTCCGCGATCGCCCGTAAATAGTCTCGCAAGATCTCGGCTGCGGCCAGGGCGTCACGGATTTCCCGCTTTTCCTTGTGCGTGCGGCCGCTGCGGTCGAGATGGCTCTCCGCCGCGAAGCTGGTCAGTCGTTCGTCCTGAAAGTCGACCGGAACGCCGGTCCGCGTCGCAAGTGCCTGTCCAATCTGCCGGACCGAGCGGGCCGCCGGCCCTTCCGTGCCGTCCATATTGATCGGCAGGCCCACGACGATGCGATTCGGTCCGATGTCGTCGATCGCGCGGGCGAGCGCATCGATCAGGCGCGGCCCCTCCGGCACGTCGAGTACCTTCAGCGGCTGGACCAGTCCGATGATGGAATCGCCCACGGCGAGCCCGGTCCGCTTCGCGCCGAGATCGATTGCTACATATCGCATTGATATCGCATGGGAGCGCCTCAGCGGTATTGCGGAGGCACGAGCGCGGCCATCGCCTTGACGTGTTCCGCCTGATCCGCCCGGCAGACGAGCGTCGCATCTTTCGTATGAATGACAATCAGATCCTCGCAGCCGATCGTCGCGATGACGTGTGAAGGATCGTCACTCACGACGAGACATCGATGCGTCGCCGTCGCATGCAGTTTCGCCCCCGCGCGGTTGCCATGCGCATCCGGGACGAGCGTGGACGCGTAGGTCGGCCAGCTGCCGACATCCATCCACTGCACCGCCATCGGCACGACGCAGATCGACAGCCGGTGGTCGCGGCTCGCCGGTTCCATGAGACCAAAGTCAACGCTGATCTTGAAGAGCGTCGGATAGATGGCATCGAGCGTCGCTTTGCGGCGCGGTGTGTCCCATTCGTCGGCGATGCGGGCGAGTCCGTCCGCGGTGTCGGGGCGGTACCAGCGGATCGCCTCGAGCACGGTCGCGGCGTGGAACACGAACATGCCGCTGTTCCAGCTGAAGTGTCCGGATTCGAGATACGCCTCGGCGCGCTCGCGATCCGGCTTCTCCACGAAACGCCGTGCATGAAATGCGTTGTGCACGCCGTCGATCGGATCCCCACGCTCGACGTAGCCGTAGCCGGTCGCTGGAAACGTCGGCTCGATGCCGAACGTGACGAACCTTGACGCATCGCGCTCGACGAGCGTGAAGCCGACTTCGAGCCGCCGCGCGAACTCATCGTGCGGCTGAATCAGATGATCCGACGTGAGCACGGCGAATGTTGCGTTGGGGTCGCGCTTCGCCAAGATGGCCGCAGTGAATCCGACGGCGTTCAACGTGTCGCGGCCGGCGGGCTCGCCCAAAATCTGCTCGTCGGCGAACGACGGCAGCGCTGACCGGATCGCGGGGCGAAACGCCTCGTTCGTGCAGACATACCGCTGCGCTGCAGGCACGATCGCGTCGAGCCGTTCTGCCGCCAGCGCCAGCAGCGACTTCCCTCCCCAGGCGCTGCCGGCAAACGGAATCAGCTGCTTGGGCCGAGCTTCGCGGCTCATCGGCCACAGTCGTGTACCGGTTCCTCCGGCCATGATCATTGCGTAGCGCATCGCGTGACGTTCTCGTTCAAGGTCTTCCGTTCAGGCCAAAGTCGTCCGTCCAAGCCAAGTCTTCCGTTCAAGCCAGGTCTTTTAAACGCAGCGATGCGGTGACGAGATCGTTCGCCGAGTCGATGGCGGGATCAGCAGTCAGCGCCCGTTCCACGAGAACGAGCGCGAAGGGCCGCGGTTCGCCGAGCTGCACGAGCACCGAGATTGCATCAGTGCGCAGGCGGCTGGTCGGGCGGTCCACGGGCTTGCCTTCGCTGATGGCCATGCTGCCAAGGAACCGGTTCGCTTTCTCCTTCAATTCGAGAATGATGGCTTCGGCGGTCTTCCTGCCGATCTCGGGCAGCGACTGCAGCGTCGCGACATCGCGATTGGCGATGGCTTCGGCCACGGTCGCGATCGGCAGTTGCAGCGACCGCAACGCCTTCTTGTTCCCGATGCCTTTCACGGTGGTGAACATCTCGAAAAACGCGCGCTCGGCCGGCGTGGAAAATCCGATCAGCCGTGGCCAGAAGCTCGACCCCTGCCCCTGACCTTCGAGATAGTGCAGTGTGTGAAAGCTCACCGCTTCGCCGACGGACGCCGCGAGCCGCATCTGATCGAACGCCGGCACGAGCACCTCATACACGATCGCGCCGACGCGAACGAGCGCCGCCCCCGAACTCATGCCTTCAAGTTCGCCATCGATGCGCGCAATCACCGCCCAATCCTAACAGCCGGCATCGGTGGTGAACCTGCGTCGCGGCCATGCGGTGCGATTCGTTCGCGCCGCCCGCGGCCCTCTAACGGCGCGTCATTGAGCGGCCAGCCGCTCGCTTCCTGAATCATGCCGCGCAGCCGGTTCGTGATCACCTCCGGGTTGCGTTCGCGCTTGAAGTCGACGACGCCGAGGCAGTGAACCGTCACCCGCGCAGGTTTGAACAGCGTGCGGAGCGCGCTTGATGCGTACGGGGCGTTCTCGATCCAGCACACGATCACAGGCACTCTGCTGCGGGCGACGAGCAGGCTCGCACCGGCGAGGAACGGGCGAATCTCCCGCGGTGGCCGAGCGATGCCCGCCTCAGGGAAGATCCCCAGCAGCCCGCCGCCCTGCACGTGCCGCAGCGCTTCGCGGAAGCTCGCGGCGTCCTCCGGCCCGTACGTGACTGGCAGCACCTCCAGATGCTCCCAGACCTCGCTGAGCCCGCTGAGCATTTGCTCCCGAGCCATCATCCAGCGGATCCGCCGCCGGAAGGGCAACTGCAGAAGAAACGGATCAATGCCCGATCCGTGATTCGAGATGATGATCGCGCCGCTCGCTGCAGCGGCTCTCGCCTGATCAAACCCGATCCACTCCGGCCGATGGAAGGCGCGCAGCCAGGCACCGACGAGTGTTGCCACGAAACCGTCCACCGCGCCGCTCTCCATCCGCCGTTCGAGCCGCGGCAGTACCACCCAGGAATAGCTGAGTGCGACAGCGATCGCTGCGGCTGCCGCGAGTCCCAAGGTCAGGGGTTCCACTCGGGAACCGTCGCCGGTCCGGGCGGCGCTGTCAACGCAGGCCCGCGCTTTCGATCTTGAAGGACTTCGGGTCAGCTTCTTCGACCGGTGACCGCCTGCCCCTCTCGGGACGTGCTAGACTGGCGGCAATTTGCGCGCGACTCCCGGTCCTGAATTTTTAGGACCGCGGCAACTCGCCCCCGCGCGCAACAAGGTCGCGCCGCAATCGGCCCATCGACAATGCCTCGTCGAGAAGACATCAACACGATCCTGATTCTCGGTTCGGGTCCCATCGTCATCGGACAGGGCTGCGAGTTTGACTACTCCGGCACCCAGGCCTGCAAGGCCCTGCGCGAGGAGGGCTATCGCGTCGTGCTGGTCAACTCGAACCCGGCCACGATCATGACCGATCCGGCGTTCAGCGATCGGACCTACATCGAACCGATCACGCCGGAAGCGGTCCGAAAAATTTTGGCGAAGGAGAAGGCACTCGGCACGCCGGTCGACGCCATCCTCCCGACGCTTGGCGGGCAGACCGCCCTGAACTGTGCGTGCAATCTGTGGGATACAGGTGTGCTGAAGGAATTTGGCGTCGAGATGATCGGCGCCAAACGCGAGCCGATCCAGCGTGCGGAAGACCGGGAGCAGTTCCGCCAGATCGTCGAACGCCTCGGACTGCGACAACCAAAGGCCCGCACCGTCACCAACCTCGAGGACGCGCGGGCCTTTCTGCAGGAGATCGGCCTGCCCGCGATCATCCGGCCCGCATTCACGCTCGGCGGCACGGGCGGCGGCATCGCCTACAACTACGAAGAGTTCGACGAGATCATCCGGCGCGGCATCGCGGCGTCCATGATCGGTCAGGTGCTTATCGATCAGTCGGTGCTCGGCTGGAAGGAATATGAACTCGAGGTCGTGCGCGACCGCGTCGACAACTGCATCATCGTGTGCGGAATCGAAAACATCGATCCGATGGGCGTGCATACCGGCGATTCGATCACCGTCGCGCCGATCATGACGCTCACCGACAAGGAATATCAGCGGATGCGCGACGCGTCGTTCGCGATCATGCGTGCGGTCGGCGTCGAGACCGGCGGCTCGAACGTGCAGTTCGCCGTCAATCCCGCGGATGGCGAGATGGTCGTCGTCGAGATGAATCCGCGCGTGTCGCGCAGCTCGGCGCTCGCGAGCAAGGCGACGGGATTTCCCATCGCGCGCATCGCAGCGAAGCTCGCGGTCGGCTACACGCTCGACGAGCTGCGCAACGACATCACCGGTTCAACCAGCGCGTGCTTCGAGCCGAGCATTGACTACGTCGTCGTGAAGATGCCGCGCTGGACGTTCGAGAAGTTCCCGGAAGCGGACGAAACGCTCACGACGCAGATGAAGTCCGTCGGCGAAGGAATGTCGATTGGGCGCACGTTCAAAGAGGCGTTTCAAAAGGCGATCCGCTCGATGGAGGTGAAGCGCTTCGGCTATGGCCTCGACCGCAACGACAAGTGGCTCATGGCGCTCCGCGCTACGCACGAGGAGCGCGCCGCCGGTCTTCGCAGCGCGGATCGCACGCCTGTGGTCTGGCCGGTGCCGGACGACAAGCTCACGCGCAAACTCGCTGTTCCGTCGCAGGGGCGGCTGTACTACGTGCGCTATGCATTCAAGATGGGCTGGTCGATCGAGCGCGTGCACGAGCTCACACGGATCGATCCGTGGTTCCTCGATCAGCTGCAGCAGCTGGTCGAGTTTGAGGAAACGCTGTGCTCGTTCACCTGTCTTGAGGACGTGCCGCGTGACGTTCTCTTCCAGGCGAAGCAGTGGGGCTACAGCGATCCGCAGCTCGCGCTGGTTTGGCTCGGTGACATCACGGTCGAGAATATTCTTATCGTTCGCGCGCGGCGCAAACAGCTCGGGATCGAACCGGTCTTCAAGCTCGTCGACACGTGCGCGGCGGAGTTCGAAGCAGTCACGCCGTACTTCTACTCGACGTACGAAACACCGGTAGTTGACGCCGAGAAGAAGACGTCGAAGGTGGACGACGAAATCCGCATCTCGAAGCGGGAAAAAATCGTGATCCTCGGTGGCGGACCGAACCGTATCGGCCAAGGCATCGAGTTTGATTACTGCTGTTGTCAGGCGGCGTTTGCATGCGAGCAGATGGGCTTCGAGTCGGTGATGATCAACTCGAATCCGGAGACGGTGTCGACGGATTTCGACACGAGCGATCTGCTCTTCTTTGAGCCGCTGACGCTGGAAGACGTGCTGAATGTCGTCGAGCGGCTGAACGGCGGCGGTCCGGAAGTCGCGGAGCGGAACGGCACCGTCGTCGGCTGCATCGTGCAGTTCGGCGGGCAGACGCCGCTGAATCTCGCGCACGGTCTCGTGGCCGCGGGCGTGCCGCTCATCGGAACGGGACTCGAGTCGATCGACCTTGCAGAAGATCGTGATCGTTTCAAGGCGCTGCTCGACACACTGGGTCTGAAGCAGCCGCCGAGCGGCATTGCGCGCTCGCTGGACGAAGCAGTGACGATCGCCGAGACGATCGGGTACCCCGTGCTGGTGCGTCCGAGTTACGTGCTTGGCGGGCGCGGCATGGAGATCTGCAACGAAGCATCCGACATCCGCCGCTACATGACGACGGCGGTGAACGTCAGCGATCTCGCGAGCGCCCCCGTACTCATCGACAGTTTCCTGAGCGACGCGGTCGAAGTCGATGTCGATGTCGTCGCCGACTATCGCCCCGACGAGCGCAGCGGCGCGCGGCAGATCCGCATCTCGGAACGGGCGCCGCGCAGTGTGATCTGCGGCGTCATGGAGCACATCGAAGAAGCAGGCATTCATTCCGGCGATTCGACCTGCGTCGTGCCGCCGCACTCCCTTTCCGCGGCCATCGTCAATCAGATCAAGGAACAGGCACGAGCACTTGCCGAGCGGCTCAAGGTGCGCGGTCTGATGAATGTGCAGATGGCCGTGAAGGACGACACGGTGTACATCCTCGAAGTGAATCCGCGCGCGTCGCGCACCGCGCCGTTTATTTCGAAGGCGAAAGGCATCTCGTGGGCGCTCAACGCCGCAAAGGTGATGATGGGGGCGTCGGTCGAGGATCTCGGTCTGCAGGAAGTGCCGAACACCGGCTTTTTCGCCGTGAAGGAATCGGTGTTTCCGTTCACGAAGTTCCCTGGCGTTGACGTGGTGCTCGGGCCGGAGATGCGCTCAACCGGCGAAGTCATGGGCGCGGACCGTTCACTGCCCGTCGCGTTCGCCAAGGCACAGATGGCTGCGGGCCTGCCGCTCCCGACCGCCGGCAAGGTCTTCCTTTCCGTGCGTGAAGGCGACAAGGACGAAGCGGTTGAGGTCGCGCGGTCACTCGTGGCGATGGGCTTCATGGTGCTCACGACGAGCGGGACCCATGCGCATCTCAAGAATTACAGCGTCGACACCACCCTGGTGCGCAAGTTGAGCGAAGGCGCGCGGCCGAGCATCATCGATCTCATTCGCAACGGCGAACTTGCACTCATCATCAACACGCCCACCAAGAAGGGCGGTCATACAGATGAGGGACAGATCCGCGCGCAGGCCGTCCGATGCGGCGTCCCGATGATCACCACGATGAGCGGAGCGAAAGCCGCAGTCGTCGCCATCACCGCGCTCAAGAGCGGTGCCTGGCAGGTCATGGCGACCCAGGATCACTTCCCGCATCTCGCGCGTCCGCGGGCGTGCCGACCGAGCAGCGCGGCCGGCGAGGCGCCTGGCCAGGCAGCGCCGAACCCCGGGCAACGGGCGCCGGTCGGCGTGTAGCGAAATGGACTTGCGCGATTCTTGCGTTCCTCATAGAATAGAGGCCCTCACTGTCGGGGGCGACCACGCGCCCTGCATTGCAGCAGGCGCCTCACTTCGATGACGCGAGATCGATGGCGCCAAGAAGGCATCATCGGCCGCGTCGACCGCCGCGAGGGCAACGGCGACTCAAGGCGGTTGAGCGCTACGCGCGAGATCATCAAGGTGCTGAGGCGCTCGCCACCCGGCTTCTGCGATCGACGGCCGATGTGGACGCAGCCGCTCTTGCCCGGCTTCGTGTGTCTCCACGGTCGACGTCTAGTAGCAGTTTGGCGCCGGGTACCGCCGGCGAAGTGGGTGCGTCGAGGATGACGGAGTCAGGCATCCTTCTGAGGTGCCGGAATTCCGGCGCGCAAGTCGGCGATCGACTGCAACATTTGTTGTGCAGATTGGAATCGCGCGCTCTTCGAGCCTCCTGCTCCTTCGAGCACTGGAATCGCCAAGTGCAGCTGGCGCTCCGCCTCGTCGAGTGATCCAGTCGAGATCATCATCGAGGCGAGGCAGCTGCGGTGGGTCGCAAGATAGAAGTCGTTCCCGCGCCTTTTTAGCGACTCCGCCGCAGCGACGACTTGGCGCATCATCTCGATCGCGGCCACGGTTTCGCCCTGCGCGAAGCGAGCCATCGCAAGGCCACGTTGCGAGCAGAGCGTTTCAATATTGCGCGAACCGAGTCCATCGCGGCGGATCTGAAATGCTTCCAGAAAACAGGCTGATGAGGCATCAGCCTGTCTCATCGCCAGCAGGGCGCGTGCGTGCGAGTCGATCCACTCCGACACCCAGAGCCCGGAGTCGCGCCTGCCCATGGACTGAGTTCCTTCGTGGACTACTGCAGCCAACACAGGCTCAGCGTCCGCCGCGCGGCCAGCCTCGACAAGCGCCTCCGCCAGATACTCTCGAGTGCGCAGTGCCATGGAATCCGCGATTCCGTGGGCCCGTTCCTCCTCCACCAGTTCGGACAGCAGCGCGATGGATTCGGCATGATCGCCCGTCATCGAGAGCGCAATACCCCTGCATCTTCGTAGTTCTCGAATGGCACCGCCCGTCGGTTGCGACTCGTGCGCCCGGTCTCCCAACAGTGAGCTCGCGATTCTCTCGACATCTTGGAATCGCCCTGACCTGCCCCCAACTTCTGGACCAGCCGCTATGAGAGTCGGTTGAATTCCATCAGTTGCATGATCCCACGCTTGCCGCTTCGCAGCGAA
>JAWXBD010000266.1:0-27415 GCA_034439815.1 Phycisphaerae bacterium
TCTCCGGACTATTGAGGCGCGACTGCAGGCGCTCGAAGACGCCTTTGCGGCGTTCAAACGCTCGTTGGGGGCGTGACGGGCGCCGGTCGGCCGAGCGGAACGCCGTCCAGCGCGGTGGGATCCTGGCCATCGCAGACGAACCGCAGGTACATATAGCCGCGCGTCGCAAGGTCGATCGCGCAGCTGAACGCGTACGCCAGCACGGCTGCGAACACGAGCCACTCCCACATCTCGATGAGCGACAACGTTGTCCCCTGCGTACCGCCCGCGGCGCGGGGAAACTCGCCTACGGTCCACGCCGCAAGGCGCAGTGTCATCCACGCGACAAAGCCGACCACCGATATGCCGGCAGCGAACGCGGCCACGCTCGTCGCCGCGAGTGCGACCGCGCGCAACGGATGGCGCATGATGTACGACGTGGAACGCACCGTCGCGTCAAGCGGATCCGCATCGCCGCACGCGGCCGCCGCGATGGACCATGGCCAGCCCAGGAGCGCTGCGCCGCCCGTCACCACGATGGCAAGCGAACCGGCAAGCACGAGGCCGTACAGCAGACCGCCGACGATGTTCAGCACCGGAATGCCGTAGAGCAGGCGGACGGTCACTCCGAGGAGGACGACCACGATCGCGGTCGCGGCGACCAAAGCAGCGGGCGCGAGCGGCACGAGGATCAGATGCGGTCCAGCGCCACGGAGCCAGAGCGCCGCCTGCCGACTGGTGAGCTTCTCGCCCCGTCCCGCCTCGAGCGCTGTCATGCGCGCGAGTCCGCCGCCGCCGACACTCGCAATCATCATGAACGCCGCAAGCCAGAGCGCCGACGTCCATGGCGCGACGGAAATCACCGCAGCCGGGACGCGGCCGAATCCGTCCGCGAGTACCGTGAGCATCTCGCTCGGTGAAACGTGCCACAAGCCCTGAACGAGTGCGTTGATCGAGGCTATGAGACCCGATGCCATGGCGCTCGCCGGGCCCACGAATTCCGTGCCGGTATCTGCCGTCCAGACGGCGCCACCCCACGGAGACTCAGGATCCACAGCATCCACCCGAATGGGCTGGTGTCCCGCGGTGAAGTGCAACAGGTCAACGGCGCGGCCAGCGAGAACGAGGACGAGCAGCGTGACAAAGGCAACGATCAGCCGTGCCGGTGCGAGCGCGGCAACGGCTCCCATCGCGACGCGTCCGAGCGACGGCGACGCATAGGAGGCGAGGGGAATCACCGGTAGTGCGTGATGCATGCGCAATGGGCACACGATGCTACCGCCAATGTGAGGGACGCGCCGATCAGCATCGCGCGAGCCATCGTTGCAGTTCGCGAGCGGAATCGGCGAGTATCCATTGGCACGTCGGCTCATCCGGCGCCTGCGCCTGGACGTTGTGAACGAGCGTTTCCGCGTAGAAGCGGGCCTCCGCGGATCCGCTCAGGAGAAACGCATGCACCGCCCATGGGCGATGCGTGGCGTTGTCAGGCTGCGTATGTTCGAGGTGCCAATGGAGCGCCCCGGCAATGCGCCGCTCAAGCAGCGGCCCGATCGCGTTAGCCGCTGTTCCGGCAGCGGTGCGGGCCAGCCGCCACAGCCCGTGGAGTCCGCACAGCTCCGCTTCCGTCCAGACTTCGATCGCGGCCCACCGGTCCGGGGACCAGAGCGGGCCGTCGCCGGCGAGGTCCAAGGGGATCGAGGCAAGATCAGCCTCCGTGACGGCGGCCGCGCGGCGAGTGAGGTTCCAGACGAGGTTCCAGACGAGAATTTCGCCCGTCGCAGCTCCCGCGCGAGCCGGCCGCAACGCGGCGTCCGGGGGGAAATCGCTCGCCACGACCCCCGCGGCGAGCGAACGCAGATGCCGCATCCAGCGGAGCAGTTCGGCGTCGTCGGGCGACCGGTCGGGGTTCATTGCTGACACGCGTGAATCCGCAGTCTGCACGGGAGCATTGGACCGCTTTGAATCATTTGGAGTTTGGCCGGAGGCGAAGCGGTGATACTGTAGTTCCATGCTCGGACGCCTGACCGCGCGACGATCACACTTGGGAGTTCGCAGGTGCCTCGCCTGCGGCTACAGCGGACGGTTCGCGCAGGCGTCGCCGGGCGAGGCGTCGGCCAACGGAGGCCATTGTCCGCGATGCGGTTGTGATTTCACAGTCCGGCCCCCGCGGTCGTATATCGAAATGGAAGGCCTCGACACGCTGGTCGACGAACGAGCGTCGACGACCAGCCCGACGGTCGCCGAGAGCCGCATGGTCGAGCGATGGATCTGGTTCCTCTGCGGCACCGCCGCTGTCGTGGTGCTGGCATGCGTGCTCGTGAACTCGCTCGTCCTTCCGTTTCGCAGTAGCTGGTGGTGAATCGCAGGCTCGTCGTGAGCCTTTACACTGCGTGACTCCCTCTCCCGCTGGAGTCACCATTTGCCTACGCCGCTCGCTTTCGAACCTGTGCTGTCCGCTGCTGATCGAATGCACGACCAAGCCGTCCGGCGCTTGTCGGACTTCCTTCGCATTCCGAGTGTTTCCACGGACCCCGCTTTTGATCATGAGACACGGCGGGCGGCGGAGTGGGCAGCCGGGCAGCTGAAAGAAATCGGCTTTCGCGCCGAGATCGTCAATACGAAAGGGCACCCGATGGTGCTCGCGCATCACGACGGGCCATCCGCTGTGGGGGTGGCTGGCGGCACGGCTGGCGGCACGCGTTCGCCGCGCATTCTCTACTACGGCCATTACGACGTGCAGCCGGCTGATCCGCTGGAACTGTGGAAGTCGCCGCCGTTCGAACCGGCCATCGTGGACGGTCATGCGTTTCACGATGCGCCGGGACAGCGGATCGTCGCGCGCGGAGCCGTCGATGACAAAGGCCAGGTGATGACGTTCATCGAGGCGTTCCGCGCGTGGCACACGGCGCATGGAACGCTGCCGTGCGCGGTGACTGTCATGCTGGAAGGCGAGGAAGAGTCGGGCAGCAAAAGCCTCGAGCCGTTTGTCAACGCGCATGCCGAGCGACTGAAGGCTGAGGTCTGCGTCGTCAGTGACACCGGCATGTGGGACATTCATACGCCGGCGATCACCACGATGCTGCGCGGCCTCGTCTATGTCGAGGTGATGCTGCACGGACCGAGCCATGATCTGCATTCGGGCATGTACGGCGGGACGCTCGTCAATCCGATCAATGCCTTGGCTGCGATCATCGGTCAGCTGCACGATGCCGACCGCCGAGTGCAGATTGCAGGTTTTTACGACGATGTCGACCCGCTGCCTGACGCGGTGAAGAAGCAATGGTCACAGCTCGGCTTCGATGAACGCGAATACCTCGGTGAGGCGGGCGTGCAAGTACCGTTTGGCGAGAAGGGCTACTCGACGATGGAGCGCATGTGGTCCCGTCCGACGTGTGATTGCAACGGGATCATCGGCGGTTACACGGGAAAGGGCGCGAAGACGGTCATCGCGGCGCACGCCAGCGCCAAGATTTCGTGCCGCCTCGTCGCGCATCAGGATCCGGCGACGATTTTCGCCGGAATCCAGCGGTTTTTTGCTGACCGCTGCCCGCCCGGCTGTCGCATCGAGATCGAGAGTCACGGCATGAGCCCGGCGATCGCTGTGCCCACCGACAGTGCCTGGCTGCGCGCCGCGCAGCGAGGGCTCGCCAAGACGTACGGCCGGGACGCGGCGCTCATCGGCACAGGCGGCAGCATTCCGGCGGTCGGACTGCTCCAGCGAGTGCTCGGCATCGATTCGCTTCTCGTCGGCTTCGGCCTCGACGACGATCGCGTCCACAGCCCCAATGAAAAGTTCGAGCTGCACTGTTTTCGAAATGGGATCCGCGCGCACGCCGCGATGCTCGCGGAGTTCGCGCAGACGACCGCTCGCGCGTAGATCTTCACCTTCGGGCGTCAGCGGTTCGCGCGTTTGGCTCGCTCGCGGAGATAGCGGCGACGCAGCCGCCGCGTCTCGACCCGAAGCTCGCACAGCCGCACTTCGAGGTCCAGCGCCTGAGCGATTCCGCCACACGCCGCGAACGAGACGAGCGCCGTCGCGATCAGGATCAGCAGCCAGACTTCGGCACTCGTTGAAAGCATGCAGGGGTCCGATCGGTCGCTTTGAGGCCCGACTTCACTCCGTTTCAGAATGGTCCGACCGATAGCTGTTCGAGGCGGTTACACTTCGCAGCCCGAAGCCATTTGTGCGATGAGGGTCGTTGAACAGCTTGCGATCTCGCCACTGGCCTTTATGCATATGCGACTGATCTTCATGCGACGAGCCCTTCTTCGACTGGCCCCCCGTCGACTGACATCTGCGCTGCAGAGCCCGAATCGGTTCCGTCAGAAGCGCCTGCATGGCCACGTCACGTTGCTGTTCGCGCTGCTCGCGCTCGGCACACTTGGCACGCTCGCCGCGCCGACGTTCGCCCAGGAAGTGAAAGCCGAACTCGTGAGCTTCGGCGTGGGCGACTGCGCCCGCCCCGGTGACTGGATCGGCGTGCGCATCGCGGCGACAAGCACGTCCGCCGAGGTCAAGAAGATCGAACTCGTGCTCGAGGCAGCGAATGCCGATGCGGACGTCGTCGAGAATTCACTGATCCTCACCGTGTCCGGCCAGCGAATCGAGCGCTGGGTCTACATCAAGCTGCCGCCAAGTTCCGCCGCGCAGACTGTCGTCAGTTCCACTGTCTACCTGCTTCGCGTGTTTGAAGTTGACGAACAGGGCCGGCGCATCGACGAGATCGCTAACAGCCGTGTCAACGGCAGCACGGCGCTGTCGACATCAATACCAGTCGATCAACTGGTGGACCTGATTCTCGTGCTCGGTGACAGCGGCCTCGGACTCGAGGGATACAGCCGCGGCGGCGTGCGCGGTATGGGCATGCTTCCGTCGCTCAACTCGACAGCGCTCACGGTGCGCGGCATCTCACCGCGCGAACTTCCCGATCGCTGGGCGGGACTTTCGCAGTATCAAGCGATCATCTGGTGCGACCCACGGCGCCTGCCCTCGCAGCTGGAGGGAGCGCAAGCGGAAGCGTTGAAGGAGTGGACGCGCCGAGGCGGAACGCTGGTCATCGGCGTTGCCGGTCCGAACGCATTCGACGCGTGGTTTCCCGCCGGCGCGCAGCCGCACCCGCTGTCTGACATTTTGCCGAGCACGCCGCCGCAGCGGCGCGAAGGTGTCGCGATTCAGGATCTCCTTCCGATCCTCTCCAAGAACCAAGAAGTCCTCAATCCCAAGGCCACGTTTGACATCGCCACGTTCGACGCAAAGTCGCTCGATCGCGGCTACCGACCGTTCGTCGCGCTGCCGTCACGGAAAGCACCGACCGGCATCGCGCTGCCTCGCGAGGGAACACTGGACGGAACGATTGTCGGAATCCAGCGCAACCTCGGACGCGGACAGGTCGTCGTTCTGGGCATTGATGTCGACTCGATCGGCAAGTCCGGACTCCAGCGCGTCGGCCTTCCGCAAGCCGATGTCTTCTGGAATCGGATTCTTGGTCGGCGCGGCGATGTGCCGAGTTCGGAAGATCTCAATGTTCTTGAAGACGCGGGCCATGTGAACTCGACCCCGCCCAGCACCTCGGCTCTGGGCAGCGGCGAAACGGTCATGAAGCTGATCGGCATCAGCACCAAAGCGGCGGTTGGAATTCTGTCAGCAGCGACACTCTTCGGAACGTACTGGCTGCTGTCCGGGCCCTTGGGCTTCACCGGGCTCAAGCACTTTCGGCGTGAGCGCCACTCGTGGGTCCTCTTCGTGGTGTTCGCATTTCTCTTCACCGCGATCGCGTGGATCGGCGGCGCGCTGCTCGGGCGAACGGCGCCCTCGCTGCAGCACCTGACGGTGATCGATCAACTGGCATTTGATCCCGCCGAGACCGATCCCAACGCAGGCGTTCCGCCGCAGACTGCGATCTCATGGTTCTCGGCATTCCTGCCCGGCTATTCACCGACCCGCGTGCGAGTCGGTGTGGGTGAGAAGGACTCCGGAGAAACTGGTGATCTGCTCGCGTCGTGGGCCAAGCCACCGTCTGGCAGCGGCGACGCGTTCCCAAATCGCGACCGGTACGTGGTGCCCACGGAACATCAGAACGATTACGCGGTGCCCTCGCGGGCGACGAGCGTTGACTTCGTGGCCCGGTGGCGTGGCACGATCGAGCCATCATGGGGCGGGCTGATCCGGATGGCGAGCGATGCCCCGGTGCGCCTCCGCATCGATCCGAGTGGTCCGTCCCCCGTTCTGCAGCTGTCCGGCTCGCTGATCCATGATTTGCCCGGCGATCTCAAGCACTTGACGGTCATTCTGGTCTCTCCCTACCGAACACCTCTCCCGACATTTCGTCGCAACAACCCGCTTCCGCTCCCCGCATTGAACTCCGAGGCAATGCCGCTGTACGGGCTCCTGGCGCGGAAGTCGAGCACCTCGCCGTGGAAGCCCGGTGTCCCACTCAATCTCGACGAGGTGTTCCCGGAGGAGTTCCGCACGGCGCGCATCGGCAAGAGCATGGATCTGGCGACCGAGATCGCAAAGCTCTACCGCGGGCCGATTCTGCAGCAGAACATGATCTATGGGGTCACCGGCGAGCACTTGGGCGAGGATGCGCTCCGTCGGTATCTCGAGTCACTCAGTCTCTACTCGATGCTTGAGCCGCCGGACTGGATCAAGGATCCGAACTCGCAGGTCGAGTCGGCCCGTGCGGAACGCGAACACGCGCGGGAGATCGATCTGGGTCCGTGGTTCACGCGACCCTGCATAATCATCATGGGATTCCTCGAGGGGCACCCGATACCCATCCCGGTGAAGATCGACGGTTCGACCGTGGCCAGCGAGGGCATGACGCTTTACCGCTGGATCTGCCCGCTCGATGATCCCAGTTTTCATGATCTGTTCATCCCTGACAGGTCCATCGAGGCGCTCGATGCCGACGATGACGAAGCTGTGAGCGGAGATGATGGGCCCACGCCGCCGGTGCCAGCCGCCGCGACTTCGGACGGCGCCGCGCTCAACCCTGACGAACTTCCCGCTCCCGGCGCGAGTGCTCCGGCAGCGCCTCCAACCGGCAGCCCAAAGCGCCGGCCGTCCCCACAGTCGCCTTAACCCAAAACATCGCAGCCGCCAGACGAAGAACGTCCCCTATGCCGATGATCGAAACGATCAACCTCACGAAGAAGTACGGAGAATTCATCGCGCTCGACAATCTCAATCTCACGATTGAAGAAGGCGATTGCTTCGGCTTCATCGGCCCCAACGGGGCGGGCAAGACGACGACGATCAAGATCCTCGCCACGCTGCTGAAGCCGACATGGGGAGAGGCGCGCATCGATGGAAAGGTCGTCGGCTACCAGAACCACCTCATCCGTCCGATCATCGGCTACGTCCCCGACTTCATGGGCGCGTACGAGGACATGGTGGTCACGGAATATCTCGAGTTCTTCGCGGCGTGCTACGGCATTCAGGGCAAGAAGCGCGAGTCGGTCGTGCATGACGTGCTCGACCTGACGGATCTCTCGTACAAGGCGAACTCGGAAGTGAACGGCCTTTCGCGCGGCATGCAGCAGCGCCTCGCCGTCGCCCGCGTGCTGCTGCACGATCCGCGGGTGCTGCTGATGGATGAACCCGCGTCAGGACTCGATCCGCGCGCCCGCATCGAAATGCGCGAACTGCTCAAAGAGCTGCGGCGCATGGGCAAGACGATCATCATCTCGAGCCACTTTCTGCACGAGCTCGCGGAACTGTGCAACGTCGTCGGCATCGTCGAGCGCGGCAAGCTCGTGTATTCCGGCACGGTCGCAGACGTCATGCGGCGCACAAGCGCCGGCATGGTGATTCAGCTGAGCGTCGATGAGCGCACCGCGGAGGCTGCCGAACTGCTCGCCAAAGTGAAAGGCGTGACGCGCATCGAAGTTGTCGAGGCCGACGGCGGACCGCGCATCGATGTGAGCGTTGATCCCGAGTCAGGCTTCCGCGTTTCAGAACTTCCGTCGCGGCTGATTGCGAGCGGCTTCCGCGTGTCGTCGATGCAGCAGGAACAGGTGAACCTGGAGACGGCGTTCATGCGGCTGACGAAGGGTCTCGTGCAGTAAACCCCTGACACGTCGCCCACGTTCGCGGTTTTTTGCGATCATTCCGCACGCTTTCCCGCACGCCGCCAATGCCCCGTCCCGCCGTCATCCTCCTCACCAACTCGTCGCGTCCCGGTGTTGTGGAACGCCTCGATGGGGCGCGGGCGATCGTCTCGAAGTATGCCGCCCTTCGCGCGGTGCTTGAAGTGGATGGCGGTCCGGTCGCGGCCGCGCCCGAGTTCGATCTGGCGGTCGTCTTGGGCGGCGACGGCACGATCCTGTCGCAGGCGCGGCGGCTGCTCGAACGGCGCAAGCCGCTCGTCGGCGTCAACTTCGGCCGGCTCGGATTTCTCGCGGAGTTCGACTGGGATTCGTTCGCGCAGCACGCAGCGATGGTCTTCGGGGGAGCGCCGCTCATTCGGCAGCGCATGGTGCTCTCCGCCACCGTCATCGGCAGCGATGGCGAGTCACGGTTCGGATCGAGCGCGATCAACGACTGCGTCGTCACCGCCGGCCCGCCGTATCGCATGATCGAGTTGAAGATCCGCACAAACGGTCCGCCCGCTTCTCTGCTTGGCGATGACGGTCCTGAACTCACGGGCGACGGCGTCATCATTTCCACCGCAATCGGCTCGACGGCGTACAACGTTTCGGCCGGCGGGCCCATCGTGCATCCCGACGTCGATGCGATCATCATGACGCCAAACGCGGCGCATTCGCTCGCGTTCCGGCCGCTCGTTCTCCCGGCGTACGCGGAGCTTGACATCACTGTCGTCCGGGCCAACGAGGGCACGTCCCTGGTGCTCGACGGCCAGATCACACACGGGCTGACGGCCGGCGATGTGGTGCGCATCGCCCGTCATCCCGTGCAGGCACTGCTCGTCGGCAATCCTTCCAACTCTTACTGGAACACGCTCCTCGACAAGATGCGCTGGGCAGCACCGCCGACGTATCGCGATCGAGGACCCTGAACGTTCATGATCGATCTCAAGCAACTCCGCGAGAATCCCGACCGCTTCCGCCAAGGCTGCCTCGACAAGGCGATGCAGGTCGACGTCGACCGCCTGCTGCTGCTCGATGAGCGGCGCCAGGCGCTTCGCCTCAAGACCGAAGAGTCGCGCGCCGAGCAGAACCGGCTCGGCAAGGAGGTCGGCCCGCAGCTCGGCAAACTGAAAGGTCAGCTCAAGAGCGCTGCGGGCGATGCGAAAGCGCAGATCGAAAAGCAGATCGCTGAACTCGATGCGAAACCGTTGTCACTGAAGGCGCAGATCCAGCAGTGGGACGTCGAACTCGCGACCATCGAGCCCGAATGGAAATCGTTGTGGCTGCAGGTGCCGCAACCACCCGCGCCCGATGTCCCCAAGGGAAAGGGCAGCGAGGACAACGTCGAGCTGCGCCGCTGGAATCCGCCAGGCTTCGACACGGCGAAGAGCTTCGAAACGAACAAAGGCTTCAAGCCGAAGTCGCATCTCGAGATCGTGCGCGACCTGAAGCTCGTCGACTTTGAGCGCGGCGTCAAGATGTCCGGCACGCGCCACTACGTGATGACCGGCATGGGCATGCGGCTGCATCAGGCCGTGCTGCGTTACGCGCTTGATTTCATGGCCGACCGGCGCGGCTTCACACCGATGGGAGTGCCGGTGATCGTGCGCGAAGAGTGCATGGTCGGCACCGGCTTCTTCCCCGCCGGACGCGAGCAGGCGTATCACATCGAAGAGAGCAAGCGCGACGCAGGTCACGACCTCTTCCTCACCGGCACGGGCGAAGTCGGGCTCATGGGGCTGCACGCTGATGAGATCCTCTCACCCGATCAGCTGCCGCTGAAGTACGTCACCTGTTCCACGTGCTTCCGGCGCGAAGCAGGCGCGGCGGGCAAAGATACAGCGGGTCTCTATCGCATCCATCAGTTCGACAAGGTCGAGCAGGTTGTCGTGTGCCGCGCCGATGACGCCGAGAGTCGCACGTGGCACACGACGATGCTCGAGTCCGTCGAACTGATTCTGCAATCGCTCGGCATTCCCTATCGTCTGCTGCAGTGCTGCACCGGCGACCTCGGTGTGAAGAACGAAGACATGATCGATGTCGAAAGCTGGATGCCGGGGCGCGGTGAGGCCGGCAAGGACGGCGCGCCGACAGGCGCGTACGGTGAAACGCATTCAGCGAGCCGACTGGCCGACTATCAGTGCCGGCGTCTCAACCTGCGATACAAGGATGAGAGCGGCAAGAACGTATTCGCGTACGCCTTGAACAACACAGTCATCGCCAGCCCGCGCGTGCTGATTCCGATCCTCGAGATGCATCAGAATGCAGACGGCAGCGTCACAGTTCCAACGCCGCTGCGGCCGTATGTCGGCGGCGCGGAACGCATCACGTAAGGCTCACTTCAGCTTCGCGAGCTGCTGCTGCGCGAGCGAAGCCGGAATTGAAAACCATCGCTGACCCGCCGCGATGTCCTGACCCTCTTTGCTGAGCACAAACGTCAGGAACTCCCGCGTCGGCGCCGGCACTGCGGTGGCGGGCTTGCGGTTGATGTACACGTACATCGGGAGATTTAACGGATACGTGCCGTCCGACACCGTGGCCTGCGTGGGTGCCACGGCTCCCTGGCCATCGGCGCGTGCGAGCGGAACCGTCTTCGTTGATGCTGACGCGTACGTCGGGTGTGGACTCAGGTAGCCGACGCCGCCCTTCGTTCCGCTCACCGCGGTGACGATCGCGCCCGGCGTCATCTGCATCTGAAGCTCGCTCCGGAAGCTGCCGCCGGCGAGCACCGACTCCTTCAGCGGATTCGCATGCGAGCTCTCGCTCCTGAAGCCGAACACAGAGAGCGGAAGCGTCGCGAAATCGCCGGCGAGACCGAAATCTCCCCACACCTTGGCGCTTGATCGTCCGGCAGACGGCGCCGCACCGAACACTGCGCTCACGTCGGCGAGTGTCATCGAGTCAATCGGATTGTCCTTGCGGACATACACGGCGACCGGATCGAAGCCCACAATCAATTCCGTGGGCGGATAGCTGAACTTCGCCTGGAAGTCGCTGCGTTCCTTCGCCGAGAGCTGTCGACTCAGGCCGACGAGATCCGCCGTCCCGCCAAGCAGTGCGGCGATGCCGGCGCTCGATCCCTCGCCCTTGATGTCGAAGCTGACGTCTGGCGCGACCCGTTTGAATCCGTCACCCGCGCGGTCCAGCAACACGGACACGGTCGAACTGCCGGCGACCCGGAGCTTGGCCTTGAGTGACTCTTTGCTTGGCTCGTACCGGGGCAAGTTCCCGTCAACGACCAGATCGCCGGTCCGTGCCTGCGCCGTCGGCTCTATGGCGTTTCGCGCGGAGGGAGCGCCGTCGGCGCTGAAGACGGCAACACAGGCGCCGAGGGCGCTCAGAATGACGAAAGGGAAAGACCGTGCGGTGTGAATCTTCATGCAACGACATCCCGAGGATGTGCCGAAATGCGGCTCGCGAGCCGCATCGACCACCCTTTGTAAAGAACGAGCAAAACGAAGCAGGCGCCGACAAAGATCAGCGCCCGCCAGAACACCACATCAATCAGCGTGCGAAGCTCGTTGGCCGCATGGTCCACGCGGTCCTTGCTGATGCGATCGATCTCCGCGACGGGCCGGTCCCATATGGGCCCCGACAACGGACCCTCTGCCAGGGCTTTCGTGCTCTCGAGGGCCTTGTTCACTTCGACCAGTGACCCCTTAAGGTCGGCGATCATTCGCGCGTACAGCTCAGGATCCACAGGTTTTGCTGGCGGAGCGTCCGGATCGACCGGAGTGCTGAAGTTCTCGACAACGCGCTCGGCAGCTTCGAGCGTTCCGGTGAGTGTGGCCGCAGCGGCGTCGAGACCGCTGACGACTTCGTTCGTCGACTCCGACAGCTCGCGGACACTCTGGACGAGCTCATCGGTCTTGCCGATCGCCCGTTCGTAGTCGCCGAGCGTCCCGCGCAGCGCGTCGGAACTGCTCTCGATCGCGGTGACGATCGCCTCACGCTCGTTCCGAATGGTCGTGGGCAGCTCCTCCGCGACCTTCGAGATCCGATCGGCGCTGTCAGCCAGCCGCACCCCGGTCGCGGATGCGTCACGAATCTCGGGCATCGCAGCGATCTGGCTCATGATCGAGCTGGACTGCATCGAAAGCAGCAACGGAGCGCGCTTCGCCATGTAGAACACCCGCTCGGCGAACAATCGCGCCTCGTTCAACGCCTGCTTCGCAGCATCGACCGGCGCGAGCAGCCCGGTGCCGGCACGCACGTCGGCGATCACCGACTTGCCACGCGACGCCGCAAAGTTGTCAAAGCGCACGAATGAGACGACCTCGACGTTTGGATTGTCCTTGCGCCATTGCCGGATCAGCAGGTCGAGCGTGAGCAGCTGCTCATCGGTCAGCGCCCGCGCCGCAATCTCCAGGATCTCGTTGTTCGCCTGGACGAGCGGCATGACGAGGAGCGGCGCGTCCGACCCGAAGTTGCGCTCCGCGACCCCCTCGTCCGTCAGACTGATCGCCGTGAGCGCCACGACGACAGTCAGATCCAGCAGCTGCGTGAACGGATCGGCATTGGATGCGATGTCGTACACCGCCGTGATGGTGCGCGTCTGAAAGCGGTCGAGCGCGAGTCGCGTTTCGGGCGGAAGCGGCTTCAGTGCTAAGGCATCGCATGCGCTGCTGATCGCCGCGTAGTAGCGGTCCGCAAAACCCCGTACGAGTTCCTCGATCTGATCGACGGTGATCTTGCCGTCCGCAACCTGGTCGAGGGAACCCGCCGGTATCTCGCCCGCAGGTTTGTCGTCGTCGGGCGGGCGCGAATACAGACAGCCGCTGAGCGTCGGCGCGGATGCACCGACCAGCAGAGCAGCAGCCACCATACGGCACACGCGCGGCTTCGCCATTGCTGCTAACAATACCCGCAGCGACGGCACCTGACTTCGTCAACGGTCAAGCGTTGCAGGCGTCAACGTCACACAATCCAGTCCGAAGAAGAACGATTGCGCGTTGGTTCGCACGTGGCCGCCCGTGACTTCCGCCCGCAGTACGAGCGAACCGGCACGCGGCGTGTGGATTCCAAGGTCAATCGGACCCGTTGCACGGGCCGTTCCGTTCGTGCCGCTGTCGAGATCGCGCGGATCGCCCGCAACCTTCCCATTCACGCTGAACTGGACGACGCCGTAATCCCAGGACCGTGTGGCGTACAACGTGACCCGCACCGGTTCCGTTCCGGGGGCGGGCACAATCAGTTCGACGAAGTCACCCACGCGCCGCGCCTGGATCCACAGCTGCTGCTCCCCGGACCAGGTCCGCGCTCCCCACGCCCGCATGTCTTGCGTGACCACCGGCAGCCCTTGGCTTCGAGCGTCAACCTTCATCGACTCGCATTCGACAGCGTTCTCGATCACAAACGGTTTCGGACGCTCAGGCGACGGAGTCCATCCGAGCTTCGCCTCGTCCGGATCTGGATCGATGCCGCTGCGCGCTCCGGGCTTCGCATAGAGAAACGTCACTGCCCCGTAGGAGAGATCGCACTCCGCCCAGTGCCATACTTCCATGTCGAATGTGAGGTGCTTGGTGAACGGGATCGCATCGAGGCCGCGAAGCCGTGACACGATGGCGCGTCCCCAGTTCGACCCGTACTGCTTGCCTTCACAGATCCGCTGATTGTGCAGCGGGTGCGTGAACGGTTCGTTGCAGCACCATCCGTATCCGTAGTAGTCCTCCGTGCCGGTGCCGATGTGGGACGGAAACGACTCGCCGTCAACGTAAATCTTCTCGTCCCCTTCGCCCCACCATGCGTCGACTGTATTGACGATGTGCAGCGAGTCCCCGGCGAGCACGCCTTCGCCGGTGATGTCAGCGAAACGGAAGTCGCGCATCGGCCGCGTCGGCAGCTTCGAGTCACGATGCCACATCGCGTGAAAATGCATGGAACGCGCGTCCCAGGCCCACGGCGCCGTCCGCACGTCGACGGTTACGTTCATCGGCGCGTCGTCGAAGTTCACAAGTTCGAGCGTGGCTGAGGTCGCGAACGGCATGGGCCATGTGACCGTGAACACGCCGCCCGAGATCGAGCCGCGCAGCGCAGCGCTCCCTTCCGCGAGATCGACGAGCGGCGCCCACACCGTGCGCGCGCCGTCGAATGTTGCGATCAGGACAAGACGCGACGCCACAAACTGCGAGAGCTCCGCGATGCGCACGGTGATTGAGTCGATCGCGCCGGGCTCCGTTTCGGTGAAGACCGTTCGCTGCCCGCCCGACGGCAGCTCGACGGGTGTCGACTGCGCTCGCATCGGAGCGGCGTCGGTGTGACCGGCGATCTCGGCGAATGCGAAGCTGCTCTCGCTCGCGAACGAAGTCACCTGCACATCGTCCTCGTAGTCGCGCCAGTTGATCTGGAAGTAGACGCCAGCCCCGTCGTCCGTCGTGATCACGCAGCGATGCGCGAACGGGATCGGGACGAACAGATTCCAGCCCTTGCTGCGCGTGCCTGCGAGCGGTGACGTGTGCAGCGCATCGCCGAAGAACACGGTGCCGTCTAAGACCTCATTCATCGCCGCCGCAAGCACCGGCGTCTCCGCGCCGTCCAGATACACGCGCATCGTCCCTTTAGGATTCGGTGACCAGATGCGAACGACGGCGCCCGGGCCCGCCGCATCGAGCATCACGGATTCCTGACGGCCCGCGATCTCGTCGACGCGCAGGAAGTTGCCGGCGTCGTTGTTGGCAAACCATCCCTTCGCGTCCGACGATGACTTCGTCGCGCGGTCATAGCTCGAACTCTGCCGCATGAGAAACGGAGGGTCGGGAAAGCGGGCGATCGCCGAACGATCCGCGAGTTCACGCAGAAGCGATTCCGTCGTGACCGCCTCGCCGGCGAAAGCGCCGCTTCCCGCCAGCAGTGCGACAATCCATGCGTTCCACAGTGCCATCTGCACCTCCGGACCGCAGCGTACCTGCGCGGCACGCTGCGATCACGCAGGCAGATCGAACACGATCACTTCGCCGCCGCTCGCCGTTCCTTCGATCGTGGCAGCAGACGCCTGCTCGATCGTTGCCGCGTCACCGGCGTGCAACAGTGCTCCGTTGACGAGAGCGGAACCGGTCGCCACGTGCATGTACGCGGCGCGACCGGCGGCGATCGTGTGCGCAGCCTTCTCGCCATTCCCAAAGCTGCCGACGAAGATCGACCCATGCTGCCCGATCTCCATCGCATTCGCCGTCGCGTCGTTGCCTCCCGCGGCGACTTGGCACAGCCGGCCGCGGCGAAGTTCGGCCGGGAACTCCCGCTGGTCGTAACGCGGAGCTTGGCCCGCCTGTTCCGGCATGATCCAGATCTGAATCAGGTGCACGGGGTCGGTCGCGGACGGGTTCATCTCGCTGTGGCGGATGCCAGTGCCCGCGCTCATGACCTGCACCTCGCCCGGTCGCAGTGTGGCGCCGTGACCGAGACTGTCGCGATGCGCGAGCTCGCCCGCCAGGACGACCGTCACGATCTCCATGTCTCGGTGTGCATGCATGCCGAAGCCCCTGCCCGGCGCGACCATGTGGTCATTGATCACGCGCAGTGCTTTGAACTGAACATTGGCCGGATCGAAGTACTCCCCGAATGAAAAGCTGTGCCAGCTCTTGAGCCAGCCGATATCGGTGTGTCCGCGGTCGGCGGCCCGCCGGATGGTCATGGTGGAGTGACCTGTGTGCGATGCGTTCATGGGAACTCCTTTCGATGTAAGATGGTTCGACATCGAAGTATTCGTTGAAACACCGGTATGGGTTCGCGCCGGTCGACGAAGTTTCGCGGCGCCCCTCAGTCCTCAAGGCCAAGCTTTTTGCACAGCCGACGCAACTCCTCCTGCTCCCGGACGGACAGCCGCCCAAACTCTCCCGTCAGCCGCTCCACGTGGCCGGGGAAAATGCCCGTCACCAGCTTCTTGCCCTCCGGCGTCAGGCGGACGGTGACCTGTCGCCGGTCCACGTCCGAGCGTTCGCGCACCACCAGTTCCCGCGTCTCCAAGTTGTCGACGATTGTGGTGCAGTTCCCCGCGCTGATCAGAATGGTGCGGGCGATCGTCCCCGACGGCAGCGGACCCTTGTGCAGAATCGCTTCCAGGACCGCGAACTGCCCGACAGTCAGGTCATGCTCGCGGAGCGGCACGTGCACGCGCTCGGTCACGGCCTGCGCGGCCCGCATCAATGCGATGTACGCGTCGAGCGCCCGTGTTTCCGCCGCAGTTCCTCGATGCCGGGTTGCCATAGCGTGACTTCGGATCCTTTCGACGTCGAAGGATCGCGGGCACGGTGCCGCGCGTCAACTTGGGTTCTCTCTTCGATGTAGAGCGGTGCGGGCACACGCTCTGGTTTGCGGTATCGTCCCCGCTTTCGACCGGACGCAGTTTCTCAGGATCCACCCACATGGCGTTGCCGCAACTGAACGAAGAACAGGTCCGCACATGGACCCCCGAAGAGAAAGACCGCTGGTGGCTGGCAAACGTGTTTCGCGGCGACATGCCGCAGCTGACGCTGCGAGCCGCGATCACGGGCTTTCTCCTCGGCGGCGTGCTCTGTGCGACCAATCTCTACATCGGCGCAAAAACGGGCTGGTCGCTGGGCGTCGGCGTGACGAGCGTCATTCTTTCGTTCGCCATCTTTCGCGTGATGGCAGGCATCGGACTCTCGCGCGATCTGACGATCCTCGAGAACAACGCAGTGCAGTCGATCGCGACAGCTGCCGGCTACATGACCGGACCGCTCATCAGCGCACTCGCTGCGTACATGTTCATCTTGAACAAGCCGATGCCATGGCATCAGATGCTCATCTGGAACGTCCTCGCGAGCATCCTCGGCGTCCTCGTTGCCTTCCCGATGAAACGGCGTTTCATCAACAACGAACAGCAGCCGTTTCCAGAAGGACGTGCCGCCGCAGTCGTGCTTGATTCGCTGTACCCCGACGCGCCGCAAGGCGGCGTCGCGCCGAACTCCCTCAACGGTGTTCGGCCGGTGCCGTCGACGTCGCGACTCGCCGCCGCCGCCGGCGTCTTCAAGGCGAAGGCCCTGTTTGCCGCCGCAGCGATCGGAGGGTTCGTGCAGATCCTCGTCGCCGAAGGCTATCAGTCGCTCATTCAGGTCAACCTGCTCCGAATCGTCAAAGCCGGTGAAGAGCTCTACAAGATCCCGGAACGGCTTGACGCCTGGTACTACGAACTCGCGGCCCAAAAGGGCTGGTGGGTACCGTCGATCGGCGGCTATCAGCTGCAGCAGCTCGCCGTGGTTCCGACGATCGATCTTTCGATGTTCGGCGCGGGCGGCCTCATGGGCATCCGGATCGCCAGCAGCCTGTTGATCGGTTGCCTCGTCAACTTCCTTGTGATCGCGCCGCTCGTCCTGAATTCGGGTGACCTCGGTCCCCTGCCCGCCCCTGCTGTTCCGACTCCGGAGCACCCGCTCGTCAGCTACAACTCCGCCCGCAGCCATTTGGTCAACAACTGGTGTCTGTGGTGGGGCATCGGTCTGATGGTGACCGCGTCGCTCGCAGGTCTGCTTGCGAAACCCAAGCTGCTGATCTCGGCGTTTACCGGCATGTTCGGCAAGCACACGAGCGAAGACGTCCTCAAAGACATCGAGTTTCCCCTGTGGATCTCGCTCGTGGGCGTGCCGATCATGGTCGGCGTCACGGTCTATATGAACTTCCAGTTCTTCGGCATCGACCCGTGGCTTGGCCTGCTGTCGATTCCACTGATCATTCTGCTCACGCTCATCGCCGCAAACGCCACTGCACTCACGAGCACGACACCGACCGGTGCATTGTCGAAGATCACGCAGTTCACGTTCGGCGCGATCGAACCGACCAGTCCTGCGACGAACCTCATCACCGCGGGCATGACGACCGAAGTCGCCGGGAACGCGTCGAACCTGCTGATGGACATCAAGCCGGGATACATGCTCGGGGCCAAGCCGCGGCAGCAGGCGTGGGGTCACTGCATCGGCATCGTGGCCGGCGCGCTGGCATCGACGCCGCTTTTCTTCGTGCTGTTCCTTTCGAATTGGAACCCGGCGTCCGATGTGACGATCGAGCAACATGTCACGGAGGTCGGCGGCTGGGCCATGCCGGGCGCGCTGCAGTGGACCGCAGTCGCGCGGCTTATCGAAGGTATGGGGCAGTCCAACAGCAGTGCCGGCGCCGTGCAGACCGTCGACGGCATCTCGAAGCTCTGGGGCGTGCTGCCCGTATCCGCAGCGTGGGCGATGCTCGTTGCGATCTTCATTGCGATCTTCTTCGAGGCGGCGCGTGCGATCTCCAAAGGCAAGTTCCCGCTCTCGGCTGTCGCGATCGGTCTCGGCGTCGTGATTCCGCCGACGTCGACGCTGTCCATGTTCGCCGGTGCAGCGTTCTTTTCGTACATGGAGCATCGGAACCGGGCGAAGCCTGAATACTCGGTCGGCCGGATGCTCTGGGTCGACAGCCGCGAGGCGATCTGTGCGGGCCTCGTCGCAGGCTGGGCGATTCTTGGCATCGGTGACGGACTCATCGGTGCGGGAGTTCACGAGAAAGCATGGGCCTGGATCACAAGCTGGTTCTGATCCCTCCGGAATCGATTCATGACCATCCGCCGTCAGCCCGAGGATTTCCTCGTCGAGGAACGCCTCGGCGCAGCGTTCTCGTCGGCGCTGCGCGACCGTGCCGACGACGCGGCGCCATACGCATGTTTCGAGCTCACGAAGCAGGCAATCACGACCCCTGCAGCGACGCATGCGTTCGCACGCGCGATCGGCGTGCGCAACGATGACGTGCAGTGCGCGGGACTGAAGGATCGGCATGCGAAGACGATCCAGTTCATCACGGCGCGCGTTGACGCCGGCAAGGTCGAGCGATTTCGTGACGCTCCGCTCGAGCAGCACGCGACAGCCGCTGTCGATGAACCGGAGAGCGATCTCGACGATCACGATCAGCAAAGCGACGAGAGCGGCGAGGAACCGTCCGGCCAGACCGGCTGGTCCGCGCGGCTCGTCGGCTGGACGAGCGCTCCGATCACGAGCGATGCGATCGACGGCAATCGGTTCACCATCGAGATCCGTGATCTTGCCCAGGAAACGTGCAGCGAAATGGATCGGCGCGTGCGCCTGCTCAGTGACGACGGCATCGTCTACGTGACGAACTATTTCGGCGCGCAGCGCTTCGGTTCAGCGCGGCACGGCAAGGGCTTCGCTGCACGCCATCTTCTCAAGGGCGAATTCGAACAGGCGCTGCGGCTGCTCGTCGGCACGCCCGCACGCGAAGACCACGGCAAGACCCGCGTCATGACACGGGCGGCGTCGAGCGACTGGGGCAACTGGCCGGCGATCCTGGCGAAGCTGCCACGCATGCCGGAACGCGCCGCGTTCGAAGCGCTCGCTGCAGGCAAGGACGCCCGTGAAGCGTTCAGCGCGCTGCCCGCCTTCACGCAGATCATGTGCGTCGAGGCATTTCAGTCGCACCTGTGGAACGAAGTCGCGCGGCGGTTCGTGACGCGGTCCATCAAAGGGACGCATCTCCGCAGTGACGACGCGTTCGGTCCGATGTTCTTCGCCCGCGCCCGCGACATGCATGCGCTCACGCGCAAGCTGATCATTCCGCTGCTGGCTCCCGATGCCGTGCTGCGGCAGCCGTGGCGCGAGGACGTCGAGTCGGTTCTGCGCGACGAAGGGCTCACGCTGGAATCGCTGCGCATTCCAGGTCTGCGCCGCCCGTTCTTCGCCGACGCGCCGCGCAGTCTCGTCACACGGATCGAGCGATTTGACCTTGGAGCGCCGCATCGTGACGCGCTCGATCCTCAGCAGAAGCGCCTGGCGCGCACGATCTCATTTGAGCTTCCGCGCGGCGCGTACGCGACCGTGGTGCTGCGCGCGATCGGTCAGTGACGAAAGGGAACCGGACCATGCGAATCACTCCGTGCGGCGCGCTGGGCGAAGTGACGGGTTCCGGCTATCTCGTCGAAACCGACAAAGCCACGGTGCTCGTCGACTTTGGCGCGTTCCAAGGGCGTCCTGATGCGGAGGAGATGAACCGCACGTTCGGTCCCGTGAAGCCGGACGCGCTCGACGCGGTCGTGCTCACACATGCGCACACCGATCACACCGGACGCGTGCCGCTCCTCTATGGTGCCGGCTGCACAGCACCCATCTTCAGCACGCGGGCGTCGCTCGACCTCACCCACATCCTGCTGCTTGATGCGGCGGGCCACGCCGCCGAAGATCTCGCACGGCAGAATCGGCGCCGCTCGCGCGATCGCCTCCCCCCGCTCCGCGGACTGGTCGATCGTGACGACATCGAGCGGCTCTTCGGGCTCATGCAGGCAGTCCCGTATGACATGCCGCACGCAATGGCGCCGGGCATCACCGTCACGTTTCGGGACAACGGTCACATCCTCGGTTCCACCAGTGTCGAGATGATCGTGCACGACGGCGGACAGAAGCGCACCATCGTGTTCTCGGGTGACATCGGTCCGAAGGGAACGCCGATTCTGCGCGACCCGGATCCGCCGACGCACACGGATCTCGTCTTTCTCGAGTCGACGTACGGTGATCGCGATCACGCGTCGCCCGATCACGGCGCAGCGCAGTTTCATCAGGTGCTGCGCGATGCGATCTGGGCGCAGAAGGTCGTGATCATTCCGGCGTTCGCTATCGGCCGCACGCAGTCCGTGCTGTTTCAGATCGCGGCAGGCATTCGCGCGGGTGTGGTTCCGGAATGCCCCTTGTATCTCGACAGTCCGATGGCATCGAAGACAACAGCAACGTATCGGCGCCATCAGGACCTGTACGACGAAGAAACCAAGCGGCTGTCGCGCGTGGGCACGATGTACGAACATCTTCGGCAGCTCACGATCGTCGACTCCGTCGAACAGTCACGGCAGCTGAACCAGACGCAGTCGGCATGCATCATCATCGCGGGCGGCGGCATGTGCGAAGGCGGCCGTGTCGTGCATCATCTCAAGCACCACCTGCCCAGTACGCGCACAGAGGTGCTCGTGGTCGGCTACATGGCAGTCGGCACGCTTGGCCGTCAGCTCGCCGACGGATTGAAGACGGTGCTGATTCACGATCAGCCCGTGCAGGTCCGGGCCGCGATTCGTGCCATCGACGGATTCTCTGCGCACGCAGGACAGACGGAGCTGCTCGAGTGGCTCGGCGCGATGGCACGATCGTCACCGCGCGTTGCGCTCACGCACGGCGAAGAGCCGCAGCGCACTGCGCTCGCGGCGAAGATCAAGGACCGATTCGGTCTGGATGCCGAGCGGCTGATGCCCGGCGATTTCATCGAGCTGTAGACTCGCTCTGCGCGATCATCTCGCGATGGATGCGCTCCATCATGCCCGCTGGCCAGAGTTCGTCGTGCGGAGCGAAGAGACTTCCGTGATCGCGCCCTTCGACAATGATCACATCCGCGTCGCTGCCGAGCCGCGCGAGGTCCGACTTCAGAAGCGCCACGGCCCCCTGCAATCGATACGTGTCCTGATCGCCGATCCACACATGCAGCTTGCCCTGCAGTTTCGGAGCGCACTCCTTCCACTGTTCGCGCAGCCGCATGCCGATGTCATAGCGCTTCCATGCGTCGACGACGGCCCGATCAATCGCGCCGGTCGTCCGATCAAACATCGGGAGCGGCAGACCGTCTGTGCCGCGCGACGAAAATACCGCATCGAAGCTCGCGAGCTGGCCGCCGGTGCTGCCTTCGGCCAGTTCGCCGCGCACGAAAGCTTCCACCGTCGTGGAGACGTCCGTTCCGCGCATGACGAGCGGCCGCGCTTCGCCCGCTTCGTTGCGGAACACGTTGCTCGCCGTGTACAGATTGATGCCGCTCCAGTCGCGGAAGTCGACGGAATCAGGAGCGGTAGCCCAGCAGCCGCCGAAGAAATCGGGATGCATCACCTGCAGCCAGAGGGCGCTCCAGCCGCCGCTGGAGTGGCCGGTGACGAAGCGCCGGCTTGCATCGCGCACACCGCCGATCGTCGCTTCCAGCGCGGGCAGCAGCTCACTGATCAGTGCCGTTCCCCACGGGCCGTTGTTGTCGGAGTCGGCGAACTCATGATGTCCAAGCGGACACGATCCATCGAGAAACACGTACACCATGCGCGGGTAGTCGCGCTCGCGCATCGACTTCTTGAGTTGTGCGCCGCTGGTCAGTCCGCCGATGTGATCGCCGCCAAATCCGTGGATCTGATAGCAGACCGGCAGCGTGGCGAGGTCGATGCCTTCGGGCGCGACGATCGATGCACGAAGAAATGCGTCGCGGCCAAGAAACGCGCTGAGCTTCTCCGAACGCAGTGCGAACGGGGTCGCGTCCGCGTGCGCGAGCGCAGCAGCGCTCATACGCGTGAGTTCAAAGGGGCGCTCCGCGAGCGAAGCGACCCGCGCGAGCTGCACATCGTCGATCCAGATCTCGCTGTCGACATTGATGCTGAGTGCAAGCGGCTGCGCGTCGTCCGCGATACCGGCTTCGATCTCAAATCGTCGCCAACCGTCGATCGCGCCGCCGACCGGGACGAGGCGCCCCCGAAACGGCGCGGCATGATTGGGCCGATCGATTGCGAGCGAGATCTGAGGTTCGCTGTCCTGCGGCCCGCGGATCGCGAGGGTGAGCTTGACGACCGAGCCGCGATACGGTTCGGTGTCGAGCGTCCACACCACCCCGGGGTTGCGCGGTCCGCGCCGTGCCCTCCGCGACGGTCCATCGATCGTCGTGTCGACGGGCGTGGCGCGCAGTGATTGAGCGCCTTCGCTCGCGACGTCATCGCACACCGCAATCGTGAACGTGCGCGTGGCGCGGGCGTCAGCGCTCCAGCCGGGCGGCAGCGAACCGGCCGCGAACGCTTCGAACGTCACGCGCGTGTCCGCGACCACTTCGGCAACTACCTCGGCAAGTACTTCGGCAATGGGCGCCGAAGGTGAGGGCGGCGGGAGGAGGACAAAGGGTGCAATCAGCACAGTGCGTTCCCATTACGTTGACGCAGAGCGATCGTCGACGAGTCCACTATGACAGGCAGCCGTCCATGATGGACGGCTGCCTTGTGAATTCCTTCGATGATGAACGGCGTCCGTCAGGAACGGACGCGTTCGCGTCACTTCTTGCCGACGGGCTTTTTGGCGGCGGCTTCGGGCTTCTTGAAATACTCGCCCGCGAACTTCCGCTGGAACCGCTCGACGCGGCCGGCGGTGTCGACGAACGACTTCTGCCCGGTGAAGAAGGGATGCGAGCCGGACCACACTTCGACGTGCATTTCAGGAACCGTGGCGCCGCAGGTCATGACGACCTCGCCGCGGTAAAAGATCTTGCACTCGGGGTAGTACTGCGGGTGGATGTCCTTCTTCATGGCGAATCGCTGCCTTCATCAATAAATCGACCCGAGCGGGCGGCCGGAGGGTGCGGCCTCGAACCGGTGCTCAGCGGCACCGAACCGAAGGAAAGAGCCCTCATCTGCCCGCAGCGTCGAGCCGGGTAGTTTAAAGGGATGCGGGAAGTTTGCAAGGCAGAGCGGCGAGGGCGAGCGATGAGTGTCCGATACCCGAATGCCGCACCCCCAGCCGCAGAAAGTCGACCGCGAAAACGCAGCATGCGCCGCACAGTCCGCACGAGAACCCGCGCCGCCGGGCCGAAGCCACTTGACCAAAGCAGACGGGACGTTAGAGTGCCCGATCTCGCCAGATCACGGCCGCCAGAGGCCTCAAGGCGACAGATCACAATCCCCTATAGCTCAATTGGTAGAGCGGGCGGCTGTTAACCGCCAGGTTGCTGGTTCGAGTCCAGCTGGGGGAGCTTTTCCAACGCCACCGTCCTTACGGTGGCGTTTTGGTTGACCCAACGTCCGGCGCAAGCACCGCCCCCGACTCGGCGCGCAACCCCCGTCGAACTCCGTGGTTGGGCGACGCACCGCTCGACCGCACCCCGCTCTCGCGTTCGCGATCCGAAACCGGGCCCGCCGCCGTTCTCACGTGAACGAGCCGCCGCGTCTCCGAGAGCGCTCTCGAACTCTCGCGATCCGCGGTTGACACTGCCCGCGGTTGACAATCCCTTGGTGTGCGCCGTGAAACGCCCGACCTCGCGCGTATATGGCTTCGGTCGGTGCACGGTCGCGCCGGCTCTGCCCAGCACGGAACCGCGCCATGCATCCCCGAATTCGCTTTGCACCCGGCGACGAGCGCCTCGAGCTTGTTGCCTCCATCCTCGCCTGCGGCGTCCGTCGAGCCATTGCGGACGCCCCGATTCCGCCCACCGAGGCTTCTTCTTCAAGGTACTCCCGGACGGGACCATCGAATTCGGCTGGAACTCCGGCGGTGTGAACAACCCGAATCCCTCCTTCCGTGGGCCGATTCTTCCAAGGCAACTCCGACCCCCTATCATTCGAGGCGTGACTGGCGCTACCGGCAGAGAGTGTGCGAGCTAGGAGACCCGCGATGGGCCCCGTGTTTGATCTGTTAAGTTTACGTTTTTCTCTCATCATTGTTAGATATCGCGAAGCGTTTGTTCAGTGGGCAATTACACAAAAGCAGGGGGCGGTGCCGCCTTTCGACATCAAGCACTATTTAATGGATGCACCCGTCTGGATCATTCCCGACATCGGGACATTTGACGACATGGATGACCTCGAGGATTATGTGACTAGTTTGAAGCCTCAGATAGTTGTTTGGACGATTCAGGAGCTTTGCTTAGATCCGTCGCATGCGCCTGTTGCGCCGTCGGTGGCTCTATGTGACATGTTTTTGGATCTTGAAATACGCTCAGCTGCGTCGCCAGTCCCAGGATTAGTGAATTAAGCAGTGGCTGGGTGATTTTGGGCTGCTTCGGGATCGGGATTGGGGGACTCGCAAAGCGGGCGCAGCCAAGAAAAGTAAGTACAAAAAAGACTTGGGTATTGACGTCACCAAAGTGTTCTCTTGATGAAGACGAGCGATTTCTCCACAACCATTAACAAGTCTCTTTCGACGTGCGAGTTCCGTCGGCGTGGCGTGCTATGGAACCGGCGGGCGGGTCACTTTGTGCATGTGGTCGAAGTACAATCATCGGGCACCAATAGGGCTGTGACGATTAACGCCGGAGTTGCGCACGATCTGATTTTTGGGTGCTTCAGACTTTCCTGTGGGTGACGCTGTCCCGCTCCCCGAAATCCCCGCGCGTTTCCGATCCTCAGATCAGTGGAGTAATTTCGCACCGGTCGGCGAGTACTGACAGCGACGCCGGCCGCGCTCTCGACCTGTCAACCAAGTCCGCGATTCGTGCATCGGCGCTCTCGGTTGACACTCAGAGACGCCGGTAAGCCGAGGGTGCTCTGCGAGTCGTCACGAACCCGAGAATTCGCCGGGCAGCGCAACTAGAGCCAATCGTTGCTGTTGCAACCACTTATGTGCGAGAGCGCACGCGATGTCAGTTCGCAACCCGAACCCAGCGGAGCTTCCTACGCCGCCACGGAGACGTGGCGGCGTTTCTGTTAACGGCTCGCTGGTCAGCGGCGAGAGCGGCCCCGGGCGCGCCAAAGTCCCGTCGTTGCGGGGCTTTCCGCGAGGTCGGCCATCGGGTGGTGCGCTCTCGGTCTTGAAGCCGATTCCTGCGGTCCGAGGGCAACCCATACGGTTGCTCTCGACCCACCGAGGCCAACCCTCTCGGACTCTCGCCCTCTCTGGTTGACGCCACCGCTGAGGTTAACGCGAGGGTTGCTCTCGGGGGCCTCGTACCAGCGGAGAGCCAGGCTTCGAGCGGAAGGATCTGCGGCCGAAGCGAGCCCGCTGACTCATTTCTCCTTCGAGAGTCTCCACACGAAGTACATCGATGATCGCCTCGCCTCGCGCTTCGCCTCGAACGCGTCGTAGAAGGCCTTGAGCGCCGCCACCAGGGCAGCGCTGCACCCCGCGATCACGGACGGCAGCGCCAGACCCAACACACCGGCGATGGACAGCGCAGACGCTCCGACGTAGGTCCCGCTCCGGGCGATCGAGTTCATCCGAGCAACTCGCTCGCACGTGTGCCTCACCTTGGCGAGCTCGTCCTCCAGTTCGTCACGCCTCAATCCCACGATTCGCTTGGCGGCTTGGCGTCATCTTTCGCACCTGCGACGTCTTCGAGGGCCCGCTGCAACTTTCGCCGAAACGTCGCCACCGAGTCGCCCTCGTCGTCGAGCACTTTGGCCAAGGTGGACAATGAGATGTTCTCCAGATACGGCACGTCCAGCGTCAACAACGGGTCCGACAGCGCGAGGGACGACCGTGCGGCCTTCGAAGGTGAGAGCAGAGAGCTGTCGAGCAAGGCCGATTTCAGCACGCTCTCCGAATCGGGGCCGTCGGCAGCGGGAGAGCTTACGAATGGCGCGAACGCGAGGCGCCCAGCTCGCATGAGGGGCTGCGCCTCTGCCAGGAAGGGGTCGTCGGTAGGAATCTGTACGTGGATCGCGCCGCCCGCAACATGGCACCGCTCACCGCGCGCGTTCAGGACAGAATCGGAGAGCCTCGCGAAGACGGTTCGTTGCCAACGCGGCGGTCCGCTCTTCGTCCAATCGGTGCCGAGAAGGACGGCGCCATCGGAGCTTACAGCCGCCGGAATCGCGCCGATAGCCACGGCGTACATCCACGTCTCGACCGATGCGAGGCCCCGCCTGCCTGTTGCAGCGTCGATGGCTTCGGACGCTCCGAGCACGGGGCTTCGGACGTCGTCGCCGATCGGAAGCAGTGCGATTGCCGGGTGGCCTAAGTATGACTCTACATTGAACGTCACCAAGTCCGCCACGATCATGGCTCGTCGGATCGCTGAAGCGGCATCTCGACTATCGGCCACGACTGTCACCGCCTTGGTTCCGGGCGCCGACTGAATGGCCTTGAGGTATTCGTCGACCGCGTGCTTGAAGTGGAAGTCGATCAATTCTGAACGCGCCTTCGGCATGGTTGCGACCAAGTCGAACAGGGCGTCGTTGAGTTCCGCGACGGTTCGAGGCAACGCGCGCAGGTCACGCCAAGAGGCGAGCGACTCGACCCGATCGAGCAGAGCTGCGCGCAGCGCCTTCTCGAGCATCTGGTCCCACGGCTCGCTCTGCCAGCGCCGCCTGTATTCGGGCCGCTCGAGGAGATTGATGAACGCGTCGCTCTCAATGAGCGCGATCCGACGCTCCACGAGTGAGCGGTACGCACTGAGCCAATGCGTCGGAATCTCCGTGCTGTGGAACCGATCCCCTTCGCGCCGGCGTGATCTGATGTGGCATTCGGAGCCCGGCTCGCCGAGAATGGCCGGGGAGCCGCTCGAAAGCGCTTTTTGAAGGTGAGTGTCCTTAATCATTTAATAAGGCGCTTCCGGCTTTCGTGTGGGTAGCCGACCGGCCCGGATGCAGATCAAGCCCCGTCGGCGCTTGGCCCCGGCGGAAGAGACGCGGGCCAGATCCGCA
>JAWXBD010000267.1:0-5218 GCA_034439815.1 Phycisphaerae bacterium
GAAGCCCGCCGACGGCACGAAGCCACAATGATCGACGATCGCTGCTGACAGCAAACAGGCATTGCAAAAGGGGTCGCGCACGCGTGCGCGACCCCTTTTCATTTGTGCGGCGCGCGGCTCAGCGTCGGCTGAGCGACTCGATGGCCCGCGCCTCGATTGCGTTTACTTTCGCGAGTCGCCGTGCATGGCGCGCTTCATTGGTGTAGGTCGCTTCGATATACGCGCGCACCATTTCTTCAGCGACCGCTGTCCCGATGACGCGGCCACCGAGCACCAGCATGTTCATCGCATCATGTTCGACGCCTTGATGGGCGCTGTAATGATCGGAACAGTTGCCGGCGCGGACACCGGGAATCTTGTTGGCCGCGATGCTGGCGCCGATTCCGGAGCCGCACAGCATCAGGCCCCGATCTGCCTGACCATCGACCACCGCGAGGCCGACTTTCTCAGCAAAATCGGGGTAGTCAACCGGCTCTGTCGAATGCGTCCCGACGTCGATGACCTCATGGCCAAGCGCCTTGATGAACGGCACGAGGTGCTGTTTCAGCGCGAAGCCCGCATGGTCGGAGCCGACCGCGATTCTCACGGGTCGGCCCTCTTCCCATGCCGTTCGATCTGCTGCCGCACGGCGGCAACGACCGCGTCGACCGTGAATCCAAAATGCTTCTGCAGGTCCTTCAGCGGAGCAGACGCGCCGAACGTGGTCATGCCCACGACGGCGCCGTCGAATCCGACGTAACGCTCCCAGCCGAGCGCTGCGCTCTGCTCGACCGCGACGCGGGCTCGAACCGTTGGAGGGAACACCACATCGCGATACGCCGCATCCTGCCGAGCGAACACGCTCCAGCACGGCATGGAGACGACGCGACTGCGCACACCTTCGGCCGTCAGTTGCTCGTGCGCTTCGAGGCACAGCTGCACTTCGCTGCCTGTGCCGATCAAAATCACGTCCGGTTCCGGATCGTCTCCCGCAAGTACGTATGCGCCGTGCGCAGCGCCGCTCGCCGGCGCGTATCGCGTGCGATCGACTGTCGGCAGATTCTGGCGCGAGAGTGCCATGGCGCACGGCTCGTGTTTCGTGTTCATTGCGATGCGATAGCACTCGACCGCCTCGTTCGCATCCATCGGCCGAAAGACATGAATACCCGGCATCGCGCGAAGAGAAACGAGATGCTCAACCGGCTGGTGCGTCGGCCCATCCTCGCCGACACCGATCGAATCGTGCGTGAATATGTGCAACACAGGAAGACCCATGATTGCGCTCAGTCGCAGCGCGCCCCGGCAGTAATCACTGAAGATCAGAAAGCCCGCTGTGAACACGCGGATGCCGCACAGTGCCATGCCGTTCGCGGCGGCGCACATCGCGTGCTCGCGGACGCCCCAGTGCACGTTGCGGCCCCCAGGATTGCCGCGGGACAGATCGCGTTCGCCATCGAGGAGCGTCTTCGTGGAGGGAGCAAGATCGGCGCTGCCGCCCATCATCCACGGCACGCTCTTCGCAATCGCGTTCAAGATCTTGCCGCCGGCCACGCGTGTCGCCATGCCCTTCGGATCGACAGGGAACGTCGGCAGCTGCGCGTCCCAGTCTGCGGGCAGGCCGCCGGATGCGAGCAGGTCGATCTCCGCAGCCAGCTGCGGATACGCGTCGCGATAGCGCGCGAACAGCTCGTCCCAGCGGGCTCGTTCGGTCGCACCGCGCGAGCCCAGCAGTTCTGCGAAGCGTTCGCGCACTCCTTGGGGGACGAGGAACTTCGCATCGTCCGGCCAGCCGTAGAAACGCTTCGTGGCGCGAATCTCGTCTTCACCAAGCGGTTCACCGTGCGCGGACGCTGTGTCCTGCTTCTTCGGTGCGCCCCATCCGATGTGGCTGTCGACAATGATCATCGTCGGACGATCATCGTTGCCGCGCGCCGATTCGTACGCGCTGACGAGCAGCTCGACATCGTTCGCATCCGTCACGCGCAGCACGTTCCAGCCGTAGCCGAAGAACCGCGTCGCGACGTCATCGGAGTACGCGAGCTCGGTCTTGCCTTCGATCGTGATGTGATTGTTGTCGTAGATCCAGCACAGATTCGCGAGCCGCAGATGGCCCGCGAGCGACGCCGCTTCGCCTGAGATGCCTTCCATCAGGCATCCGTCGCCGCAGATTGCCCATGCACGGAAGTTGAACAATTCATAGCCGGGCCGGTTGTAGCGCGCGGCGAGCCAACGCGAGGCCATCGCCATGCCGACGCTGTTCGCGAGCCCTTGGCCAAGCGGACCGGTCGTCGCTTCGACGCCGGTGGTCATGTGCGATTCGGGGTGGCCCGGGCACCGGCTGCCGAGCTGCCGGAACTTTTTGATGTGATCAAGCGGCACCGCGAGTTCGCCCGTGGGTTGACCATCGACATCGAGCTGCGGCACCGCCGTGAGATGAAGCAGGCCGTAGAGCAGCATCGACGCGTGACCGTTCGACAGCACGAAGCGGTCGCGGTTCAGCCAGCGCGGTGCGCTGGGGTCGTAGCGCAGCACGCGCTGCCACAGCGCATACGCAACTGGTGCAAGTGCCATCGGCGTGCCCGGGTGGCCGGAGTCCGCCGCCTGCACTGCATCCATCGCGAGTGTGCGGATGGTGTTGATTGCGAGCGCATCGATGACCGGAACATCGAACGCGGTACCAGCTCGGAGCGTGGCAGTCGGCGGAGCAGTCACAGTGGTCGGAGCAATGGTCAAAGGACGGTTCCCTTCGGGAATCGCGTTGCGGGAAAGCGACGAGAACGGATGATAACGGTGCGGCGGCACGGGTCGCGCGGACGAACGCGCTGCGTGGGCGAACGTGATTCCCTGAGTGCTCCTCATCGGTCCTGTGTGCCCGTTGAGGTGCGTGCGATCTGACGAATCAGCGCCGATGGGCTGCGACCAGTGCGGCGAGACGGCGGACTGTGAGGGGTGCGCAGCCTTCCGCCTTGTTGTTGACGATGACCCAGGCCGCAAAATCAGCGCTCGCGGCCTCAGCGATCAATGCCGCGATGTCGGCGAGCGCGCCCGCGTCCAGATCGACGAGCCGGTCAAACGGCTGGTAGCGCTCCGAAGCCGCTTCGTACCCTTGGCTGTGACCGAGCAGCCATCGGACGAGAAGCGCAGGCTGCTGTAATGCGGGCCATCCACCTTCGGACAGCGCCGTCGCCTGCTCGGCGATCGTCGGCAACGTCGGATGGACGGCGAAACCGTGGCTCACGTTCGCGCCGCGCAGAATGGCGGCGTAGCGGAGGGCCCACGGGCGCGCGAGAAGTTCCCGATTGCGAACTTCGATGGCATAGAGCGGTCCGACCGGAAGGCTGTTCGTGAACGACTCGAGTCGGTCGAGGAGCCGGTGTGCGCCGCCGTGGCGTCCACTCGTCGTGAGATCGAGCGGCAGGAACTGAAACACGATCGGGCCGATGCGGTCAGCGAGCCCTTCCACCGCCGGTGCGATGACGAAGTCGCGCGCGAACGTGGCGTCAAGAAACCGCGGATTCTCAAAGGACTTGCCGCTTGGTTCCGAGGTCTTGCCGAACGTGCCACCGCGTTCGTCGGCATCCGGGCGGGTCACGGACTGATGCGCTTTGATGACAAAGCGGAAGCCCGCGGGCACGAGCGCGGCGAGTTCCGACGCTTCGGTGCGCCCGAGAAGCGAATAGAACGCGCGGTCGAGCGCCACCGTCCGCAGCAGCGGGTGGCGGGCGTATGCCGCCAGTCCGCATCGTGCGAGATCGATGGCTCGCGCGTTGTCGGAAAAGAGGAGCCCGCGCCAGCCCGGGAACGCCCACGACGATGTTCCGAGACGGAGCGTGGATGGAAGCTGCGACGCGATGGCGACGTCTTCCGCTACGGCGGGTTGATTGGCAACGACGGCAAGCGCCCGGTCGAGAGGCGAATCGCCGAAGAGCACCCCTTGGTCGATACGGAGAGGATCGTGCGGCGGACGGCGTGCCATGCAATCAACGGGTGAGTGAGGCTATGGAGCTGTCCGCGGCAACACCGCGAGCCGAGCGATGAAGATCGCGGGGATGAAGACGCCGCAGATCGATTCCAGCATGACCACGGAGCGGGCAGCGCCCCGCGCCGGAACGATGTCGCCATACCCGATCGTGGTGAGCGACATGAACGAGAAGTACAAGGCGTCGCTCCAATCCATGGCCCGCACGATCGCGTCACCCCCCGCATGCAGCGCCATACCGTCCGCGGCGAATCTATACGAGCCCGCATTGTGGAATGAGATGGCGTTGTGCACCACCGCGAAGCCGACGCCAACCATGAGGTAGATCGCGATGCCGCCATAGATCCGGTCGTCGATCAGGGCATGCGAGCGGAACACGGACCGACTGATCGCGACAATTGCGATGAGATAGACGAGCGCCATGAGCGGTGCCGCGATACCGCCAAGCGCGTGCTCCGGATTTCCGTGCGCGAAGAAGGCGAGCACCGCGAGCGCGGCGCCTGCCGCGATAGCCGATGCAACGGCCCAGGCCCGCGTCGAAAGGATGAAGACGCCAAGGAACGGCACGATGGCCAGCAGCGTTGGATACAGCGAGTCCGAGAGTCCGGACTCGTCATCAAAAACAGGTTGGACGGCAATCAAGACAGCGAGCGAGATCAGCACCGGGAGGCAACGATTCTTGAGCCAATGCCAGGGCGAGCGTCGGCGCAAAGTCGGATCATCCATGGCGGCATTGTGGCCTTTGGGCCCCCGTCGCACGTCGAGGCACATCACCCGGCACCGCTCTGAGGTTTGGAGCGATGCGACGCGGTCCCCGGAAGGGACCGCGCACAACAACGCACGCCGCTAAAGGCCGCGAGCCTCGAACCGCCGCTCCCTGCGACCCCTTCTCTCGATGCGGCCGGACGCGACGGGGGGGCGGAGTCTGCGAGGGCGAGGGCGAGCCGACCCGCGACGCATAAATCGGCAAAAAAGACAACCGCCCTGACGAATGCCAGGGCGGTTGTTTCTATATATCAAGAAACAGTTGGGCGCCTTCAGCGAGCGTTACCGCATCGCTTTTCCGCAGGATTATCCCCCTCGTGAGAGGAAAATCCGGGAATGCGGACGAGAGTGTGTTGACGAATTCGGGTCCGGATCTCTCCGGAACACCGTCTAAGTATATTCCCTTAGAAAGGAGGTGATCCAGCCGCAGGTTCCCCTACGGCTACCTTGTTACGACTTAGTCCCAGTCACCAGCCTTGCCGTGGGCACCCCTGA
>JAWXBD010000268.1:0-4868 GCA_034439815.1 Phycisphaerae bacterium
GCTCGACCTCATCGCGGCACTTGCCCGCGATGAGATGGACGAGCGGTCACCGCCGCGGCAGCACGTCTTCGCCACACGGTCCGATCCCGTCATCGCGGGGGCGAACGACTCGGCCCTGCTCGCCGCCATGCAGCTGCATCTCATCGAGCTGGGCTGGCATGCGGAGCGCGGGCGCTGCACCGCGCGGGGCGGCGCCGGGGACCGCGTCGCTGAGATTCTCACCGAACTTCGCGGACCAGCGGACTCGGACGGGCTCGGCCCGGTCACGCGGGCGCTCTGGGCCAAGCTCGGGGCAACCACATGCATGGGCTGCGTCGCGCGGAGTGTCGCAGCACTTGAAGGAGCGGAGACCGACACGGAGTCCATCAATGCCCGCGACTGATGTCGACGGAGTTCGCTCAGACGATCACGCCGCGCTCGCGCAGGAGTTCAACGACACGCGCCGCGCATGTCGCACCATCGAGTTCGTGAGTGGCCAGCACGAGGTCAGCGTTGGTCGGTACTTCGTACACCAGGTCGATTCCCGGGATGTTCTGCACGCGTCCCGCATCGGCCTCCTCGTAGACGCGAGTCGGGCGCTGAAGGGGATTCTGCACGGCCAGTCCCGCTCGGCAGGCTTCCAGCGGTGCTGCGAGGTGCACCGTGTAAAAGTGTCCCTCGCCGATCAGTTCGCGGCAGCGCTGTCGCGCATCTTCCTGTGGAGCCACGAACGCGCACAGCGCAATCAGGCCCGCATCGTTCAATGTCTTCGCGACCTCCATCGCACGTCGAAGGTTCTCCGATCGATCGGCCGCGGAAAATCCAAGATCGCGGCTGAGTCCGGCACGCACTCCTTCGCCGTCGAGGACGACAGCGACCCGGCCGAGGTTGAACAGGGCGCGCTCGACCGCGCGAGCGATGGCGGACTTGCCCGAGCCGGACAGTCCGGTGAGGAGGACGGTTGCCGGCCGCTGGCCGTAGCGGGCCTCGCGCTCGCCGTTCGTCACCGTGCTGAGACTCGGCCGAAGCTCCCCCTGCGCGGTGTCGAGCCAGTGTCCGATCTCGCTCGACATGATGAGCCCGGCACCGGCGGTCGCGTTCGTGACACGGTCGATGAGAATGAAGCTGCCGGTCGCGCGGTTCCGATCGTAAGGATCAAACGCCAGTGTGCGGGCCGTGCGGAACTCCACCCGCCCGATGGCGTTGAGTTCGAGATTCGGTGCGGGACGCTCTTCCAGCGTCTCGATGTCGACCCGATGGAGAAGCCGCGTCACGATTGCCGGCGTTTCGACACTGCCGTGCTTCAGCCAGTATTCCTTGCCGGGAATGAGCGCGGCGTCACTCATCCATACAACTGTCGCCTCGAAGCGGTCGCTGAGTGTCGGCCGATCGTCGGGAGCACAGAGCGTGTCGCCGCGACTGCAGTCGATCTCGTCTTCCAGCGTGATGGTGACGGCTTGCGGCGCGACCGCGTGTTCAAGATCACCCTCCAGCGTGACGATCCGCGCCACGCGGCTGCTCCGCCCCGACGGCAGCGCGAGGACACTGTCGCCGCGCTGAATGCGCCCCGACGCGATCGTGCCGGCAAGTCCGCGGAAGTCACTCGAAGGCCGCAGTGCAAGCTGCACCGGGAAGCGAAAGTTCACCTGGTTGACGCCGGTGTCGACCGGCATTGTTTCAAGGAGCGAGAGCACGGTCGCTCCGCGGTACCACGGCATCCGCTCGCTCGCACCTGTCAAGTTGTCGCCGTCGATCGCGCAGACCGGGACGGTGTAGTAGGTACGTTCCGGAAGCTGCGCGGCGAACGCCAGAAAGTCGTCGCGCACGCGTTCGAATCGCGCCTCGTCAAATCCGACGAGATCCATCTTGTTCACCGCCACGATGACCTGCCGAATTCCGAGCAGGCTCGTGATGAACGCATGCCGGCGGGTCTGCCGAGTGACGCCGTTGCGCGCGTCAATCAGGATGATCGCGAGATCGGCGGTGCTCGCACCCGTCGCCATGTTGCGCGTGTACTGCTCATGGCCCGGCGTATCGGCCAGGATGAAGCGCCGCTTCCCGGTGGCAAAGGTGCGGTAGGCGACATCGATCGTGATGCCTTGTTCGCGCTCCGCCTTCAGGCCGTCAGTGAGAAACGCGAGATCGGTTTTCTCGCCCTGCGTGCCTTGCGCCCTGCTGTCGCGTTGCACCGCGGCGAGCACATCCTGCGGAACGGAGTCGGTTTCCAGGAGGAGCCGTCCGATCAGCGTGCTCTTCCCGTCATCGACATTGCCGCAGGTAAGAAAGCGCAGCAGCTCCTTGCGCTCGTGCGTCGCGAGCCATGCTTCGAGCATCGTCGTCGCAGCGGCGAGCATCGTCGTCGCAGCGGCGGGCATGTTGGCAGCTGCGGGGGATGGCGTGCCAGGACTCGTTCGAGGGTCCGTTCGATCTGCGGGCGACATCAGAAGTATCCCTCGCGCTTCTTCTCTTCCATGCTGCCGGAGGCATCATGATCGATCACGCGCCCCTGACGCTCCGAGAAGCGGCTTGCGATGAGCTCGAGGATCACCTCGTCGAGCGTTTCCGCGTCGCTCTCGACTGCGCCGGTCAGCGGGTAACAGCCGAGCGTGCGGAACCGGACCTTTTTCCTGAGTGCCTGCTCTCCCGGCGCGAGCGGGAAGCGGTCATCGTCAAGGAGGATGAGTGTGCCGTTCCGCTCGACCACCGGCCGCTCCTTCGCGAAGTACAGCGGCACGACGGGGAGGGACGCGCGGCGCACATAGAGCCAGACGTCCAATTCGGTCCAGTTCGACAACGGAAACACGCGCACGCTCTCACCGGGACGGATCCGTGTGTTGTAGAGGTTCCACAGCTCGGGACGCTGTGCCTTCGGATCCCAGCGGTGCTTCTCGTCCCGCATCGAGAACACCCGCTCCTTGGCCCGCGATTTCTCTTCGTCGCGACGGGCGCCGCCAAACGCAGCGTCAAACTTGTACAGGTCAAGGGCGTGCCGCAGCGCCTGTGTCTTCATCACGTCCGTATGGACGCGACTTCCGTGCGTGACTGGTCCGACGCCGTCCCGAATGCCGTCCTCGTTGCGGTGCACGAGGAGCTGGATCCCGAGTTCGTCACGGACATATCGGTCGCGATACGCGTACATCTCACGGAACTTCCACCCCGTGTCGACATGCAGCACGGGAAACGGAAGCCGCCCCGGCGCGAACGCCTTCCGCGCCAGGTGCAGCATCACCGTCGAGTCCTTCCCGACCGAATACAGCATCACCGGCCGTTCAAAGCACGCGACGGTCTCGCGAATGATGTGGATAGCCTCGGCCTCGAGCAGTTCGAGGTGGCGGAATTGTTCGGAACCTGCAAGCGAGCTGGGAGCGGAGGTGTGCAGCACAACGGTGAATGATTAGCATGAATCGCGTGGAAGCGCAGCACAATATCGTTTGGAGCCAGGGATTGGTCGGTCGAGACGATCGATCCAAGCTTCTCGGTCATTCGGGAGCGACCGTCTGGCTCACCGGACTGCCCGCCTCGGGAAAGTCGACGCTCGGCATGGAACTCGAACGGCGCCTGCTGGGGCAGGGGCTGCTCGCGTTCCGGGTCGACGGCGACAACCTCCGATACGGCCTGAACCATGGACTGGGGTTTTCGGCTGACGACCGTTCCGAGAACGTGCGCCGCGCCGGTGAGGCGTGTGTCCTCCTCGCGGACGCGGGCGTTGTCGCGATCGCCTGTCTGGTGAGCCCGTACGTCCGTGATCGGGACGCGGTACGCGGCCGCCACGCTGAGGCGAAACTCCCGTTCCTCGAGGTGCTCGTCGACGTGCCCGTCGAAGTCGCGGCCGCGCGCGATCCGAAAGGGCACTATGCGAAGGCGCGCGCGGGCGAAATGCGCGGATTCACCGGCGTCGACGATCCGTACGAGCGGCCCGCGCGACCCGAACTGACGCTGCGAACGGACCAGATGACGCCGGCGGCGTGTGTTGACGCGCTGGCGACGATGGTGCTCGCGGCGGTGCGCGCGGGGACGCCTTGAGCTGCGCGAGCCGGAGCCGGCCACGGAGCCGGAGCCGCGGAGCCGGATTCGGAGTAACACAGAGTGCACAGAGGTCGGTCGGGAGGGGCACAGAGGATGCGGTGACGGTGCTGCGTCGAGTGCGCGCGTGTGCCGATTGAAGGGAAGGGTTCCAGAGGACGTGTGCGAGATGAAACGATGACGACACTTGGGCAACTGGACTTCGATCGCAACGTCATCGTCGTTGCCATGGACGAACGATGCGGCGAAACACTGCTCGCTCCGGACACCGTGATCCGCATCGAGCTCGAGGTGCTGCGCATGCACGACGGCCTCGATGTCGAGCGGACGCGCGAGGAGTTGGGCCGTCCGCTCGCCTTCAACGACCACGAGCTGGCCTGACACCGCGGTCATTTGACGGCCGAGATCGCCGCCGTCAAAGGCTTCGAGACTTTGAATCAAGAACCGGTGGGGATCAAGAACCGGTCGGGACCGAGAACCGGTGCGATGCCCAACCATCGCGGCGACGAGCATCGCCAACGCCTCGTCCGTACTGCATTTCTTGAACAAAACGCTCGCGCGTCGCACGCTGCGGTTACTCTCATTTGCACCGCTGAAGAGCGGTATCTCGATCCGGACGAATCTCTATGAACAACGCGCCATCACTGTCATTTCGCCGTTCAACGCTGGCGTCGTTCGCCACCCACGCCGCACTGTTCGCAACGCTCGGCACCGCGCCCGCCGGCGCGGGCGAGTTGTGCGAGCAGCAGCCGAAGCTCACCGCGTCCGATGGCGCAGGCCCGCATCAGTTCGGATACTCGGTCGCCATCAGCGGCCACACCGCCATCGTCGGAGCGAATCAAGACAACGACAATGGCTTCGGCAGC
>JAWXBD010000269.1:0-4400 GCA_034439815.1 Phycisphaerae bacterium
CCGAACGCTTCACCCAGCGCCGTGACGGCGCTTGCGGCGCTCTCGTACGCGACGCGGGCCTCGTCTGCTTTGGTGCGATTCTCCGCGAGCGCGCGCTCGGCGATCGCATGCCGGGAAGCGAGCTGTTCGCGCTCCACTTCGACGGCCGTGGCCCGCTCCGCCAGCTCGCGGTCTTCGTCATCGATCCGGTTCCACTCGCCTTCGATGCGGCGGATGAGCTGCTCCAGCCGTTCGTTCTGATAGTTCGCGTCAATCAACGAGCGTCGCGCGTCCTGCAGTTTCTCACCGATGTCGCGCAACCGGGCCTTCTCGTGGCCGGATTCGCTCGTGACCTGGGACAGTTCGAACTCCAGCGCCGCGATGCGCAGGGACACGGTGGAGAGCGTCGCGACGAGTTCGACGAGTTCGGCGCGGCGCTTGAGCACGCCTGCGAATCCTGCGCCGCCGTCGCCGGTTTCCGCAGGGTGCAGGACGAGCGTTCCGTCGCCGTCGAAGAGTTCACCGGTGCGCGTAATGACGCGGCAGCCGGCGAGCGGTCCGCGCAACAGCGCCAGCGCGGTCGTCGAGTCCTCAACGATGAACGTTTCGCCGAGCAGCCGCTCAAGCCACGGGCGCGCGATCGGTTCGCATCGCGCGTATTCCAGAATCGGCGTTGCTCCGTCCACTGCGGGAATCCGCCGTGGCTCAGGCGGGACCTGGGTCGGCGCAAACACCGCACGTCCATCGAGAGCGCGCAGCGATGGAAGCCCCGGCACCAGCGCATCGAGTGATGTGACGAGCAGCAATTCCAGCCGTTCACCCAGTGCCGCTTCGACCAGATCCGCGTGCTCCCGATTAGTCTCGATGAGATCCGCGAACAGTCCGAGCACTTCGGGATAGCGAGGCCGGTCCGCGAGTACTGCCTTGACGGCGTCGCCGAACCCTTCGCGCGAGCGCTGCATTTCATCGAGGACGCGCCGGCGACTTTCGAGGCCGGTGCGTTCGTCGCGCCGATGCGCGAGCTCGCCGGCCAGCGCCGACTGCCGATCCCCGAGCCGCGCGGCGACCTGCGTGCGCTCGTCGAGGTCGCGCTGCAGACGAGTGATCTGATCGTCAGCAACCGCTGACTTCACGCGCGCGGCGTTGCGCCCGGACCGATGCATATCGAGTTCGCGCGCGAAGGGATCGCGCCGCGCCGCAAGTTTCGAACGCTGCTCGGCGAGCGAGTGACCGCGCGCTTCGAGACTCGCGATGCGGCCGGCGAGCTGCGAGCGCTCGCGCTCGAGGCCTGTCAGCGTGTCGCGCAGGCGCTCATACGTGCTCTTGGTCTCGAGTGCCACGGTGTTCGCCTGGGCGCGCTGGGCGCTCGCCTGCGCCACCGCACGCTCCGCTTCAGCCGCCGCTTCCGCAGCTGACGCCATGGCTTCGTGCGCTTCCGCAATGCGGCCGGCAAGCGTGGCGATGCCCGCTTCGAGATCCTCAAGCCGCTTGCTCTCAGCGGCAACCGACTGTCGCGCATCGCGCATCGCGCTGTCGGAAAACTCGACGCGCTGCCGTGCCTGCTTGCCCTCGCCGGCGAGCTGCAGCCGCTGCTGCTCGAGCGCATGATGCTGGGTCTGCACGTCGTGCCGTGCAATCTCCGCGGCCTGCTTCGCCTCCTCCAGCACGCTCAGCGCGCCCGTTGCCGCGTCGCGCTCGCGCGTGAGCGTCGCGAGTTCCTCCGTGAGGTTCTGCAGCCGGTCGTTCAGTTCGTGAAACAGATCGTGTGCCAGCACGGAGCGCAGTTCACGCCGCCGTCCGTCGAGCACCTGGAAGCGCTTGGCCTTCTCCGCCTGCCCGCGCACGATGCGCAGCCGCCGCTCGGTGCTGGCGAGTTGCTCGCGCAGGACCAGGAGGTTCTTCTCGGCATGCTCGAGCTTGCGTGTCGCCTCAAGCTTGCGGGCGCGGAATTTCGCGACGCCGGCTGCCTCTTCAAGAATCGAGCGGCGCTCCAGCGGATTCGCCATGAGCATCGCGTCGACTTTGCCCTGCTCGATGATCGAGTACGCGTCGTTGCCGATGCCCGTGTCAAGGAAGAGCTCGCGCACGTCGCGCAGTCGGACCTTGCGGGCATTGATCAGGTACTCGCTGCGGCCGTCCGCATACAGGCGGCGGCTCACGTCGACTGTGTCGTTGTCGATCGGCAGACGTCGGTGCGCGACCGCGCCGCGACGGATGATGGAATTGCCATGATCGCCCAGCTGATCGCCCAGCTGATCGCCCACCGGATCGCCCACCGGATCAGCGGTCGGTTCGCTATCCTCGCCTTCGGGCTGCGCCCTGGTCAGGACGTCCGATGTGCGACTCCGTTCGGCCTTGATAATCGCTTCGTCGACGACCGGATTGTCGAACGTCAGCGTGACAGACGCCATGCCCGACGGCTTCCGCGATGCGGAGCCGGCGAAGATGACGTCGAGCATCGCGCCGCCGCGCAGGCTCTTGGCGCTGCGCTCGCCCAAGACCCACTTGATAGCATCGACGACGTTGCTCTTGCCACAGCCGTTGGGACCGACGACACCAATGATGGGGAGGTCAAAGCGGAACTCGGTCGTGTCCGCAAAGCTCTTGAACCCACTCAGCGTCAACTTCGCAAGACGCATCGTTTCATGACCTCCTTGTCATTCGTCCGTTCCCCACACCCCGCGGCGCGCCACTTCCTGTGGGCGCCGGCTGTCGGCGATCTCGGGACTCACCGAGGCACAGTATCGCGTTGAATCGCACTTCGTTCAATCACGGTCGCCCCGCTCGCACCCGTCACCGGAGCATCCGGCATGACAAGATGCGCAAGATCGCTGTCGTCCGACGGCCCGACCGTCTTCGCAGCGGAGCCTGACTCGACCGTGTCACCAAGGTCGTCGAACTCCGGCCGCTCGAGCGCCTCCTCCGGCTTTTGACTGCGGATGATGGATGCGAGGATGCGGTCCTGTTCGGCCTTGAAATCCGCTTTCAGGTACGACTTCTTCCAGAGCTGGTGCAGGGCGCCGATCGTCTCCGAATACGTGAGTCCGAGACCCATCGCGGGCTTCTCGATCGTCGTCTGATGACCGAGGAACGGGATGAATTCGGTCAGCGCCGGTTCCACCGACTTCTGTTCGGCAGGCCCGTCGGGAATCGGACGCCAGAACACCTGAATCGTTTCGTCCGACAGATCGGCCTTCATCATCAGCCGGTTCGACCAGGCGGCGAAGGTCATCGGGTTCTCGATCGACAGCTTCGGTCCGAAGACGATGATGCGCGGCCGTCCGGTCTGCGCGATGTACAGCATCGGCTTTTCACTCGGCACGACGACGAGGTCAAACTTCTCGTCGACGGTGAGCTGGCCGAGAATGGGGTCGCGCCGCTCTTCGAGCGCGTCGAACGCGCCGAGCCGCACATCGACATCGGCATCGTCAAGCAGCGGGCGCAATCCGAGGTCAATCGCGGGGTTCAGCCCCATTTTGCCGAGGAGTTCGATCGCCGTCAGGCGGTTCTTCACCTCGCCAAGCTTGGCCATCGCCAGGAGCGGCTGGACCGTCAGGGGATCATTGAGCTCGGCTCCCGCGACGAGCGCCGCCATGCGCGGCTGCTCCTCGGGATAGGCGTACAGATCCTGAATCATGGGCACGGCCTTCTTGCCGATCGCCCGCCATCGCCAGGACGCGGCTTCCGCCATGCCCGGCGTCGCCAGCAGGGCCCGGCGCACGTACATCGCCGTCTGTTCCGGCGCTTCGATCAGCAGCGGCGTGTGCTGAATCAGCTGCACGAACTCTTCCGGGCGATCGTGATAGCTCGGTGGCACGGTGATGTCGATCGCATCGCCGGCGCGGCCGCGCGCTGTCTCGTCGCGCTGTCCGCGCTCGCGCGGGAAGAGCGAGTTGATCGAGCTCTTGATCGTCTCCGCGCGACTGTGACTGGTCGTCGCCATACGGAGACGAAGGAGCATGTCATTCATGACGCTCCCACCGTCCAGGATGCGGCCGCTCAGCCGGTTCACCGCGTCGCGGCGCATCGCGTTGGGTTCGACGAACGGATTGATGAAGACGTCGCCGCGCGCTTCGGCGAGCGCGCGGGCCTGTCGGCTGCCGGTCACGAGCGGACCCGGGCGCAGATCCGTCGTCCAGAGGCGTCCGCCTTCCAGGCTCGACGTGCCGGAACCGGGCACGGCGAACACACGGACGTCGAACGCGGCGTTCTTCGGGGCGCCAGGCGGGATGACACCCTCGACAATGACGACCGCGCAGTCTTCGCTGTCGAGCATGCGTTCCGGCGAAACGGTTCCGAGGTTCATCGCGGGATTTCCCACGCCGCGCCGTGCCATTTCCTGCAGGATGTGGGCGCGGACGTCGGCCGGCATCAGGCGGCTGCCATTGCCGTTGAGTCCGACCACGAGGCCGTACCCGCGG
>JAWXBD010000270.1:0-12849 GCA_034439815.1 Phycisphaerae bacterium
CGTCTGGCCCCAACGTCTGGCCCCAACGTCTGGCCCCAACGTCTGGCCCCAACGTCTGGCCCCAACGTCCATTGATCGTCGACAATGGTCTCGACAACCAGCCCGTGAGCTGAGGCTTGCGCCACGAGAATCCCTGCGAAGGCCCGCTCTTTCCACGCCGACCCTCAGGCGAACCGACTATACCCCGAGTTCCTTCAACAGAAAAGCGTTGTGATTGGTGAATTCAGTCGATTTGGGGGTAGACTCGTCGACGTGTGTGGGTCCTGGGTCTCCGGGCGGACTGCTCGAGAACGACGGCGGAATCAGCCACTCGTTGCGACGCGATTGCTCCGGATATTGACTGCTGCTGCAAGACAACGCGAGATTCCACACATATTGTTCGACGGCATCTCTCCGTTTTGAGAGATGCAGAGTTGGGGTTTTGACGTGCGACGACTTCGCATACGTCCAACGCGTGACCTGCGGGTCACCCAACCGCCGCTAATCGCGGTGCACGCCGATCCATCGCGCTCGTTTTCCGGCAGGCGTAGAGGTTTCAGCGGGCGTAAAGACCAATTCGGATTCAGTCTCATTGAACTGCTCGTGGTGCTGGGCATCGTGGTCGTACTCACGTCGATCCTCATGCCAGGCCTGCGGGCGGTGCGCGAGACCGCGAACAAACTCGCCTGCGCCTCCAACATGCGCCAGATGGGCTACGCAATCACGACGTACTCCAGCGACAACCGCGACCATCTTCCGTACAGCTACTTCGGAAGCGCTGCGGTGAATCAGGCCTTCGAGATGATGGCGATCTCGACAGGCGGTTCGACAAACACGTACGACGGACTCGGGCGGTTGCTGCCGAAATGCGGGCACTATCTCAGCTCATCCGCCTGCCTCTACTGTCCGAGCCATCACGGCGAGCACCCCCCGGAACGTTACGAAAGTACGTTGAGCGACCTGAGCTCCAACGTCCGCGCGTACTCGAATTACAACTATCGGGGCGATGCTGATCCGCTGAGCGGCAAGCGCTACCTGATGGAGAACGACCACGCATTCGTGCTGCTCACCGACGGACTCCGAACCAAATCGGATTTCAATCACGGCAACGGACTGAATCTTCTGCACGGTGACTTGGCAGTGTCGTGGTACACCGATGTTCAGGATTCGCTGCTTAAGTCGCTGCCCGAGACAATGACGGACTCGTCGATCCCCTCAGCGCAGTTCCTGAAGCTGTGGAGCGACCTGCTCAAAACTGGCAGCTGACAGTCCGTGGTGAAGTGCCAAAGCTGCTTCGGTCTTTGGATCAACGGGCGGCGATGCGCGCCTGCTGAGCTCGATGCTCCCGGCCCCCCAGATCGATGATTCGATAGGACCGCGCCGTGACCCGGTGTCCCAGCAAAAGCTGATCGATGTGCCACATCAGAAGGCGGCCGAATGGTTTCGACCGTGGCCAGCTGCCTGCGATCCCGCTCCCCGCTTCGTTCCATGCGTTGCGAAACGAAGGGAACATCGCCTGCAACGACGCGCTGCCCTTGGTCATGTTGCAGTCTCCGGTGATCACGTCGATGCGGGGCAGCGTGTGCTCCTCGAGTCGCGCACGAAACGCGTGTGCGAGTTCCATGCGCGCGAGCATCGGTTCCGACGGCAGATCAACGGCCAGCACGGTGAGCACGTGCCCGATCCGGCCACGCGTGTCGATGCGAATGATCGCTGCGGTGCCGACGTCCGAGTCAAATATCTCGCGGGCTTCGAGCACCGGAATGCGGCTGGCGACGGCGAACGACCCGGTGACGACGATGTCATACCCCGCCCGTCGCCACTGCTCGTCGCGCTGATCGGCGAAGAGCTTGTACGGGTTCGAGAGGATGATGACGTCTGCCTTTCGGTCGAGCAGTTCTCGTGAGCCATCGCTCCCCCCCGAAGAGCTCGGCCAGCTCGCATTCCAGTGCACAAAGCTGATCTCATCGTCTGCGGGCGGCGGGGCCCGATGGAAGCCGACGTCGCGCACTAGCAGCGCCACCGCCGGAACCAGAGCGACCGCAAGCAGCCCGAGGCGGTTGCGCGTGGCTCGTGACCGCGCGATGATCGCTGTCAGCGCAGCCGGCATCGCGAGCAGCACCAGCAGCGGCCATGGAATCCACCAGACGAACTGCGACCAGTACCACTGGTCCGTGCACAGGGCACCAAGCAACGTGAGCGTCGCGGCTAGAAAGGCCGCGAGTTCAAAGGCCGTCACCGTCCGGCGACTTGACGAGCGATCACGACCGGGGTCACCCACTATGCGCGGCCCTCGCCTGCGGGCGGTTCCGTGGCAGCGCGCATGGGCAGCGCATCGAACTCGTGGTCGACGCTTCTGCAAGCACGCACTGCATCGGCGTGCAGCCAAGAGGCTGCACAGAGGATCCCGCGATTTCGTTCGATCGCACGCCCTCGTCCGAAACGAAGCGGAGCGCCGTCACAGTCGGTCATCCTCGCGCCGGCTTCCTCGGCGAAGACGACTGCACCGGCGTAATCCCAGACCATGTCCCGGTTCCGGGCGGGATCGTTGGACGCAAAGCGGATCGCGAGGTCCGCTTGGCCGTTGGCGACGAGCACAAACTTGCATTGGCTTTCCATCGGACGCACGATGACCTGTCGGTTCAGCGACTCGGCGAGCCGGCGCATCCGTGAGCGAGCCCGAGCACTCGCTTGCGGTGACTCACAGACGACCAGTGCGCCGCCGGCCTCCCGTGCCGATCTGGATGTCACCATTTGAGCCGGCGCCTCGGAGAGATCGAGTCCCGACCAGCACCACGCTCCCCCGCCGGGCACCGCTCCGATGATCGAGCCGCGCGTGCCGAGCCGAGGACAGCCGGCGGCCCCGAAGAGAGGAACCTGGTCACGGACGAACGCGAGGCAGACGCAGTACTGTTGTCCGCCCAAGTAGCCTCTCGTTCCGTCGATCGGATCGATGATCCACTGTTCGCGGCTCGTTCCGTCCGCACAGCCGGCATCGATCGCTTCGTCGATCTGCGTCGGCGTGAGTCCCGGGCGCGCCTGGCGAACGAATTTGTGCACGCTCGCACGGAGCGAATATTGCCCGTCATGTTCTTCGAGCCTCTCCCGCCTTTCGTCAGCGCCACCCTCGCAGAAAACGGCAGTGGACTCCTCCCCGACGACCGGCATGTCGCCATAGTGCTCTCGAAGTCCGTGCACGAGCAGCGCCTGCACCGCGAGATCCGCAGCGGTCACCGGGGAAGCGTCGGACTTTGCGGCCGTGCCCCCGCCGTGCGGTTCGCTGGTCAGCTGCGCAGCGAACTCCACGCTCCATCGCGTCGCCTCGGCAACCAGTTGCAGGGCCGGTCTTACGTCGTTCCATCTCATCGGCAGGGTCATCGGTTCGCCGACAGGGTAGACGAAGCGCGAGTGCCACAACGGCAGATGTGAGTCGAGTCCGACGGACGAGGCAGTCCGAGCGGCCGCGCTCATGCCAGCGCCAATCGGGCATGTGCGCTGGAGGAACGGATGTGGAAGGGCCCGTTGGCGATGACTGGCAGCGTGGGAATGGCATCCGAGTTGCCTTGCCGGGCGTTCCCCTCGTGCGTGCCAAGGGCCGCATCCGTCATGATTCGGGGATTCACACCGACAGGGCGGTTGAGGAAACTGGCAACTATCACACTGATAGGCACGGAACTGAAAGGTCTCTTCTATGGCAAACCCCAGCGGCAAGATCATCGGCATCGACCTCGGCACGACCAATTCAGTGGTCGCCGTCATGGAGGGCGGACAGCCGAAGGTACTCATCAACTCCTCTGGTAATCGCACGACGCCTTCGGTCGTCGCCTTCACTGACAAAGGCGAGATCCTGGTGGGACAGGCGGCGAAGCACCAGCAGGTCACGAACCCCAAAAACACAGTCTTCTCGATCAAGCGCTTCATGGGGCGCCGTCATGACGAAGTGCAGCACGAGGAGAAGCTGGTCCCCTATCCGATCTCGGGCGGTCCGAATGAGCTCGTGAAGGTGGAGATCCGCGGCAAGCAGTACACGCCTCCGGAAATCTCCGCGATGATTCTTCAGGAGCTGAAGAAAGTCGCTGAAGACTACTTTGGTGAAAAGGTCGAGCGAGCGGTCATCACCGTTCCCGCCTACTTCAATGACAGCCAGCGGCAGGCCACCAAGGACGCGGGCGAAATTGCCGGCCTGAAGGTCGAGCGCATCATCAACGAGCCCACCGCCGCCGCGCTCGCGTACGGACTCGAAAAGAAAAAGAACGCGCGGATCACAGTCTTCGATCTGGGCGGCGGCACGTTCGACGTGTCGATCCTCGACGTCGGCGACGGCGTGTTTGAAGTCCTTTCCACCAACGGCGACGGCCATCTCGGCGGCGATGACTTCGATCAGCGCGTGATTGAGTTCCTGGCCGAAGAGTTCCGCAAGAAGGAAGGCATCGACATCCGGAAGGATGCGATGGCGCTGCAGCGGCTCAAAGAGGCGGCGGAGAAGGCGAAGATCGAACTTTCGGTGCAGATGGAGACGACGGTCAATCTCCCCTTCATCACGGCCGACCAGAACGGCCCCAAGCACTTGCAGGTCACGCTCACCCGCTCGGCGTTCGAGCGGATGTGCGACGACCTCTTTAACCGTCTTCGTGGTCCGTGCGAATCGGCGCTGCGCGACGCAAAGCTCAAGCCCACGGACGTGCAGGAAGTTGTGCTCGTCGGCGGCTCGACTCGCATTCCGAAGGTGCAGGAGATCGCCAAGGAGATCTTCCAGACCAAGGAACTCGATCGCAGCATCAACCCCGATGAAGTGGTCGCGGTCGGCGCCGCGATTCAGGGCGGTGTGCTGCAGGGCGAGGTCAAGGACGTGCTGCTGCTCGATGTCACGCCGCTCTCGCTGGGTGTGGAAACGCTCGGCGGCGTCATGACGAAACTCATAGAGCGCAACACCACGATTCCGACGAGCAAGAAGGAGACGTTCTCGACGGCGTCCGACAGCCAGACGTCGGTGACCATTCACGCTCTGCAAGGCGAGCGCGAGTTCGCTACCGACAACCGCAGTCTCGGACGTTTCGATCTCGCCGGCATTCCGCCGGCTCCGCGCGGCATGCCGCAGATCGAAGTCGAGTTCGCCATCGACGCGAACGGCATTCTGAATGTCTCCGCCACGGACCGTGCGACAGGCAAGAAGCAGGAGATCAAGATCACCGGCAGCTCCGGCCTGTCGAAGGACGACATCGAGCGGATGAAGCGCGAAGCCGATGCGAATTCCGCCGCCGACCGCGCCCGTCGCGAACTCGTGGACACCAAGAACCAGGCCGACGGTGCGGTCTATCAGGTCAAGAAACAGCTGAGCGAGCACGGCGCCAAACTCTCAGGCGAGATCCGGGCGAAGATCGAGTCTGCGGTGTCAAACGTCGAGGACAAGCTCAAGGGCGACGACAAGGCTGCGATCGACGCGGCGATCAAGACGCTGTATGAGTCGCTCGAGGAGCTGAACAAGGTCAGTTCGCAGGCTGGGAGCGCGCCATCAGACGGTTCGCAGCCGGGCGGGGATGGCGGAGGCCAGCAGGCGCAGGGGGGCAGCGGGCCCAAGAAGGACGATGTCATCGACGCGGAGTTTGAAGTCAAAAACGGCAACTGACGCCCGCGCGTTATCTGTCTACACAATCGCGTGCCGGAGTCCATCGGCCCCGGCACGCGATTTTTTACATGCGTTTCGTCAAAGACCGCTCTGACGTTCCGGAAAACGCCTTGCCAAGTGTTGCCGTGCGGCCATGATCGTCATCGGCTGAAGCGAGGCTCATTGGAGGGAAGGTCCGTGTGGCGATTCACTAGGTCGCAAGTCGTGGCGTGTCTGGTTGCCGGCGCATGCACCGCTCTCGTACAGGCGGACCGCCGGGGCGTCGCGCCGTTCACGCTCGAAGCCCAGCAGCGCGGGCTTCTGTTCACGATGATGAACTTTCCGCAGCAGACCGGTTTCTACGGTTTCGGCTGCGGCTTTGCTGACCTCGACAGCGATGGTGACTCCGATGTCGTCATCGTCGGCGGCGCGGCATGGATTGTCGGCATCTTCGAAAACCAGAACGGCACGTTCGTCAATCGATCGGCCACCTCGGGACTGCCGCCGCTCGGCGCACTCTCCGGACTGGCGAGCGCCGACTACGACGGCGATGGCGACATGGACCTGTTCCTCTCGCGCGTGCTCGAAGCACCGGTCCTCCTCCGCAACAACGGAAACTTCACCTTCTCCGATGTCACTGAACTGGCCGGCATCGATGTGTACTCAGCACGAATCGGCAAGGGCGCATGCTGGGGTGACTACAACGGCGACGGCTGGGTTGATCTGTACGTCTGCAACTACCTGCACATCTCCGGTGGCGAGCACGCTTCAGAGAACTACCTCTATCGCAATAACGGCGACGGGACGTTTACGGATGTTGCGACCGAGGTCGGAGTGAACAGTGACTCGCCCTCGTTCGAGGCGGTGTGGACAGACTTTGATCGCGACGGAGATCTGGACCTGTATCTGTCGAATGACCGAGGCACGACGCCGGGATTTCCAGGCAACGAACTGTTCCGCAACGACGGCGGAGTCTTCACGGAAATCGGGGCGAAGTCCGGCACGAACGTGAAGCTCAACTCGATGGGCCTAGCGTGCGGAGACTTCAACGCTGACGGCTTTGTTGACTTCTACGTGACGAACACCTCGGGCCCGCAGCTCGCCCCGGAGCATGCATTCCCGCTGCTCCTGTCACAGGGCGCGACACAGACATTTCAGTCCGAAGAGCTGAAGTGGGGTGTCGCGCACCCGTCGGTCTATTGGGCGTGGGGCGCCTTTTTCTTCGACTGGAACAACGACCGTCATCTTGATCTCTACGTCATCAATCAGGAGGGGCCCAATTCGCTCTTTCATAACTCGGGAGCGCCGCCCGCAGTTGACATCGCGTTGGAGGCGGCAATCGGCGGACCAACTCCAGTGGCGCGCTCGAAGTTTTGCGCCGCATATGCCGACATCGACAACGACGGAGATCTCGACATTCTCTTGAATCCGCTCGCCGGCCCTGTAGACCTCTACATCAATCACGAAGGGTCGAAGCGCGGCGCCGTGCGCCTGCGCGTCATCGGCGACGGTCCGAACACCGGCGCGATCGGCGCCAATGCGGATCTCACTGCGGACGGAGTCACGCAGTTCCAAGAGATCTACGCCGGCGGTCAGAGCTACCTGGGTCAGAACGAGCAGATCCTGCACTTCGGCGTCGGCAGCGCGAAGCAGGCAACGAGCGCGATCGTGCGCTGGCCGTCGCGCGGACCGACCCGAACGCTGAGCAACATCCCGGTCCATCAGCAGTGGATCGTGTGGCCGCCCGCCGTGCTCGGTGACGCGGACCATGACGGCGATTTCGACTTTGCCGATCGACTCGCGATCGTCGCGGCGTTCGGGCCGGTCGCGCCGGGCCAGGAACGTCTCGATCTTGACGGCACCTTCGTGATCGACAGCGCCGACATGCTGCTCTTCAAAGGTAAGTTCGAAGCGGCCGGACTTCGCTGGGCGGATCTCACCAACGACGGCCTCGTGAACGGTGCCGATCTCGCAATGCTTCTCGGCGGATGGGGATCGTCGGGCGCACTGATCGACCTTGACGGGAGCGGCCGCGTGGGCGGCGGAGATCTGGCACTCCTGCTCGGCGACTGGGGCTGAACTGCAACCATTCAGCACGGCCACGGCATCCGACGGCTTCCTGTAGACTGCCGCGCCCCTCGTGGACGCCTCGCACGCCCGCGGATGCCTTCCGTTCCTCTCTGGCCGGTCATCCGCGACGTTGCACCGCCCGCTGTGGGTCCGTCTATGGAACTCATCCGCGGGATCGCTGTTTCTCCGGGCATCGTCATCGGCCGCGCGTTCGTGCTCGGCGAGGCGGAGCAGCACGTTCCCCATCGATCCATCGCCGAGAAGGACATTCCGGCCGAATTGCTCCGGCTCGAGACGGCGCTGAACGCGGCGACCGACGATCTCACGCAGCTCAAAGAGCGGACGAGTCTCCACCTCGGTGCCGAGGCGGCGAAGATCTTCGAGTTTCACATCGGCATGCTCAAGGACCGCTCGCTCCTGTCCGCGATGCAGAAGCGCATCGAATCGCAGCGCGTCAATGCCGAGGTCGGTGTCGCCGACCAGTTCAAAGAACTCATCACGCAGTTCCAGGCGATGGGCAGTGAGGTGTTTCGCCAGAAAGCGAACGACCTGACCGATCTCGACCGGCGCGTCCTCGGTCAGCTCATGGGCGAGCCGGAGGGTCGACTTTCGAACCTGACCGAGCCCGTGATCATCGTCGCGCATGAACTCACGCCGAGCCAGACCGCCGGGATGGATCGGAAGAAAGTGCTGGGCTTCGCCACGGACCTCGGCGGCCGGACGAGTCACACGTCGATCGTCGCCCGCGCGCTCGACATTCCAGCGGTGGTCGGTTGCCAGCGGCTGTCGCACTCGGTCGAAGACGGTGATCTCCTCGTTGTGGACGGCGACACCGGGATCGTGGTCGCCCGCGCGGACGAGCGCATGGTGGCGCACTACCGATTGCAGCAGGAGAAGTACAGCGAATTTCGCGCTTCGCTTCGCTTGCTGAAGGATCTTCCTACCGAGACGCGATGCGGCAAGCGGATCCTGCTGCTTGGCAATATCGAATTCCCCTATGAAGTGGAGAGCGTGCTGGCGAACGGCGGCGATGGCGTCGGTCTGTACCGCACGGAATTCCTCTTCCTCACTTCGAAGATGGAGCCGACCGAAGAAGTCCACTACGAGGCGTACAAGAAAACTATTGAACTGCTGGACGGCCGGCCGCTCACAATCCGCACACTTGATCTCGGGGCCGACAAGTACACGCAACAGCGGGCGATCGAACCCGAGCGCAACCCGTTCCTTGGACTGCGCAGCATTCGCTACTGCCTGCAGAACAAGGAGATCTTCAAGACGCAGCTCCGCGCGATCATGCGTGCCAGCATGCATGGTCCGTTGAAGGTGATGTTCCCGCTGGTGTCCACGGTGATGGAGCTGCGCGAAGCCAAGCTCATCCTGCGCGACGTCTGTGAAGATCTCGATGAAGAAGGCATTTCCTACAAGCACGACGTTCCGGTGGGGATCATGGTCGAAGTTCCGAGCGCGGCGCTCATGGCCAGAACCTTCGCCGACGAAGCGGCATTTTTCTCGATCGGAACGAACGATCTCATTCAGTACACTTTGGCCGTCGATCGCGGCAATGAAAAAGTAGCGCATCTCTATTCGGGTGCCAGTCCCGCTGTCCTGCAATTGGTAAAAACGGTGCAGCGCGCCGCGCGGCGCACCGGAATCGACGTCTCGATCTGTGGCGAGATCGCTGGCGAAACGCTCTATACGATGTTGCTCATCGGTCTCGGGTTCCGTACACTGTCGCTCGTCCCTTCCCAGATCCCGCTCATCAAGCGTGTTGTCCGGGCGGTGGACATCCCCCAATGCGAGCGGCTCGCCCGAAAGGTCGGCTCGTTCGATTCCGAGCGGCAGGTATTGAACTACCTCCGCGACGAACTCAGAAAAATCGATCCCGGAAACGTCGGCGGGTGGCTCGCCGAGTGAAGGGAACATCACAAACCATCGGGCCGGCAACGGGAAGTGCGATCGCGCAGGAGCGCTCGAACCCCGACCAGGCAAAATCAGTCGCACGTCCTGACGTGCCCTGACGAGCAGGTCGAGCAACGGTTCAAGCAATGGTGCGCAGCGACAACTTCGTCGCAGCCGGACAATCGGACGCCCAGCGGGCGCAGCCGGGCGAGGACGAATCGAGTCCACCGGTGCATCGCAACTGGACGTTCGTGCAGTCGCCCCGTGCGGCCCGGACGAGTCTCCCCGTTGCAGGATTTTCGACGTACGACACGCATGACCAGCCCGAACGGCCCGCTCACCCGAGCTGGCCGATTCGGGGAGTTTTGCGTTGCCCGCCGATACCCCCTGCACGTGAACTGTTCGTCCGGCCGTCGGCCCGACTACTCCCGCCCTGCGGGAAGGATCACGACCGGTGAGCCCGAGCGACAATCCCAACATTCCTGTTGATCCGTTTTTGGACCCGTTCGACCTGCCGGCGAAACCTACGGTGGATCCGTTTCACCCGCGCGCCGCACAGGTGACGCCCGAGCCGTCCGACGCTGACGATTCCAGCGAGGATCCCCATGACGGCGGGGACGAGGGCGATGATCATGATGATCATGATGATCATGACGTGAGCGCGGCGACCTTCGATGCCGACGCCTTCGAGGGCGTGCAGCCGATGATCCCTGCGCCCGCAACCGCCTACGAGCCGCGCGAGGATGACGACAGCGAGCAAACGGAATCTGCATCGCGCAACGAGTTGAACGCCTCGGGTGACAAGATCCGTGAAGACAGCGATGGCGCGTCCAGCGATGAGTCGAGGGATGACGACGACTCGGACGACGATGGCGAAGACAGCGACGAGCCCGTGGCGGGCGCGGCCGATGATCAGGATGATGATCACGCTGCGTCCGGCGCCGACGGCGAAGCGCCCCCCGCACCGCGAGGACGCCGTCGCGAGCGCGAAGGGCCGCGCGAGTCGCGGCGCGAGTCGACCATCGAAGCGCGCCCCATCGGCCGCCAGCTGATGATCGTCAACGATGTGCCCGGCGATGAATGCCGCATTGCGGTCGTCGAAAACGGCCGACTCGAAGCGCTCTTCATGGAGCGCGCGGGCGGCGGCACCCATGTCGGCAACATCTACAAGGGCCGCGTCACAAATGTGGAGCCCGCGATCCAGGCGGCGTTCGTCGACTTTGGCGAAGGCCAGAGCGGCTTCCTGCACATCAGCGACCTGCACCCCAAGTACTTCCCGAGCAATGGCTCCGGCAGCAGCCGTACGGAACGCGTCGGCCGCAAGATTCCGCGCCGGGAACGGCCGCTGATGCAGGAAGCGCTGCGCAAGGGCCAGGAAGTGCTCGTGCAGGTTTTGAAAGAAGGAATCAGCACGAAGGGACCGACGCTCACCAGCTACTTGAGCATCCCCGGCCGTCTCATGGTGATGATGCCGGACATGGACCGCGTCGGCGTCTCGCGCAAGGTGGAGGATGAAGAGCAGCGGCGCGCAATGCGCAAGATTCTTGATCAGCTCGAGCTGCCCGAGGGCTTCGGATTCATTCTGCGCACCGCCGGCTTCGACCGGACCAAGACGGAACTCAGCCGCGATCTTGCATACCTCACGCGCCTCTGGGCAGTGATGGAAAAGCGCATGCACTCGACCGGCGCCCCTTGCCTTCTTTATAGCGAAGGTGACCTGCTCATCCGCACGATCCGCGACATGGCGGATGAGAACGTCGAGGCAATCATCGTCGACAGCGACGAAGGATTCCGCAAGGCGAATGCGTTCCTGCAGGTGGTCGCGCCGCGCTCGTCTCCCCAGGTGCTCTACTGGGATCGCGCTGTTCCGGTGTACCACGCCTTCGACATCGAACGACAGATCGCGATGCTGCACAGCCGGACCGTTCCGCTGCCCTCGGGCGGCGCGCTCGTCATCGATCAGACCGAAGCACTGGTGGCCATCGACGTGAACAGCGGTCGCAGCCGTTCGGCGCGTGACAGTGAAACGAACGCGTATCAGACGAACGTCGAGGCTGTCGAAGAGATCGCCCGCCAGCTGCGCTTGCGCGACCTCGGCGGCGTCATCATCAATGACTTGATCGACATGCGATCGCCGCGCCACCGTCGCGAGATCGAAGACCGTTTCCGCAACGCACTGAAGCGTGACCGCGCAAAATCAACGGTGCTCGCGATCTCCGAGTTCGGCATCGTCGAAATGACCCGCCAGCGCATGCGCCCGAGCGTTCGCCGAGCCCACTTCACCGACTGTCCGCACTGCCAGGGGCTCGGCGAAATGAAGAAGCCCGAGACCGTCGCCGCCGATTCGCTGCGCGATGTCGAGTTCTACCTGACACACGACAAGGTGCAGCGCGTCGAAATGGTGTGTTCGGTCAAGGTCGCATCGGTGCTGCTCTCGGCGAAGCGCGCCGCCCTGTATCACATCGAGCGCACGACCGAGAAGCGGGTCGACGTGCGCATCAGCGAAGCGATCGCCATTGATCGCGTCGATCTCTACGCGTACGACGAGCGCGACGCGGATGTCGAGATCGATCGCCTGCCGCGTGCGTACCGACCGGGTCTCGAAGAACTCGCGACCCAGCTCCCCGACCGGGAGGCTGTCGAGGACCACGATGAGGACGAAAGCGGCGAGCAGGAGAATGGCAACGGAGGCGGTCGACGCCGCCGTCGCCGTCGTCGCAAGCCGCAGCCGGCCGACACCACTGCGATGATTCTGTCCGGTACGTTCGACGATCTTCCGGACGCGGAGCCGGACGAGGACGAGCCGACAATTGCGGAGGCGATCGAAGAAGCGAAGCGGCACGAGCGTGCGGAGCATCGCAAACAGGCGAGGCAGGCAGCGACCGTGACGAAGCAGGCTGCCGGCAAGCCGGCTGTGCCCGCTGCACCGAGTGCACCCACGGCGCCGGGCGCGCGCGCAGCCGAAGCGCTGGAGGCCGAAGGCGGCCCGCGCCGTCGGCGTCGGCGCAGGCGCGGTGGCCGCGGAGGCCGTGGCGACGAGATGCTGGAAGCGCTGCCGGTCGCCGGCGACGCGGACGTGGACGGGGCCGAGGCCGGGGCTGAGGTAGAAGCAGCGGCCGTGCCGCCTCCGCCACCATCGGATCCCGCGGCACTGCACGTCCTCGCGAAGGAGCTCGAACTGAGCAGCAAGGATCTGCTGGCGCGTTGCCGAGAAGAGGGCATGGATGTGAAGTCGCACATGACCAAGCTCACGAGCGAGCAGGTCGATGCGATCAAAGCGTGGTACGCGCCACCAC
>JAWXBD010000271.1:0-4948 GCA_034439815.1 Phycisphaerae bacterium
GATCCGACATGATCCGACATGATCCGACATGATCCGAAGTGATCCGAAGTGATCCGAAGTGATCCGAAGCAGGATTTCGAAGCGAAGCAGTCTTGCGTCAATGCTACCCCGACTCACGAAGCGTCTCTCCCGATTACCCCGAAAGTTCTTCGGGAAACTGCAGGAGATTGTTGCTACGTAATCATGGCATCGGCGGATTGCGAACTCGGGTGAATCGACGACCATGGATTCAACCGCTTGCGAGTACGCTTTCGTCTGCTCTGCCTGTGCCCTCACTGCGTCCAACAATCAATCAACGCACTCATTCGGAGATTTTGCGTGAACGACTCACTGGCACTCTGCCTGGTCGCTGCGTCGACGCTGGCGGGATTCTCGTCCACTCTGCACGCGGCACCCGCGCCGCAGACGGCGGCTCAGACTGTCCCCGCCCAGCCCTCGCAGGCGCCCCCGACGGACGCCGAGCGGATCCGCCAGCTTGAGGCGCAGGTCCAGGAGCTCGAAGCGCGGCTGAAAGAAGCGGAAGCCGACCTCATCGCCGCGAAGGAGCGGGTAGCGCAGCTGGAAGGGACCCCGGCCCCGCAACCCGCTGGAACGGTGCAGTTTCCCATCCTTGAACCTGGTGACACGATCACCTCAGTCGAGCAGTTCTTGAACACGACGCGGGCACACTACACCCGGGACTTTCCGCCCGTCCCCGACGGGGCCGACCCGGTGTCCCCCGTCGCACTCCAGCGTGCCGTCGACAAGTGGGTCACGGCGACCAACCGCGCCTGGAAACAGCCGCTGCGCTGGACGGTCCGCGTGCAGCGCGTCGAACGATCCGGCGACGATCTGATCGTCACCGCCCAGGCACTCAATCCGGACGACGGCACGCTCCGCGGCGAACCGATTGCGGTGCGGCTCGACCGCATCCAGTCGAAGCGGTTCGAGCAGAGCGTGAACCGGACAGGTGCCGGCGGCCCGCTCAGCGGCGAGTGGATCATGACGGGCGTCTTCACACCAAGACTTGCCGTCAACATGCGTCGCATGGGACAGAGCGTCTTCAACAATCCCCCGCTCGTCGGCCCCGGTGTGGAGTTCGGTTACGGCGTGAGTGTCGATGCATTCGCGCCTGTGAAACCCCAAGCCACGAAGAACAAGACTCCGGCGCCGACTCCGGCTCCTTAGAACCGGCTGCGCTCACACCTATGGAACCCGATGATCACGTCTGCCTGTGTTTTCGCGTGAGCCTGCGGAAGCTGCGCCACTACATGGATCGCGAGGCGCCCAAGGTGCCGAGCCAGGTCGCTGATTGTTTGGGGGCGGGAACCGGATGCCAGTGGTGTGTGCCCTTTCTCAAGGAGCTCCACAGTCAATGGGCCCGCGGAGAGACGCCGGATCTGCCCGTTTCGCCCGAGGACTACGCGGCGCGGCGCAAGGTCTATCGCCAGCAGACACCCATTCCTCTGCCACAGGTTCCTCAGAGTGAACGCGGCGAGGGCGCTGGCGCTGAGTGAAGCGGGTCCGCGACGCGGAACATGTCAGGCTGCGCGGTACGACGTTCCACGCGAGGAAATCTCGCGGAGATAGCGATCGACGTCCGGGACTTCGCTGCTGAATTTAACACCGATGTCCAGCATGCCGTCGCGGCGCTTGCCGACATGCACCACGATGCCCATGGCATGAATGCGGACATCGTCGCGCACTTTGGCGCGGAGGACGACGCGATCGCCGGAACGCACCATCAGTGTTCCCACAGCGCGAACACGGACGCCGCCCATCGAGAGATCCACGAGTTCGCCGGAGCCGATGGGCTTGTGCGTCGGGGCGTGAAGGAGTTCAGCAGTGGGCGGTTCGTCGTAGGCGACACCGACGCGATCCGTGGAGCGGCGGTCTTCGAGGATGAGCGAGCCCGGTCGCGCAATGGCATACGCCGCCGCGCTGGCCTGGGCTTCAAATCGGGCGACGACGGATGACTCGCCGACGTATGTGCCTTCCGGCATTGCAATCCGGAGCTGCACGCGTTCGCCGACGGCAAGCGATCGCTGACCGGGACGGTAGGTCGGTTTGCGAAGCTGAATGGCCGTCGAATTCACGGCGTACAGAATCGCCTCGATCGGGAGCGGACGGGTGCCTGGATCGCGGCGCGTGAGAATGCACACGGCCTGCGCCACGGTCGCGTTGTCGAGGATCGCCTGGACCTGCAGGGAGGTCGGCCCGTCGAGGCAATCCAGTGCAGGGCGCGGTTCGGCACCGCTGCCGTCCGCCAGTCCGTGCACCGCCGGGTCGGGCGCCGGGGCGCCGAGGAGATCGAGAGCTCTGAACGTCGTGTTGGTCCAAACCCGCATGTGTGCTGCTATCGGACGGGTGGCGCGCCCACTTGCGTCGAGTTGGGGGGTTCCGCTTGCATCGCCCCCGATTGCTCGATTTGCCGCTGAGACTCAGTCGCAATACAGTGCAGTGATTCCTGTCCAGGCTCCCTCGGAAACCCTCCCCTCCCCAATGCCAGCTCTTTCCAGCCCGGATCCCGCGTCGACCGCCGGCGGCCCAGCGTCGCTCCGCATTCCGCTCAGCCAATTGAAGCGCGGCGATCGGGCGATCATCGACTTCGGGGATCTCGACAGTCACGACACGCGGCTTCTCGAAGCGATGGGATTGACCGACCGCTCCGAAGTGCGCGTGTGCCGCGCGGGAACGCCGTGCATCGTTCAGATCGAAGCGACCCGACTGGGCATTTCGGCGGGCATGGCTGCGGCGATTCTCGCAACTCCGTGCTCGTGCTTCCCCGATCCGGCCCATGCATGCGGAAACGACGCTCCGCCTGACCCGGACGCGCCGACTTCATGATCGGCACCGAACAACAGGCTTCGGATTCACCATCGGCGCAGCGCGTTCACGCGCCGCCGCGGCGTGTCGCGCTTGTCGGCAATCCCAATGTCGGCAAGACCACGCTCTTCAATCGCATGTGCGGCCTGCGCGCCAAGACGGCGAACTTTCCGGGCTCCACGGTCGATGCCCGCGTGGGGACGACCTATCTGCCTCGGCCGTCCGGCACATCGGGTGGAGCGACAGCCGTCGAAGTGGTTGATCTTCCGGGCATCTACGCGCTCGATCTTGATCTGCCCGAATCGCGGCTCTGTCGCGAGTGCCTGTCAGGCCAACTGGCCGAGTGCCATCCCGACGCGATGATCGTCGTGCTCGACGCGACGAATCTCGCACGCAATCTGCAGTTTCTCGTCAGCGCCACGCGCAGCGGACTGCCCACGGTTGTCGCCGTCACGATGGCCGACATCGCCGCACGCAAAGGTCTCTCCATCGATGCGCACCTGCTGGCGCAGCATGTGCACTGTCCAGCGGTCGTGGTCTCCGGACGCTCCGGCAAAGGAGTGGACCGGCTGGTGCAGGCGCTGCCTGATGCTGCGCCATGCACGCCGACTCTCAATCCCGGTGAAACCGTCGCGATGTGGGCGTCGCGCGTGATTGAAGAAAGCGTCGGCGGAGAACGCGCTGCCGGCACCGATCACGACACAGTGACTGATCGAGTCGACGCCGCCTTCACGCATCCAGTGCTTGGCACGCTGATCTTTGCACTCGTGATGAGCGGCCTGTTCGCGACCATCTTCTCACTCGCGCAGCTGCCGATGGTCGGCATCGACTGGCTCTTCGAGAAACTCGGCGGATGGATTGCGATGCAGCTCGGCGACGGCGCACTTGGATCGCTGCTCTCGCAGGGGATCATCGGCGGCATCGCCGGAACTGTCGTCTTTCTGCCGCAAATCTGCATTCTGTTCTTCCTGCTCTCACTGCTGGAAGACACCGGCTATCTCGCCCGCGCGGCGTTCGTCATGGATCGCGTGATGTGCCGGTTCGGCCTCCCGGGCCAGGCGTTCGTGCCGCTCCTCTCGAGTCATGCGTGCGCACTGCCAGGCATCATGAGCACACGGCTGATTCCCGATCGCCGCGATCGCCTCGCGACGATCCTGGTCGCGCCGTTCATGAGCTGCTCCGCACGCGTTCCCGTCTACGTGCTGCTGACGACGCTGCTGTTCCGCGATCATCCGTTCATCGCCGGCCTCGTGTTCGCCGGCTGCTACGTGCTCGGCGCGGTCGCTGCGTTTCTGACGGCGTTCGTGCTCCGCTCTTCCATCCTGCGCGGGCGGTCGCGGCCGATGGTGCTGGAGCTTCCGAGCTACAAGATGCCTTCACTGCGCACGGCGCTCCTGACGACGATCGACCGGGCGCGGACGTTCCTCGTCAACGCCGGCACGATCATCATGGCCATCTGCATCGTGATGTGGTGGCTTTCGGCGTACCCGAAGATGGAGCCGACAGTCGAAGCGGAGGCGCTGCGCGGTCAGGCCGACGCGCTCGTCGCCACCGACCCGCTCAACGCAGAGGCGTTGCGCGTCGACGCGGACCATGTTGATGCGCGGGCGCAGAGTGCGCAGTCTTTCGCCGGGAGAATCGGCAGCTTCGCGACGCCGCTGTTCGCGCCGATCGGGTTCGATCGCCAGTTGACCGTCGCGACGATGACCTCGTTTCTCGCGCGCGAAGTGTTCGCGTCGACCACCAAGATTCTGGTCGGAGTCGGCGAAGACGCTGAAGGCGACGGTGTGATCGAAACGCTGGCGAACGCCCGGCGTGACGACGGCTCACCGCTCTTCACACCCGCGACGAGCGCCAGCCTGCTCGTCTTCTTCGTGCTGGCGATGCAGTGCCTGCCGACGCTCGCTGTGACCCGGCGCGAAAGCGGCTCGTGGAAATGGGCGGCGCTGCAGTTCGCATGGATGTCGGGACTGGCGTACGTAGCTGCATTCATCGTCTACCATGGCCTCGGCCTCTTGGGGATTCACTGAGGATCGAGGTGACGCGTGGTGCTGCCGTGGGATGACTGGCAATTCTGGGTGGTGACTGCGATGGCGATTGCTGCGCTCCTGGTCGTGCTGCGCCCGCTGCTGCCCGCGCGGGC
>JAWXBD010000272.1:0-4301 GCA_034439815.1 Phycisphaerae bacterium
AGCAGCATCTCCATGCACGCGCCCGCGTCGCCCCCCGCGTCCCCCTACGAGTGGTTCGATTCCATCATCGAGACGCGCCAGCTCCTTGGCGGCGCGTTCGTCGAGATTCCGGATGACGTCGCGATGCAGCAGGCTGCAATTGCGGCGATGGTGGGCTCACTCGGTGATCCGCACACGGTGTATGTGCCGCCGAAGAACGAGCGCGAATTCGCCAAGCAGCTGCGCGGCACGTATGTAGGAATCGGCGCGGAGATCGATATCCACAAAAACTACCTACGTATCGTTTCGCCGATCGATGACTCGCCGGCGCAGGAGGCGGGCGTCCTGCCGGGCCACCTCGTGATCGAGATCGACGGCGTTTCGACACTCGGCAAGTCCGCGGACGCGTGCATGGAGATGCTGCTCGGCGAGTCCGGCACGCCCGTCACACTGCGCCTTCGTCATGCCGACGGCCGCGAGGTCGATGTATCGATCACACGGCGCGAGATCCAGGCGCAGACCGTGAAAGGGTTCCGCCGATCGCAGGATGGCTGGCAGCACATGATCGATCCCGCGCGCGGCGTCGCGTACGTGCGGCTCACCCAGTTCACGGAGACGAGCGCCGAGGCGCTGCGCGATGTGGTCGATGCGGCGATTGAACACGGCGCGAACGCGCTCATTCTCGACCTGCGGTTCAATGGCGGCGGCGCGCTCGGTGCAGCGATTCAGGCCGCCGATCTCTTTCAGCGCAGCGGATCCATCGTGAGTCTGCGCGGACGCGACGGCCAGGGACGCGCGTGGTCGGCGAGCGACCAGTCGACGGACATCGACCTGCCGATGGTGGTGCTCGTGAACGAGGCGAGCGCGTCGGCGAGCGAGATCCTGGCGGGTTCGCTGCAGGAGAATGATCGCGCGAAGGTGCTCGGCACGCGCACGTTCGGCAAAGGATCCGTGCAGGATGTGCGATCGCTGCCCAGCGGGCGCGGGACGATCAAGATCACCACCGCGCGATACTACCTGCCCAGTGGTCGCAACATCACGCGCTCCGCCCGGTCATCGGACACGGGCGAACCATGGGGAGTCGATCCCGATCCCGGCTATCACGTGGCCATGAGTGATGACGAAGAACGCGCCATGTTTATCGCCCGCCGCAACTGGGAAATTCCCGGCGCGCTCGCGGCGGATCCGACGCGCTGGGCCGATCCAGACTGGATTTCGGCGGCACCGGGAGACGAGGGCACCGACGGTGCCGGCGACCGGCAGCTGGCGGCGGCGATGACGGCGCTGCAAGCCAAGCTCGCGGGCAAGGACTGGCCGCGCGTCGGCGATGACCCCGGTGCGACAGCCAGCGCGTCGGACGAGCTGACCCGCGCCCGCACGTATCGCGAGCGCCTCCTGAACGAGATCGAAGCGACCGACAAGCGGATCGGTGAACTCGAAGCTGTGGTCGAGCACGATGTCCGTCCCGAAACAGACGGCGCTCGTGAAGAATCGAAGTGACGCGCGCATGCATCCGCTCATTTTGGGGATCGAGTCAAGCTGCGACGAAACTGCCGCCGCAGTCGTACGCGACGGCCGCGAGGTCCTTTCCGACATCGTCGCCACGCAGCATGAGCTTCACGAGCAGTTCAAAGGCGTCGTTCCCGAGATCGCGAGCCGCGCGCACGTTGAACGAATTCTGCCGGTGATTCGCGCCGCGCTGGCCGCAGCGCGCGTCGCGCCGCAGGAACTCGATGCCATCGCGGTGGGCAATCGTCCCGGTCTCATCGGCTCGCTGCTCGTCGGCACGAGCGCGGCGAAGGCGATGGCGTGGAGCCTCGGCAAACCGTTCATCGGTGTCGACCATGTCGCGGCGCACCTTTTCGCCGGCCTGCTCGAAGCGCCGCCGTGCGCATTTCCCACGTTGGGGCTCGTCGTCTCCGGCGGGCATACCACCCTCTTTCACGTGCGCAACCCGCTGTCGTTGGAGGTGCTCGGCCGCACGGTTGATGACGCGATGGGCGAAGCGTACGACAAGGCGGCGACAATTCTGGGCCTCGGATATCCCGGCGGACCGCTGGTCGATCAGCTCGCGCAGCGCGGGGATGATTCCACGTTTGCATTTCCCGTCGCGAATGTCACGCGCGACGGTGCGCGAACACTCGACTGGAGCTTCAGCGGACTGAAGACGGCGCTGCTGTACGCGACGCGCGGCATGCCGGAGCGCGGCCGGCGCGGCGAGCCGCCGCGGTTCCCGCGCGAGGCAACGGCGCTCGACGATGCCCAGCGCGCGAATCTGGCCGCGAGCTTTCAGCGCGCCGCCACAGCCGGCATCTTGAGGAACGTGGCAGCGGCGCTCGACCTGCACGCTGTGCCGACGCTGCTCGTCGGCGGCGGCGCCAGTGCCAATTCGCGGCTGCGCGCGGAGCTGGCCGCGCTGTGCGAAGCGCGCGGAGTCGACCTGCGCCTTCCCCCGATGCGCTGGTGCATCGACAACGCTGCGATGATCGCCGGGTTCGCCGCGCACCGTGTCCGGCGCGGTGAGTCGGATCCGCTGGGCCTCGCTCCTCAGCCGCTGTCGGCGTTCCGGTAGCATCCAGCGGCCATGGGAACGAGTCTTCTTGTCATGCTGGTTGCCTGGCTGCTCCCGGTGGTGATCGGTCTCGTGATGATCGTGCTGGGTGTGCGCGGTCGCGTCGTACCGGTGCAGCCCGAGTCGGCATGATTGTGCTGGGTTCAGTCATCGCGTCCCTCTCCATCATCGGACCGACAGCGGCACGCTTGACATCAGCGCGGGCGCGTCCATCACCCGCGGCGAACATGGCGGCCGCGGCGATCATCCGCGCCATCGAATCCGGAGAGCAATACGACCGGGACCATGCGCTCGAACTGGCGCGGCGCCTGCAGAGCAGCGCGCTCACCGACGCCGAACTCGCGAGCATCGTCGAAGGCATCGTCAGGCGCCACGAAGTCTCCGCGGGCACCGGCCTCGTCTCCTACTTCCCCGGCGACGGCATTCTCGTGCCGATGCAGAGCGGCGTACACCCTTCGCAGCCCGAACTCGTCCGCTTCGCTGTCATTCGGCGCGTCACCGTGAACGGCGCTCCCGCAGCAGTTCGTGCGAGTCCGTTTCCGCCAGCAGCAGGCGCCGATGCCCACGAGACACCGCTGGTGTTCCGCGAGAGGACGCCTGCGTATTTCATTGATCCGCTCCCGCGCGGCGAGTGCATCATCGTGGTCGAGCTCGAAATGCGGCTCTATCGACGCTTTGACGTCGAGCGTCTGCGCGACGAGCGATATCAATGGCGACCAGTGGCAACGTGGGTCGAGCCGCTCGCGCAGCACAGGCACGTGACGAGCTGCACGGGTACGATCGGTTCCGACGAATCGGTCGCGATCCCTCCACCGCCCTCGTCACCCGCGTCACCACCACTGATCCCGCTTTGGATTCGCCCCTCGCTTCGCAATGGCCTATCGACCTCCTTTCGTTGACACCGCGTTTGTGCAGGTCCCTGCGCCGCATCCCTCCACCCTTCCGGATGAAGTGTTCGCGAAGGATTGCGAGATCGAGTACGGCCGCGTCTCCGGACCGGGCGGCCAGCATCGCAACAAGGTGGAGACAGCGGTCTTCATCACGCACAAGCCGACGCAGATTGACACGCACGCGACCGAGCGGCGCAGTCAGGCGCAGAACCGCAGCCGCGCGATCTTTCGCCTGCGCCTGAAGATGGCGACGAAGTGCCGCACGACGGTGAATCGCGACAGCCATCGGCCGAGCGAACTCTGGTCCCGTCGTCGTCAAGGCGAGAAAATGGCCGTGAATCCGGAGCACGAGGATTACCCCGCTCTGCTCGCGGAAGCGCTCGACGTCGTGATCGCCCGCCGCTACGACGTCGCCGGCGCGGCAGGCGTGCTCGGCATCACCATGAGCCAGTTGACGCGGCTGATCCGCCACGAGAAGCATGCGTTTGCGCTCGTCAATCAGGGGCGCGAGAAGATCGGCCTCACCCGCTTGCGTTCGTAAGCAACTTTCGCAAGGCTCTCCGCATGGCCCGCATCAGTCCTGAACGTCTCCGCGCCCTCATCGCTGAAGAGCTGCCCCGCGCGATCAGCACGCGCCGCGATCTCCACATGCATCCCGAGATCGCGTACGAGGAGCACCGCACCGCCGAGGTCATTCGCCGCGCGCTGCAAGAGGCCGGCATCGAGTTTCGCGGGGGCCTCGCCGGCGGAACGGGAACGCTGGCGCATCTGCCGGGCCGCGGCGGCCATCGCGCTACCGGCCATCGCGCCACCGGCCATCGCGCCACTGGACTGCGCGCCGACATCGACGCGCTGCCGAT
>JAWXBD010000273.1:0-8876 GCA_034439815.1 Phycisphaerae bacterium
GTGAGATGCCGCCATACGCCGCGCCCGACGACACCGAATCCGAGCAGCGCTACACGAAGACGCGGCAGTTGGTGATCCATCGCGCAGCGCGTGGCGCGGGCACCAACCACGGTTGCGCGTGCCGACGGATCGTCACCCGGCGCTCCCACCTCAAAGCGGAACTGGTGCGCCGTCGCGAACTGCAATGCCTTCCGTTGCAGGATCGCTCCCTCGAGGTGGGAGGCGTCGGCGAACGTCACGCTCGCATAGCGACGTGCGAGCGGGCCCGGCCGCGACGGATCGCGCTCGTAGAGCCCCGGCACATCCTTGAGCAGGCGGCATCGGGCACCGAGCGCGTGCGCGATCACGATCGCCGACAGATCCGAACCGCCGCGTCCGAGGAGCGCGAGCCGGTTCGTCGAGTCGATACCGACAAAGCCGGGCACGACCACGACCGACGCGGTCGCGAGCGCCTGGTGCAGCGCCTCACGATCGACGCTGACGGGTGTCGCGTCGATGGCTGGACCGGTCACGCGCAGCTGCAGTTCGCGCGGATCGAGCGCCACCGCCTTCAGGCCCGCCCGATCGAGTCCGAGCCAGAGGTGCGATGCGCTGATCGTCTCGCCGGTCGCTACGAGTGCGGCGTACGCGTGCGGCGACGGCGCATGCCCATACGTGTGGGCAGCGGCGACGAGCCGATCGGTGGTGTCGCCGATCGCGCTCACGACGGCCACCACGCGATAGCCTTGGCGCACCCAGCGATAGCACTCGTGGACCGCGCGGGCGACGTCGTCTTCCTTCTGCAGGATCGAGCCGCCGAGTTTGAGAACGATGATCGGTGCGATGGTGGGCGCGATGGTCAAAAGCTCAGCGGCCACTGCACACCTCCTCCCGATCGACGGCGCGCTTCGCGCTGACGGCTTCCAATCCACCCAGCAGATCGCGCAGGAGATCCGCGGGATCTTCGAGGCCGACCGACAGCCGCACGAGTCCCGGCGTGATGCCGGCGGCGCGCCGCTGCGCGTCCGGAACGTCGCCGTGCGTCATCGTGACGGGATGCGTCAGCAGACTCTCGACCGCTCCGAGGCTCTCTGCGAGGGTGATGATGCGAAGTGACGCTGCGAACAGTGTCGCGGCCTCGATGCCGCCTTCCAGTTCGATCGCGATGACGCCGCCGTGCAGCTGGCGATGCTGTTGTTGGGCCAGCGCCCGCTGCGGAAAGCTCGCGAGGCCCGGATACAGCAGCCGACGAATGGACGGATGACCATCGATCGCCTCCGCAATGCACTGCGCACTGCGGCTGTGCCGCTCGAGGCGCAACGACAGCGTCTTCACGCCTTGCAGCGTGAGCCAGGCGTTGAACGGCGCCTGGATGCTGCCGACGCTCTTGCGAATGTGGCGGAGCCGTTCGAGGAGCGAGGCATCGCGGGCGACGAGCGCGCCGCCGATGGTCGCGTTGTGTCCCTCGATCCACTTCGTCGTCGACAGGAGAGAGATATCCGCGCCGAGATCAAGCGGCCGCTGCAGCGCCGCGGTCAGGAATGTGTTGTCGACCGCGAAGCAGACTCGCGCAGCACCGGCGAGGCGGGCCAGCGCGGCGATGTCACACAGAGCGAGCGTCGGATTGGCGGGCGTCTCAACGAGCAGCAGCCGGGTGCGCGGCTCGAGCGCCGCCGCCACGGCGCTCACGTCGCTCGCGTCAACAAAGGTGCTGCGAATGCCGAGCCCAGCGAGCGTCTCGCGAAACAGTCGCACGGTGCCGCCGTAGCACGTGGCGCTGATGACCGCGTGGTCGCCGCTCTTCAGCAGCGCCAGCGCCAGTGCGTGCGTAGCCGCGACGCCCGATGCGAACGCGACAGCGGGCGGCGCGTCCTCAAGCGCGCCGAGGCATCGCTCGAGCGCGGCGACGGTGGGGTTTGACGCACGCGAGTACGTGTGAGCGCCGGTCGGCAGGCCGGGTGCCTGCTGCTCGTAGGTCGCCGACTGAACAATGGGGGTGACGACCGAACCGGTCGTGAGATCGGGCTCGCCCCAGCCGTGGACGGCGCGGGTGTCGAAGGCGAGCGAGGGAAACGGGACATTCGATGACATGCTTCAAGACTCCTTCGGTCTGAAGCGTCATCACCAGCTACCAACCCTGCTCTATCGGAAATAGAACCGGGCACGATCAAGCGACGACCATCGCCGCTCGGTGTGCAGTCCGTCTCATCGCTCGCGCTGACAAATGCAGCTCTCGAAGAGCCCAATGCCTTTGCAGCGTCGGCGGGTCGACGACCTGCCGCATCGTTCCTTGCTGGTCCGGGACGTTGTGAAACGCCACAGCCACAAGGCTGGCCTCGGCACCGCGTTCTGATCGTTGCAATCAGACTCGGTTGCCGCCCGGGTGGATGAGGCCATCCCGGGACTCGTGATACGCGGGGCGGAGAGTAGTGAACTCTTCCGATCGGGTCAAATCGGGCCGGGCGGTGGCTGGCTGCGCAGTGCGCCGCTGCACGAGCTCGTGCACGCGCGTCGCATCGTGGTCGCCGGCACCGAGCGGTGTCGTCGGGTCGCGAGACACTCGATGACGACCGAGCCCGTTCGAACGGTGCATAGTGCGCCAGATCGCAGCAATCGCCACCCTTATCGGAGCAGGCGTCGGATCGTCTGCGATCGCATTATTTCCGTGGGCTGGCGGTGGATTATTCACGCATAGACGAAAACTGTAACTTGTGCCACATCAGCGGCTTACGAATATCTCCAAAGGGGCGCTCCCAGCCATTGACCCTACCCGCTCGGGCCCGCTATCGTGGCCCCGTTCGCTCGTTTGCAGCCGAACCCAACAACTGCTTCTTCTTTGCGGCTCCGGTGCCTTCGCAGGCTTGTGTCTCTCGCAGACATAACAGGGTCGTGAACAACCGCTCGGGAGTGTCGGAGCTTCCGAGCGGTGTTTTTTTTGCCTCGCGCGATCGTGTGTCAGGCGTGAGCCAGCGCCTCCGCGATGCTCCGTCCCTCGAGCGCGGCCATGGCGATTGTCGTTGCCAAGCTTCCGCTCGTTGAGCTCCGATCCCCTGGTGGTCGCGCAGCGTCGGCGGACGGGGGAATCACCTCACACGATCGCGTGGTCGCGACCGCCCCGGCACTCGCCGAAGTCGGCAGCAAGACGACCGTCGCGCGCTGCATGAGCGCCGCGGACCGTTTCGCCGCCTCGATCGCATCGGCAATCGCCGGTACGAGCGCCCGCAGCGCGACGGCATCAACGAGGAAGATGTCGCACAGTTCCAGCGCGTTGCCGACGAATTCACGATCGAGCCGATCGGCATCCGCGGCGAGCGGAGGTCGCGCGACCAGATCGATCACGCGCAACGAGGTGGTCGCTGCGATGAGCAGGCGATCGATGGTCGAACGGGACTGTCCGTGCCGCCGGCTCAGCGCATCGGTCACGATCACTTCGGCGCGGCGGCCGAGTGCTTCGAGATCGCTGTCCCACTGCATGGAATCGAACGCCCCGTAGGGATCCAGCCTGTGTGTGCTGCCGCGCGTGACCCTGCGCGGCGTCGCAAGGTCGGAATCGGTTTGAATCGCGGTGACGTCGACGGTCGCCGTGCGCAGAGCGTCAACAACTTCCGTTCCGAAACGGTCGAACCCGACACGGCTCGCCGCAATCCCGCGCGCACCGCGCGCCACCGCGGCCAGTGCAACGTCGGCGGCCAGGCCTGCGGGCGTGATCGTGCCGTCGCGCTCGATCGCGTAGAGGCTGCCGATTCCAACGATGTGCGGAGCGGTCACGGAGTTGGAGCTCAGAACGCGAAACTGATCCCCGCATACAGCTGCAGGGCGTTGAGACCCGGGTTCTCACGGGCCGTTTGGGCGTTGGAGATGTGGTACCAGCGGACGCCTGTCAGGACGCGTGTGTAGTCATCGAGGGCGATGCTCACGCCGGCACCCGCGCGCGGCGTGAACACAAAGTCGGACGCGTCGGGCGGCACACGCTCGGTGAGCGCCAGGAAGCCGACGCCCAGATCGGCGTAAAGAGAGCCGCGGAATGCGCTCGCGTCGCCGAACTCGAAGAAGTGCCAGCGAAGCATCATCGCGATGCCGCCGCCCAAGGCATCGTCGCCGCGTCCGGCCGCGTCATCCTGGAACACCGCGGCGGCCTCGAGCTGCAGGTCGATCGAGAAGTTGCGGATCGGAAACCACGAGAAGCCGAAGTCGAGGGGGACGATGCCAGTCTCTTCGAAGTCGTCCGCGTAGCCGCCACTGAACTGCAGCGCGAAGCATCCCTTCTCTCCCCATGGGATGCGATCATCGGGGGTCGCGAGCGACTCGTCCGGTGTCTCGTTCGTTGACGACTCCTGCGCGCTGGACCCCAGCGCGAGCGTGAGGTTGTTGGACGGCTGCAGCCGCAGCGCAGCGCCGTGCGCTGTCGCGGCGGCGCATCCGGCGGCAGCGACGATGAGGGCGAACACGCGAAGGGAAAGTGGCATGGCGGCGGTGACACTACGCGACACGGCCATTTGCTTCAACTGGTGTGGTCGTATCACCACCCAAGCGGATGAGCGCGACGCCAGCGCCACGCCGGCTCGACCATCGAGGCCAGTGATGTGTGCTTCGCGCGCCAGCCCAGCTCCGTCTCGATCGCGGTCGGCGAGTTGACGAGCATCGGTGGATCACCCGCTCGTCGCGGCCCCATGGTGGCCGGGATCGGATGGCCGGTGACGGCCCGGCAGGCGTCCAGGACCTCGCGCACCGACGCGCCTTTGCCGGTCCCGACGTTGTAGACGAGCTCCGTTCCGCTCTGCACACGACCGGCGACGGCGACGTGGGCGTCGACGAGATCCTCGACATGCACGTAATCACGGATGCACGTCCCGTCGGGCGTCGGCCAGTCGTCGCCGAAGACGCTCAGAGCGGGGCGCTGGCCCAGGGCAACTTCGAGACAGATCGGAATGAGGTGCGTCTCCGGCTGATGCGCCTCGCCCACGCGCCCCTGGGCGTCGCTGCCCGCGACGTTGAAGTACCGCAGGAACGCGTACCCGACGCCGGTTGAACCGGACCCGGCCCGACGGCGGTGCGCGGCGGCCCAGTCGCGGATGATGTGTTCACACATGAGCTTCGAGCGGCCGTACGGATTGACCGGCGACTGGGGACAGGTTTCGGCGATCGGAATGCGGTCCGGGCTCGGCTCGCCATACGTCGCGCATGTGGAACTGAAAACGAGACGGCGCACGCCGGCGCGGTCCATCGCCTCGAGCAGTGCCAGCGTTCCCGCGGTGTTAGCGCGGTAGTAGCGGAGCGGTTCGTCGACCGACTCGCCAACATACGCGAGCGCGGCAAAATGCATGACGAGGTCAACACCGCGGAGCGCCTCGGTGACGCGATCGGTGTCACCCAGATCAGCGTGCACGAACTGGAAGCGGTCTCGACCTATCCCGGCGAGCGCATCGGCGGCCTGCCGATGCCCGCGCACGAGATTGTCGACGACGGTCACCCGCCAGCCTTCGTCGAGAAGTCGCAGGGCGGCGTGAGATCCGATGAAGCCGGCACCGCCGGTGACAAGAACGTGCATGAGAGGTATCGCGAGACGTGGTTCAGAGGACGGAGAAGACGCTTGAGCGACGAGTGGTGAGGCAGTATCGATCGTACTGCGAGCGCTGTCGCGGCTGATAAGCCATCGAAAGCACGGGATTGGCGCGAAAAGCTATCGGCCAATCGGCGATGTGTCCCAAGTGGCGACGGAGTCCGGCCGATACCACGGGCGCCATCCGGGATTCCGTACCCCGGGTGTGGTGGCGTGTCGGTTCAGTCATATCCCTCTCCTTCCTCAATCAGGGCGCGTCTCTCAATGGCCAGCACCGCGATCGTCGTCGGCACGTCCGCAACCGTTCGTGCGGTCGAACGGCAGCTCGCGCTGCTCGCCAATCCGCCAGTGCTGCTGGGATGCGTCGTGCACCTGGCAGGCGGAGGTACCGCGGAGCGGTACGTGCGAGACATTCCGGTGCTCGGCGATCTGTCGTCACTGGAGGTCGTCGTCCGGACCTCGGCACCTTCGATGGTGCTGATCAGTCTGCCTGCCGCGATGAATGAACTCATCGCGGCAGTGCGCACGCGACTTCGCAAGATGGGTGTCGCCGACCGTTTTCTGCCGACGCTGGATGATCAACTCGCGGGCATCGGACCGCGCACCGAAATCGACGTCGATCTCAATGCGCTCATCGGCCGGCCGCCGCGCGCTCTCGACGAGACGTCCATTGCCCAGGTGATCCGTGGCCGCACGGTGCTCGTGACCGGCGCCGGCGGATCGATCGGCAGTGAGATCTGCCGAATCGCTGCGAGCTTTGGTCCGGCGCGGCTCGTGATGGTGGACCGCAGCGAGAACGCGCTGTTCGAAATCGACCGGCAGCTCGCGCGGCGCTTTCCGGCGCTGCGCCGCCATGCTGCGCTGCACGATGTGGTCGACGCACTCGGCACGAAAGAACTCTTCGCATCGACCCGTCCCGACATCGTGTTTCACGCTGCTGCGCACAAGCATGTGCCGCTCAGTGAAGATCACCCCGGCGCCGCAATCGACAACAATCTGTTCGGCACGATCGCTGCCGCTGACGCCGCCGTAAGCTGCGGCACCGAGCGGTTCGTGATGATTTCCAGCGACAAGGCCGTCAACCCCACGAGCGTGATGGGCATGACCAAGCGGCTCGCCGAACTGTATGTCCAGCACGTGCATCGCCATGGACAGTCGCGCAGCCGCGCCGCTGGTGCCGGCCGCACGGGTTGCTCGATGGTGCGCTTCGGGAACGTGCTCGGAAGTTCGGGCAGCGTGCTGGAAACGTGGAAACGGCAGATCGCCGACGGCGGTCCGATCACCGTCACCGATCCGCGCATGACCCGCTATTTCATGAGCATTCCGGAAGCGGCGGCGCTCGTGATCCAGGCGGCGACGCTGCACGATCCGGCCGCGCTTGCAGGCGAAGTCTTCGTGCTCGACATGGGGGCGCCCCTGCGCATTGTCGATGTCGCCAAACGGTTCGTTGAAGCACACGGCCTCGCGCCGGTGTTTCCGAACGCCGCGAAGGCGACGAACGGCGGGACGTCGGGAACAATCCCGATCGTGTACACAAGCATCCGGCCCGGCGAGAAATTGTTTGAAGAACTCGCGATGGACAGCGAGAGCATCCGTCCGACGCGCCACCCCGATATCCGCATCTGGGGATTGCCTGACCCGGAACCGACGGCTGTTGCAGCGATGGTCAAGGACCTGCACGTCGATCACCGGCCCAAGGACGCGAAAGCGCTGATCGCGGCGATTCGCCAGCACGTTCCAGAAGCGATGCTGTCGCCGTTTGAACTGCAGCGGGTTGCGTGAGCATAGCGCTCGGTCGGTAAATGGCCGCGCGACGTCTGCCGCGCTTTTTTGCTTGACCTCATGAAGCCCAGTTCGGTACCTTTGCAATGATCGGCTTTCGCGCCGCGGTCGCCGCCACTTCTTGCAAGGGAAACGAACTCATGCGCCAGCTCAAGGTCCTCAGTCCGCTGTCGCCGCGCACGCACGGCGGTGTCCTTGTCGGTTCCCTCGTCCTCGCTGGCGTCGCAGTGGGCGTAGGACAGTGGGGAGGGGGACAGGCGGCTGCCGTCGCTCATGCTGGCGGCAGCAATGACGGCGCCGGTCGGATCGGTCCTGACGTGATGGTCGGTTCGCTGCCCAACATCTCGAAGTACGGCACGGTCGGCGGCATTTCCGCGTACGCGCTCGGCACGACGTCCTGCAACGTCGGCGACGAGATCCTCCTCTGGTGCGACACCAACGTGCAGGGTCTCTGCAACAACACGCAGCACCCGGTGATCGCGCAGAACATGTACCGGCTGAAAGACGGCCGTTTCGAGCAGATCGGCATGAGCTGGCTGAAGCACGGTTTCTGCGCGCTCTCGGGCAGTCTGTGCGATACCTGCAACGCTGATCCGTTCGGATGCGACGCACTGGGCGTCGGCTGCTCCGATCCATATGACTCGTCGCTGAACGGTTCGCAGGGGGGACTCGGGCCGCGCTCGCAGGTGAATCCTGTGACCGGCGCGTTCCCGTATCCGTTCAGCGCGCCTGCGGCGCCCGCCACCATCGGTCGCCGCATGCAGGTGCCGATCGCCGATCTTGTGCCGGCCGACAATTCAGGCGCGCTGTATTTTGGCGAAGGTCACTACATCGCCACTGACGACGCCGCTGCCGGCAACGCGAACAACAACGCGTCGTATCGCCGCATGCTCGTCGGCACGCTGACAGGCGGTTCGTACAACCTCAGCTTCACCGGCGGCACGATTCAGGAGACCAATGCGATCGAGGCATGGAAGACGCACGGCCTTGGATTGAATCAGGCCGATCCCGATGTGTTCATCGCGCCAATCGATGTTGAGGGCGATGGCCGGCTCATCCTCGGCTACAAGGCGTCCGACAACGGCGACGGAACCTGGCACTACGAGTACGCGGTCTACAACATGTACTCCAATCGAGCGGCCCGGTCGTTCTCCGTCCCGGTGCCCGACGGTGTGGTGCTCACGAACGTCGATCAGCATCTTGTCAATCATCACTCGGGCGAGCCATACTCGACAGCCGCGTGGACGTTCAGCAATGAACGTGGTGTTGCGACCTGGTCGACGCAGACATTTGCACAGAACCCCAACGCGAACGCACTCCGTTGGGGAACGATGTTCAATTTCCGCTTCGACGCGAACACGCCGCCCGCCCAAGTCGCTGCGACCATCGGCCTGTTCAAAGCCGGCCCCGCTGCGGACCCGACTGTTTCCACCCTGGGGCCGTCGTCGACGTGCGCCGCTGCCGATCTCGATTGCGACGGCGTTGTGAACGGGGCCGATCTTGCGATTCTGCTTGGTGCGTGGGGCACCGGCGGTCCGGCCGGCGATCTCGATGA
>JAWXBD010000274.1:0-3380 GCA_034439815.1 Phycisphaerae bacterium
GGACCTTTAATGGACACACACCATAACCTCCTCCTTAATGGACACACACCCTCAACAGTACGCCGCATCGCACTTTTACCGATCCGAGCGTCGGGTACGAGTTCGAACTGCGGCAGTTTGACGACGAATTGAGTCGCACGGAGCGAGCGGCCTCGCTCGGCGACGGACGTGCGGCGCGCAGACGCTCGCTCCGCGCACGGTATCGCCGCCGGTGTGTCCGGCTCCGCCTTGATCTGGTCGAAGGTCTACACGGCGGTGCTGCCGGCTACGTGAGAGCCGCAGGCGCCGCGGCCACCGCGCCTGCTGCGCCGTCGTCGTCCTCCGGCGCAGCGCGGATCCTCCGCCCCCTGCCGCCCGGCCAGCCGGCGATCGCCAGCGCGAACCGCTTCTTCATTTTCCGCGCATGCTTGGCGATCGACTCGGCGCTCCCGCTGAAGTTGCCCCAGATCGTGAAGCTTTCGTCTCTGATGAGATCGTCGATCTGCGACACCATCGCCCGCGCTGTCTGCATCAGGGTCGAGGTCCTTGTCTCCTCCGCGACAGACGCCGCAAGCTCCGCGTCCAGCATCGCCAACACCCGCGGCGTCGAGTCCGGAATGCAGCCCGCCTTGCCGATCGCCGTCTCGCGCCCCTGTGCATCCGTGTCGTGCAGAAACGCCGCGAGGCACGATCCCTCGATGATCGACGGAACGCGGCCGCTAAACCACGGGTTCGGCGCGCCGCCCTTGAGCGTCGGCTTCGCGCGCAGCTCTGCGCCGGGATCGCACGGCATCGCAGGGACCAGCCGGACGCTGCGGAGCCGCTCCCGCGCCGCGGCGGCCTCACATGCGAACTCGCCATCGGCGATGCGGCGCTTCAGCTCCTCGACACGCTTGGCGATCGTCGCGACCCTGTAGTCGTCCAGCGACGCCGCGAGCTCCGCGCGGACCGGGTTGAGCGCGACGTACAACATGTGCGCGACGATCGCCTCGTCATCGAGCGCGACGATCGACTTGAACCGTCCCTCCCAGAAGTGTCCTGTGACCTTGTCCTGGCGGTTGAACGCCCAGGCGGCCGTCTGCTTGAGCAGCTTGTGAAAGAAGGAGATGCTTGCAAGTTCCTCGCGCCACTTTGTGATCACTGCCGGATTCGCGAGCGCCGCGGCGATCTCCTCGTCCGACACCGGATCCTCGCGCGGGATCTTCAACTCTTTCCGCAGCGCGTAGTCCGGGCAGAGCGTGCGGAACCGCGTCGCGACCTCGACATCACTCCAGTTGCGGGCCATCTCGGGACTCGTCGAAGTGACGAGATGCAGTTGGTTGTGAAGGACGGCGGCCTCGAGCACGTCGACAGCGAAGAACTGCGTGAGCCTCCGCAGACGGTTCATCAGCGTGGTCCGGCGTTCCTCGACCGCCAGCAGCGTCAGCCGCCGCACGCACCGCGAGATGCAGTGACAGACGTTGGTCTCGGAGGGGTCAAAGAGATATTTGCGGGCGAATCCCATGGGACAGCGGCGATGATGCCGTCGTGAAAGGGGCGACCCCTGAAAAACTATGTCTTTTCCTGCGGATTGGTGCGATTGTGGACAGGGCCGGAAGCGGCCCAGCCGCGAGGCTGCGGCGAAATGGTGTGTCCATTACGGGTCCATTACGGGGTGTCCGGCGAAATGGTGTGTCCATCACGGTGTGCATTACGGTGTGGCCATTACGGCGTTGATAGAACGCTGCTGCCCGGCAGCACCGCGCTCTACTCACGCGACGTCGACGCCGGAATGCGCCCCGTTCTGCCCCGGCATTGCTGCTCGTGTCCACCCACCCGCCGGTGTGTCTTCACCCCGCCGTCAACTCGCGCAGCCGCGCCACCAGCGGCATCACTTCCTCGTGATCCGCTCCGGTCACCGTGATATGCCCGAGCTTGCGCCCCGGTTTCGGCTCCTTGCTGTACAGATGCAGCCGTGCACCGCGCAGCGCGAGAATCTCCGCGATCGGCGGCACTGTTCCGATGATGTTGACCATCGCCGCGACACCGCGCATGCCGGCGTCGCCGAGCGGGAGCCCGGTGATCGCGCGGAGGTGGTTCTCGAACTGGCTCGTGATCGCGCCTTCGATCGTCCAGTGACCGGAGTTGTGCACGCGCGGGGCCATTTCGTTCGCAATGAGCGAGTAGCGATCACCGTCCGCGACCACGAAGAACTCGACAGCGAGCGTGCCGACGTGATTGAGCGCTTCGGCGATCGCGCGGACGTATCCCTCGGCGGCATTGCGCAGCGCCTGGTCCGCACCTGGATCCGGCGCGACGGAGACGCGGAGGATGCCGTCGCGATGTTCGTTTCGCGTGAGCGCGTGCGCGACGAACTCGCCTTGCCGTGAGCGCGTCGCCACGAGCGAGACTTCGCGCACGAACGGAACGAACGCTTCGTAAATGCACGGCACACGATCGAGCGAGTCCCACCCGGCGCCGGCCCCTTCCGCGCTGCGCACGACGGCCTGGCCTTTGCCGTCGTATCCGAGTCGTCGCGTCTTCAGTACAGCGGGAAAGCCGACCGAGTCGACGGCAGTACGCAGCTCCTGCGGAGAACTCACCGCGCGATACGGCTGCACCGGAACGCCGCACGCATGGAAGAACTGCTTCTCTTCGATGCGATCCTGTGCAACGCTGAGGGAGCGCGGTCCTGGTCCCAGCCGTGTGTGGCTATCGAGAAACATCGCTGCGGCTGCCGGCACGTTCTCGAACTCGTACGTCGCGCACGCGGCGCCGTCGATCAGGCGCGCGAGCGCCGCCGTGTCGTCATACGCGCCGCGGATCATCTCGCCGGCTTCCGCGGCGGGGCAGTTGTCCCCGGGATCGAGAAACCGGAAGCGCATGCCAATCGGCAGTCCGGCAAGTCCCAGCATGCGCCCCAACTGTCCGCCTCCGACTACACCAATCAGCATCGCGCGTCCTTCAAAGTGTGGTGATGGGCACCGATGCAGTCGCGGCGCTACTCCGGAATCTGACGAGCCAGCACCTGATCCGTCTGTCCGCGCCGAAACAGCTCATACGCGCGGGCGATGTCGGGATGCGTTGCGGCGAGAATCGACGCGGCGAACAGCGCCGCATTGACCGCGCCCGCCTTGCCGATCGCGAACGTCGCCGTCGGAACACCGCCCGGCATCTGCACGATCGAGAGCAGGCTGTCGAGACCGTGAAGCGTTTTCGATTCGACGGGAACGCCGAGAACCGGCAGCAACGTTTTCGCGGCGCACATGCCCGGGAGGTGCGCTGCGCCGCCGGCGCCGGCGATGATCAGCCGCAACCCCCGTTCCACGGCCGTGGAGGCGTACTCAAACAGCAGATCTGGAGTGCGGTGGGCGCTCACGACGCGGCATTCGTGCGCCACGCCCAAGTCCGTGAGGGCGTCC
>JAWXBD010000275.1:0-20426 GCA_034439815.1 Phycisphaerae bacterium
GCGGCTTCGCCGTGACGGAAGAGCGATCACTCGCAACCGCGCTCGCTGTCACGACGCAGCGCACCATCGGACTGGTCGTCGCCGACAGCGGTCGGTCCGTCATCGAGACGCTTGAGGTCGTGCGCCAGTCGCGCTACGAAGGCTGTACTGCCGCGATCATTCTGACGATCGAAAGTCGCGACACCGTGGTGCTGCACCCGTCCGACAGCCGCACACTGTGGCTCGCGCGACCTTTCGGGGTGCGCGAATTCCTGGATGTGGTGGACGAATCAACCCGGGCGACTGCCGCTGCGAGTCCGTAGGCTACGGAGCGCGCAGACTGCCGCCGTCCGACTTCAAGTCGGATTTTTCAATGGGCGGCGGATCTACTTCGGCTGCGGGTGTGGCCGCCGGCACCGAGATCGCTCGCTCCGGTGTGATCTCCAGCGTCGCTTCGTAGCGGACACCCTCTGCGATCGCGCGGGAGTGCTCAACGCGCTCGACCAGCATCGACGCAGGATTGATGAAGAGGTCGACCGTCGACTGTTCGCAGGGAGGCTCGGTGCCCGCGGCCTGCTTCTCCGATTCGAGATGGAGCCGCACAAACTGCTTCGCGTCAATGGTGACGTGCTCGACAGCGGTCGGAACGAGGACTCCGCATCCATCTCCCTGCATCGAGCGCAGCGGTTCGTCTGTCAGGCCAAGCGCGAGATGCGGGAGCGTCCACAGTCGCTGCGACAGCGCGAGCCGGGCGAGAGGCGATGAATCGCGCGTGTCACACGATCCGTTGCCATCAAGCGCCGACGAGCGGACTGCGAGCATCCCCCCGTCAACGAAGCAGTCCATCGCCTGTTCGAACGTCTCGCCGCGCGCCACGTAGGTTGCATCCGTTGCGTCCGTGGCAGGCCGCGTGCCGACAGTTCGGTGTGCGAGCTTCACCGAGTCTCGATACAGCGCGAGGTTGCGATACCGATCGACGAGCTTGACAAAGAACGTGCCAGCGTTCGCTTGCGCGTCTTCAGCGCGGTGCAGGTCGGCGTCGCGGGCGATGCTCTGCGTGAGGTGCTCAGTCAACCGCCTGACGATGTCGCCCGACGCTGTGGCCTGGGCAAAGCCGCAGGCCGCAGCAGCCACACATCCGAGAGCGATCGAAGATCCTCGCAGCACGGGGTAGATTCTCGTCGAGCGAACGGCAAAAAGAAACATCGCTCGTGCGAACTGACGGATCTGTTTTTGGTTCGCATGCCAGACCGCGGCCAAACCGCCGCCACACGGCGGCTAATACCCCCCCAACAGGAGGATCCCCAGGCTGAGCGTCACGGCGTTGTTGAGGCCGTGGGCAACAATGCTCGCGAGCAGCGAATCGCGCCATTCCCGCGCCAGGCAAAACGCCGTGGCGAGTCCGCCCAGCACCGGGACGAAGGCCAGCCCCTGCGGATGAATGGCTGCGAACAGGAAGCTGGTCACTCCGATGGCAAGCAGCCCAGACGCGACTGCGCCGATCACGCGGCCGTAATCACGCAGGTGCCGGTAGAGCAGACCACGAAACGCGACCTCTTCCACGATGGGTGCGGCGACACAGGCGAGGAAGAAAATCACGACGAGCTGCAGCGGACCGCCGACGAGCTGGTCGGTGATCGGATGCGACGGCGGCGCACCGGGTGACAGGGTCCGTATGACGAAAAATACGCACAGGCCGAGGAACATCAGCGGGAGGCCGCATGCATATGTCGGCACGCCGAGGAGCATCTCCTGGACGATGCCCTTGCCCGCATGAAGGCCGACATGCTGACGCACTGTCTTCCATGGAATGCCGCACACCACAGGCCACGCGAGCACCGCCAGACTTCCGAACATCGCGATCGCTGCGGCGAGCATCACGAACTTTTCCGCATCGAGCACCGGGAGCACGATTCCGATGAGGACGTTCAAGCCGGCGAACAGCACAAACCACAGCGCAAACGTCTCGGCGTAGATGTGCGAGTACGGCGTCATGGTCATGCGCGATCGGAGCGAGCCGGTCAGTGCGAGCACCAGCCCTATCACCAGCAGCACGACTCCGGCCAGGCCGAACAACATGAACAAGGCGCCGTAGCCCAACAGGATGAACGCGATCGATGACGGCGGGGCGCGCCCCTTAAGCAGCTCTGCGTACCAGCCGAGCCGTTCCGCATGCGCGGCGTCGAGCGGCGCACGGGGTGCGTCATCGCGCCATGCGATGAGCCGCGAGTGCACCGCGTCGTACAAACCCTGGTCATCGACGAAATTCTGGTCGCTCGTCGCGTCGTTCACGATGTACACCCGCGCCGCGGGATTCTTTTGGAGTTCCGCCAACCCGGCGTCCGGATCGATCGCGTCTGCGAGCAGAAGTGCGTACGCGAGGCGGTCGATCCACGAAGCGCCAGGCGGCGGCGCTGCATCTTTCATCGCCCATGCGGGAAGTCCGGAACTGCCGCCCTTGCTCTCGCCATCGCCCTCGTGCTCCTTCGCGAATGACGTGATGCTGTGCATCAATCGTCCCTGTAGTTCCGACTGCATCGAGACGACGTTCTGGCCTTCGAGCTCGGCCGCGGCCTTCATGGCACTCTGGCCGATGGCGCTGGCGGCGATCCAGATGCTCATCGAGACGATGATCACCAACCACGCGATCGCGGCCCGGACCGGTGGCGGAACAATGGACCGCAAGTTGGCGGGACCCTCCCGATCCGGGGTTTGAAACTGCTCCGGGAATCCCTCCGGGGGCGACTGTGGGGCGGGTTCGGCCCGCGGTGCGCCAAGCGGCGACGGTAACGCGGGAGGCGGAGGCGGAGGCACAGGGCCGTCACGTGGACCGGAAGGACGTTGATTGCTGGGTGGGAACATGCTTGGGCTGCTCGGTAGGGTCCGAAGCGTACCCGTTCGTCGTCGTAGCCCCCGCCGGGCCGCCGAGGCCAATGCGAGCCGTGCCGTGCGCCAACCCCCAAACCACGCCCCGATGCCTTGACACTTTCAGGGGGATAGCTATCTTGTTCGATTCTCCCCAACGCCTCACCGAGCTTCGGTGACGTCGCAGCAGTGCGACGTTCGACGCTGCAGCGCTGGGTTCTTCATTCGCCTCTCGACACGATTCGGACGCCGCCATGCCGCGCCAGACTTTCCTTGCCAAGCCCGGTGAGATCAAGACCGTATGGCGGCACATTGATGCCGAGGGTCAGATCCTCGGTCGTCTCGCCACCGAAGTCGCCTCTGCTCTCATGGGCAAGCACCGCCCTGAATACACGCCGCACGTCATCACCGGTGACGCGGTGATCGTGACCAACGCTGCGAAGGTCGTCATGACCGGCCGCAAGCTTGACCAGAAGGCGATCCGTCGCTGGAGCGGATATCCCGGTGGTCTCAAAGTCCAGAGCTACCGCATGCTCATGGAAACGAACCCGGAGAAGGTCGTGTACCAGGCGATCATCCGCATGCTTCCGCGCGGCCGTCTCGGCCGTCAGCTGACGACACGGCTCCGCGTCGTCGCCGGTGCGAAGCACGAGCACGGCGCGCAGAGCCCGATTCCGCTCGACACGCCGTCGGCCCGCCATGAGTTCGCGCCGACCGACAAGACGACCTGATCACTGCCTCCATCACTGTTCGCCATTGAATTGATAAGTCTTCGCCCGATTCACGCGTTTCACGAGCTTGCTGACGCCAATGCCTGACACCACCACCGACTCTCGCCCTGCTTTCGTTCCCCGCGGCCCGGACGCTCGTGGTTGTTACTGGGGAACCGGCCGTCGCAAGACCGCCGTGGCCCGCGTGCGCGTGAAGGCCGGCGGCGGTCAGTTCAAGGTGAACGAAAAGGACCTCGAGGTCTTCTTCACCGAAGAGCGCGACCTTCGCAACATCATGGGCATCCTCGAGCGGACCAGCTTGAAGGGCACCGTCGATGTGATCTGCTCGACCAACGGCGGCGGATTCACCGGCCAGTCCGGCGCGATCATCCTGGGCCTCGGCCGGGCACTGATGAACTTCGATCCGAATCTCGAACCGATCCTCCGCGAGCACGGCTACCTCACGCGTGACGACCGCAAGGTGGAACGCAAGAAGTACGGTCAGTCCGGTGCGCGTCGTCGCTTCCAGTTCAGCAAGCGCTGATCGCGGACGGCAGTCGGAAACACAAGCAATCAACGAACGGGTCCGCACAGGCGGGCCCGTTTTTTCTGGGCCGCGGAGGCTCGAAACCGTCAACGCGATGGAGTCGAACAACGCGAGCAACTCGCGCGAGTCGAGGCGGAGCGCTGCATGCGTTGCATGTCGGAATGTTAACGACGCGGCTTCGACGCGCACGCAGGCAGCATCCCGATCGCGCTCCCTAGCAAGAGTCTGAACATCATCCTCGTTGACCCTCTGTGCCGGCGCGCTGAATCCGCGACGCCACGCGCAGCGCCGTTTCGGCATCGATCATGCGCCGCGTGATCCGCGCGACTGTCGTTCGCTCCTGCGCCGCCAGTTCTTCCAGCGTGCGCGGCGGGCCGCCATCCCAGCCGTGGCGGCGGGCGAGCAATGCACTTTCAATCGCGGTCAGACGCCCGAGCGCGCCGCGCTTCACCGCAAGCCGATCAACGAGATCCCCCCACGACACGAGCCGGTCGAACAGGCGCGGCAGCGGCTGACTCCCCCGCTCGTGCCGCACGCTGGCGCGCGGCGCGCGCGGAGCGACGCCGAGTCGCGCCAGCGCGAGATCCGTCTCGAGCGCAATCAATCGCCGTGCTGATTGCCGCTTCGACGGATCCGCCGTTTCGATCGTCGCATCGACCACACTCACGCATCGCTCCAGCATCGTGCGAATCTCTTCGGCGGGCCGCCGCACCAGCGGCCCACCGATCGCCTGCTCCGTGCGCGCCACCGCGGCGGTGAGCCACCGTTCGACGAGGCGCCGCTTGAGCCGCAGCGCCCACAGCAGGTCAATCTCGATCCGGTCAAGCGTGAGCCGGTCCGGCGCCCGCGCGAGGTGTTCGATGAGATGTCGTGCGCGGCGTTTCAGCAGGTTGTACGCCGCGAGCATCGCTTCTTCTGCGGCCTCTTGGCGACCCGTCGGCGCCTTCTCCGCAGCGATTGCGTCGAGCAGACCAACAGCTTCGATGGGCTCGTGGTGGGGCGCGAGATCCGTCGATGCGGCCGGCGCCGCGAGAATCGTCTGCTCGGCATCAGACCGACCAAACGTGGGGAAGGCGATCCACGTGAATCGCAGCGCCCGCAGCCGGTCGGCGCGGGCATGATCGATACGGCGACGAATCGCGTCGGGCTTGGCGCCGCTGCGCTCGGCCAGCCGTTCAATGGCGACGCCGAAGCGCCACGCCCGGTACGCAAAGCGCCGGTCGCGGCCGACCCCCTCCGCGCGCCGGATGGTGCCGATCGGAACCGGTTGATCGTCCGCACTGCGCAGCAGCAGCTGACGGACGGTCTCGTGGGAGCGGCCGATGTCCTTCGCAACCGCCTTTGCAGCGCGGTTGGGCGTCATGCCTTGCGCGACAAGGGCACGGATGCGCGCCACACTGCTCACACTCGTCGGATCATCGAGCCGGGTGAACTGCGCTGCGTCGGTCAGAAGGCCGGGATTTCTGCGGGCGAAGCGTTCGAGTTCGCCGCGAAAGATCGCCACGCGGTTTCGACCGTCCGGCAGCGCGATGCGATGACACAAGAGCCCACGGGTCCGCCAGCGGCGAAGCGTCTTTTCGGTGATTGCAAGTTCCACTGCGGCGTCGGTCAATGCCAGCGCCCCGCCGGGCCGGTCGTCGGCACGAAGGTCAAGACGCTCGGAAATATGCAGCACGAATGTCACGAGATCCGCGCGGAGGGGCTCAGCGGCGCACGACTTCATCGCGGCATTCGATGTGCGAAACCCGGTGACCCGCCACTGCACGAATTCGAACGGATACGTCGCCGCGTCGTCGACCTCGTCCACCAGCTTCTCCGCCGCCTCCATCTGGCGTCGGAGCGCTTCGGGGGGCGCGAACGCGAGCTGCTTCTCCAACTCCTCAAAGGCAGGTGATCGGTAACGAGTGGCGCGCGGCATGAGAGTCACATAGTCTAAACCCCCACAGGTGGTGCGAAACCCTTTACTGTTCGCTCGCCACGACGTGCGTCCCGAGCGTGGCGAGTTCCACTGGTGAAACAGCTCATCCGCTCCATTCTTGAACGCGCCATGCGTCGTTCGCCTCGCGTGCGAGGCATGGTCGCCGGTCTGCTTGGCGAGCACCTGTCGCCGATCGACCTCGACTTCATCCGCGGGCTGCCCGATGGCATCGTCGTCGACCTCGACCGACAGCTCGAGCTCGCGCGGCAGGACACCGACCTGCCCAGCGTACTGTGGTCCGTACTCTGGGAAGCCTCCCGCGCCCGCGCCCTCGGAGAGCGTTGTCCAAAGCAGGTCACGTTTGCGCTGCGCGGCAGGCGCTTCACGATGGAACTGGATCTCGCCGAAAGTCCGGAGTGCGGCTACCTGCTGCGCAATCCCACGATCAAGCTGACGAAACTCCTGATCGATGCCAGTGCCGACAAAGGCGCGCACACCATGCTCGACATCGGCGCGAATGCCGGCTTTCACGCGCTGACGGCGGGGCTGTTTTTCCGCCGCGTCATTGCATTCGAGCCGACACCGGCGACAGCCGATCGCCTCGACCGCAACATCGCGCTGAGCGGCATGCCGCACGTCACGGCGCTACGGGTCGCGCTCTCGAATCGCGCGGGCACTGCGAACTTGCAGATGGATCGCGGCCACTGCGGGACAAACCATATTGGCAACCCGGGCCATATTGGCAACCCGGGCCATATTGGCAACGCCGGCGCAAACACGATGACCGTTGCGGTGCAGCCGCTGGACTCGATCGCCGATCTTGGCCGCGTCGACTTCATCAAGATCGATGTCGAAGGGCACGAGTGCGAGGTGCTGGAGGGCGCGCAGCGCACGATCGAACGCGATCGCCCGCAATTGATGGTCGAGTTCAACACGGCACCACAGTTCGACCGCTTCCGTTCGCTCCTGCCGCGCGGCTACACGGCGCTGCAGCCGTCACTGGTTGCTGCGGCCACGCCGATCGCGAACGGGGATGCGGCGGTGGCCGCGCGCGACGTCTGGTTCCGACCTTAATCAGCGCTGGCAGGATCAGTCTCGCTGCAGTCGGACTGCATCGAGCGTCAGCCCGGGCCCAAACGCGACCAGATCGACCGGCGAAGCGCCGCCGCTGCGCGTATACGCATCGAGCACGAACAGCACTGACCCGGAACTCATGTTGCCGAAATTGCGCAGGATCTCGCGGCTGGTCGTGATCGAGCGAGGATCGAGCGCGAGCGATTCCGTGCCGCGATGCACCGCGTCAAGAATCCCGGTGCCGCCCGGATGCACCGCGATACCGCGCGGCGGGTCGCGCAGGAGAAACGGCGCGATAGACACTTCGAGTGCCTTCGGCACCTGGCGTGTCAGCGTCATCGCGAATCCGTCGTCCTCAATGCACCACGTCATTTCGTCCGCAGAATCAGCCACGATTTCCGTGTGCCCGAGTGCAAGTTCACCGAGTGCGCCGACGCCAGCGTCGGCGCCGAGGACCACCACCGCTGCCGCGCCGTCCGCGAACAGCGCTGCAGCGACAAGACTCTGCGCATCCGTCGCAGCGCGCACGTGCAACGAGCACAGCTCGACGCACAGCACCAGCACAACAGCTCGCGGATCGGCGCTGGCCGCGCCGATTGCGGCACGGATGCCGAGGATGCCGCCGAAGCACCCCATGAATCCCACCTGGTTGTGACGCACGCGGCGCGAAAGACCAAGACGCTGCGCAAGAATCGGACCGACACCGGGCGCTACGAATCCCGTGCAGCTCACGACGATGCAGTCAGTGACGCGGCTCGCGTCGATATGCGCGTCATCGAGCGCCTTGCGCGCCGCATCGAGTGCGAGCGGAGGCGCCGCCTCGGCGTACACGCGCATGCGCTTAGCGGTCGACATGCCGATGGTTGTCGCGAGATCAGCAACGGCGTGGCGCCGTTCCACGCCGGCACCGCGAACAATGCGCTGCCATCGCTCAAGCTGCAGGTCGCGCAGCTGCCACGCTTCCGCGAGCCGCGCGGCAAGATCATCCTGGTCAAACGCCTGCTGGGGCACCGCGCAGCCGATCGATGCGAGCGTAGGTTGTCCCGTCACCGCGGCACCAGCTTCCGCAGCGCACGTCGCGCGAGCACGGCTGGCACCACCACGCGCAGCGCAGCGACCGTGCGCAGCGCCCGGGGCCGCTCGACGATGCCGGCGACGAGCGCACAGCGGCGCAGCCGTCGCTCGACATGCTCCTGCCACGCCGATTCGTAGCGCCCGCGGGCAGCCGCGTCGAACGCGCCGTCGCCCACCGCATCGACGAGCAGCAGCGCGGACTGGATAGCCCACATCATCCCCTCGCCCGTGAACGGTTCGACATAGCCAGCGGCATCGCCGACCAGTGCGACACGATCCGTGGTTCGTCCGGTCGTGCGCCATGGCATCGGACCGGCTGCGGTGACGGGACCGACAATCGGTCCCAGCGCGCGAAGCGATGGGAACCGCTCCGCAAACCACCGCATCGCGTCTCGCGGCCTGGTCGGCGCGTCGGACCCGGAAGGCAGCAGTCCGGCAAGATGCGCGCTCTCGTCCGTCTCTTGCACCACACCAAGATAACCGCCGCCCGCGACGTGCATCGAGATCCCGTAGCCCCGCGCCGAAGTGCTCCGCTCCACATCGCACGCGAATCCAAACTTGCGGCCTGTGCGCGACCGGTCGACGAGCGACGCCGCGCGAGCGACACCGCTGCCGAGCCCGTCGGCGCCGACGATGAGCGTGGGACGGCACGAGACACGATGGCCGCGCTCGTGCACTTCGACCGAGCCGTCGGCGGCAACGCGCGCGGTGGCGGGCTGACGCACGACCACGCCGGCTGCCTGCGCGGCGGCAATGAGAGCCGCATCCAGCGCCGCGCGGGTGACGACCGCGCCGCCGTCATCGAACACTTCGTCGAACAGAATGCGATCACCAGGCAGCAGCACGCGGCCGCGAGGCGTCGATGCCAGCGCGATGGAACGCACGACGCGCTCGAGCGAAAGCGCCCGAAGCAGGTCAAACGCGCCAGGATGAAGACAGTGACCGCAGCATTTCGCGCCGCCCAGTGGGCGGGCGTCGACAAGCTGCAGTGACCAGCCTCGTCGCGCCAGTCCGATCGCGGTCACGCTTCCGGCGGGTCCGCCTCCGATCACGATTGCTGTTTTCGGGGAGGGCACGAGCGAGAGCGTAGGGCGGAACGCTCCGGTCGACCGGGGCGAAGCGCCGGGAACGCCCTCGGAAATCGTCTCATCCAGCCGCAGACCGGCTGTTTGAGCCGCGCGCGTCCTGCGCGGGCGGCGCCTCAGACTCCGCCACCGGAGCATCGATCGCGCCGTCGACGACCCCGTCGACAAGATAGAACCGCGGAATGCGCGGATGAACTCGGCAGAGCATTTCGTGCGGAATCATCCCCGCGCGGCTCGCGAGCCTCGGCAGGTGGTTGGGCGCGCCGGCGTCCGGGCTCACGATCTCCACCGTCATGCCAAGACCGCCAAGCGGCTGATTGAGGAGATCGACGTCGGTAAGGTCGACGGTGATCTGATCCATGTTAACCGTCCCGATGACTGGCACGAACTCGCGGACAAATTCCGTGCGCGCGCCACGCTGCACTTCGCGCAGCACGGCGATCCGCTGCGCCGGTCCGCTCTCGTCCACCGGTCGGAACACTGGAAAACCGTCGGCATAACCAACCGGAATCAAACCGATCGTCGACGGCCGCTTCGCAGTCCATCGCGATCCATATCCGACCGCTGCGCCGACCGGAATGCGCTTCACCTGCACGATACGGCTGCGCCAGCGAAGCACCGGGCGAAGCGCGTCATCCCCGATGTCCAGTTCGCCAGCCTCCAGCTCTTCAAGTCCGTATCCCGCCCATGCGAGTCCGAACCGCACCATGGTGCGGTGATAGCGTGCATGGCGAAACAGTGCGTACGTGCTCGCGACATGGATGAACGCATCAGCAGGAATACACGACGCGCATCGCGTAAGCACGTTGTCGAACTGCGCGAGCTGCATGTCGGTGCCATCGCGGTCGCTTCGCGCGTTCGTAAAATGCGTAAACACCCCCTTCAGCACAAATCGCTCATCACCGGCGATGCGCTCCAGAACGCGGGCGGCATCGTGGGGGCATGCACCCCCTCGACTCATGCCGGTATCGACCTCGACATGCACGGGGATCGGGGTGGCGTACTGATCGGCGAGTGCCGCCAAAGCGTCGAGATGGGAGAGATCATGGACGGTCAGCTGAAGCCGGCCGCTCAGCAGCATGCGACTGCACTCGTCGCCCTGACGAATCTCGGTAACTGGCATCAGCACCCACACTGGCACAGGAACGGTGTTTTCGCTGCCCGCCGCGCCCGCGGTCAGTCCCCCGGCAGCTCGCCCCAGCTCAGCGGCCTGCGGGAGCGAGTAAACCGCCAGCAGATCGGCACCGGACGCTGCGAGTCGCCGGGCAATCCGGGCGGCCCCGAGACCGTAGGCGTCAGCTTTGATGATCGGACACAGCCGGCAGCCGTCACCGACCAGACGACGAATCACCGCCATGTTGTGATCGATGGCAGAGAGGTTGACCTCGACACAGCTAGGCTCGTGCATAAGCATGCGGCCCGCCCATTATGGCGGCCGACTCCCGGTTGCGGCCCGCGTGCGAGCCGATTGAGGTGACGAAGTTTTCTTTCGGACGAAGGGCGCACATCAGATCGCGTCAGGCCATGCCTCAGGTGGGCGCGTCGGAAGGGCGCCCATTTGTATCGACCTCCACGGGCCTCTACCATTCACGTTTTGCGAGGTTTCGCGACGGTCCGCGGCGATGCCTCCCCCTCCTCGGCTCACCGCCACGGAAAGTTCATGCAGGATATTTTTGACCTCAGTAAGACGTTTGCAGATCTTGGACTTCGTGATGCGCTTCTCGAGGGCATTACTGCAAAGGGATATCGTCATCCGACGCTCATTCAAGCGGAGCTGATTCCGCTCGCGCTGCAGGGGCGCGATGTGCTCGGACAGGCAAAGACTGGTTCCGGCAAGACCGCGGCATTCGCCCTGCCGCTGCTTCAGCTGCTGAACCCTGAGGACGCGTTCTCCGCGCTGATTCTCGTGCCGACGCGCGAACTCGCCGTGCAGGTCGCCGCCGAAATCAAGGAGCTCGCGCACTTCGCGAAGATCGACATCGCAGCGATCTACGGCGGTCAGCCGATTCGCAAACAGATTCCAAAACTCGAAGCGCGGCCGTCCATCATCGTGGGCACGCCTGGGCGCGTGATGGATCTGCACGAACGGCGTCTGATCCCGTACGAGAATGTGCGCTTCGCGATTCTCGATGAAGTCGATCGCATGCTGGACATCGGATTCCGTGATGACATCCGCAAGATTCTGACTGCATTGCGCAAAGGTCCGCAGACCATCTTCGTGTCGGCGACGATCAGCCCCGAGATCGAACGCCTCGCGCGGACCTACATGAAGGACCCGGCGAAGATCGTCTCGACGCAGAAGAGCCTCACCGTTTCGAACGTGCATCAGACATACCTGCCCGTCGAGCCGTGGGACAAGCGCCGGCTGCTCCTGCACCTTCTCACACATGAAGAGCCGGCACTCACGATCGTGTTCTGCCGCATGAAGCGCACCGTGGATGAAGTCACGGAGTATCTGAACGACAAGAAGATCGATGCCTTCGCGATGCACGGCGACATGTATCAGACGAAACGCGACCAGGTCATGGCGCGCCTGCGCGAGGGCAATCTGAAGGTGCTCGTGGCGAGCGATCTCGCGAGCCGGGGTCTCGATGTCGACGACATCTCGCACGTCATTAATTACGACCTGCCGGAAGATCCGGAAATCTACGTGCACCGTATCGGCCGCACCGCGCGTGCCGGCCGCGCCGGCGTGGCATGGGCGTTTGTGTGCCCGGACCAAGGTCAGCTGCTGTCCAACATCGAACAGCTCGCGAACGTCGAGATTCTGAAAAAGGAATACTCCGACTTCAAGCCCGGACCGGTTCCGAACAGCGTCATTCAGCGGCGTGAAGCGGAAGTGAAGCGGCGCGAAGAGCAGGCGACGACGCGCAATCGTCACACGCCGACCACGCCGCAGGAACACATGAAGAACGTCGATTCGTCGGCGTTCCCCGACGGCATGATTCCGATCGCGATGCCGGAACGGCGCATGGGTGGCCGCGTCAAGACCAAGCGCAGCCGCTGATTCCCCACGCAGATGGCGGCGATTCGCATTCATCCCGACGTGCTGGACGCGCTGGGGCGCGGCGGCGCCGTCGTCGCACTCGAAACAGCCGTGCTCACCCACGGCCTTTCCCGGACGCCGATGCCCGCGCCGCCGTGCTGTGTGACGTTTCTCGCGGGCGGGCGTCAGTGGAACGAGAGCGAGCCAGCAAACATCGAAGTCGCCCGCGCGATGGCCGAAGCCGTTCGACTGGGCGGCGCGGTTCCGGCAACGATCGGCATGCTGGCCGGTGAGCTTGTCGTCGGACTGACGGATGACGAACTGACGCGGCTCGGTCATGCCAACGGTTCACTGAAGCTGTCGGGTCGCGATTTGGCAGTGGCCTCCGCCCGGCGCGCGTCCGGGGGAACGACCGTCGCGGGAACGCTGGCTGCGATCTCGATCGCGAATGCCGGCGGCGCGCCCGCCGTGCGCGTGTTCGCGACCGGCGGCATCGGCGGCGTCCACCGCGGGTGGACCGAAGGCCCCGATGTTTCGTCCGATCTCACTGCGTTGGCGCGCACGCCTGTCTGCGTTGTGAGTGCCGGAGCGAAGAGCATTCTCGATCTGCCCGCGACCGTCGAGGCGCTCGACACGCTCGGCATCCCGGTCCTCGGGCTCGGGACGCGCTGGTTCCCGCGGTTCCTGACGGCGGGTGCGCCGCCGCTCGCTGTGCAGTGCGAGGTGGCGACTGTGGAAGATGTCGCGGCGATCGCGCGCGCGCACTGGGTGGATCTGCGCGGAGGCGGGAGCGCGACGGGGATCCTTCTGGCGAATCCGCCCCCTGCCGCGTGGGCACTTTCGCTGGACACGACGGAGGCGATCATCGATGAGAGTGTTCGTGAAGCGAGGTCGCGCGGTATTCGCGCTGCGGAGGTCACGCCTTTTCTGCTCGGTCGACTCGCGGAGCGCACGGGCGGCCGGTCGGTCGAGGCGAATGTCTCTTCACTCCTCCATAACGCGACGGTCGGAGCGGCGCTCGCCCGGGCCATGCGCGATTGACCCGGCGTCGGCAGTTATCCACACGAGTGTCGCTCCGGCCTTGCAGCACCGGAGGTGCAATTCCGTTCTTCCGCTTGACACCCTCGCCATGCAATGGTCTACTTGATCCTGCGGTTTGTGCGTCGTGCTTTGTCCGATGCCTCCGCGGAGCGGGTCGACGGTCCGCCGGCATGAGCCTGGACGAACCCGCCTCATCGGTGCTTCACCGCTGTCGATTTTGCTGCCTGTCGCACCGCACTCGCGGAGCGAGGCAATGCGTAGGTGTCGCTGTAACAGGCCTCCTTCGACTCGACAGCTCCGTCGTTCTCTTTGGCAGTGATGCAAATCACTACGACGTTCTCGCGCTCGATGCTCGCCGAGCACATCACCTCATGACACCGGTTTCGACGGAACAGCACATCGGGGGTCGGCGCGTCGCGCGAGATCCAAGTCTCGCCGCGCCATCGCGAAGCTCCGCGGGGACCGATGCGCACAGAGGGGTCGGTCGACGAGCGTGACCAACGTGTCCAACAAGAATGTCTCGAACAAGCGTGCGTCCAACAAGAGCGTCTCCCAAAGCGCGGCAAAGCGCGTCGTCACCAGCGACGCCCAAGCGGTAACCAAACCCGTGGCGAACACAGTGATCAAGAAGGCGTCATCCACCAGCTCGACCGCCGCGAGCAAGAGCCCGGCCAAGGCTGTGGCGAAGACAACAAGCAAGGCCAAGACGGTGGTCGGGGCCAAGGTCGCCGCGAAGAAGCCGCCCGCTGCGAAGGCGCCCTCGGTGGCTAAATCGACTGGTAAGGTTTCAGCTTCGAGTACCCCGAAAGCGGCGAGCCCGGCCGTCGTGAAACGAACGACCAAGGCTGCAAGCGATGCCGCGGCGAAGAGCAGCCCTTCAACCGCTAAGGTGATTGGGGTGATTGGCGTGACCGGAGTGACTGGCGTGACTGGAGTGACTGGCGCCAGTGAGAAGGCACCCGCGAAAGCCAAGCCGGTGGCCAAGGTCGCAAGGAACGCCACTAGCAAGACCAAGAGTGCGCCCGCAAGCACGCCGGCTGCGGAGGCAGAGGCGCCGGCGAAGCGCTCTCGAACCACGAAGACCAAAGGCGCGCCGGTTGAGCTGGCAGAACGCCCGCCCACCGTCGAGATTGTGCGCCGCAATGCGGTCCCGTTCGAGCCGGTCTCGCGCTCGGAACCATCGCACAGTACACCGCACCAACAGACCGCTGCTTCGGCACGGGAATCGCTGCCGCGACAAGAACCGTGGCGGCGTCCTGATGCTCGCGCGGATGACGCTCTCGGCGGGATGCGCGGACAGCAGCCACGCTCAGAGAGCAGGCAGCTCGACGCTTCGTCTGCAGGCGATCCGCCCCGCAGTACGTCGGTCGGCGACGGGGCTGGCGACGGGGCTGGCGACGGGGCTGGCGAAGGGGCTGGCGAAGGTGGTCAGGGTCCGCGCAAGCGCCGGCGGCGCGGTCGGCGTCGTCGCCGAGGCGGGCAACGCGGCGAAGGCGACGTCAATGGCGTGCCCGGTGCGGATTCCGCAGGTGACGGATCGCCGCAGCCTGCCGCGCAGCAACAGCAACCGCAGCGCCCGCACGAACGGCGTCATCCCAATCAGCAGTTTCAGCAAGGTGGTCAACCGTCCGGTCGCCCATCGAACGATCGTGCGGTCTCGGTGAACGGCATAGCGCGAAGTGGCGACGAACAGGCCGTGCCGTTCCGACAGGACGGACCGCCGCGCCCCGATGGCGACGACCCGCGCCGTGGTCGACGTTCGCGCGGACGCCGCCGCCGCGGTGGCGGGCAGGGTCGCGATCAGCGTCCGAACGAGAATCAGGGGACTGGTCCGGGTTCAGGCACTGCGGTCAGCGTCGAGGGAAACGATCGCGATGACGATTTCGCCAACGACGCTCCGATTCAGACATTCACCGCGACGGGCATCGTCGACATTCCCGCGGTGGCCACGCGTGGCGGGCCCGCGCAGTTCGACATACGCCTCCGCCAGATGAGCGACGGATTGATCGAGTCGATGGATGACCCGTGGGTGCCGCCGGAAGTCATTCAGCGCTATCAGCTCCGCTCCTGCCAACGAATCGAAGCCGAAGTCGTCGTCCGTCCGCCGTCGCGGCGCCGAGGGCAATTTCGGAAGTCGCGCCCGACGGTTGAGCGCGTGATTTCCATCGAAGGCCTTTCGCCCGAGGTGTACGCGACGCGCAAGCCGTACGGCGATCTCACGGCGATGGATCCGGCACCGCGCATGAGTCTCGAGCATCGCGGCTGTCCCCCTGCCTGCCGTCTGATCGATCTTTTCTGTCCCATCGGATTTGGAACGCGCGGGATGATCGTCGCCCCGCCGAAAGCCGGCAAGACGATCCTGCTGCAGAACATCGCGTTCGGCATCAAGCAGAATCATCCACAAGTCGAACTCATCGCGCTGCTCATCGACGAGCGACCGGAGGAAGTCACCGACTTCAAGCGCAACGTCCCGGCGCAGGTACTCGCTTCGAGCAACGATCAAGACCTCGATCGCCACCTGTCGCTCGGCATCCTCGCGATCGAGCGCGCCAAGCGCATGGTGGAAGCGGGCAAAGACGTCGTGGTGCTGCTCGATTCACTCACCCGACTTGGCCGCGCGTTCAACAACAGCCGTCGCTACGGATCGTCGGGTCGAACGATGTCGGGCGGACTTGACTCCCGGGCTCTCGAAGTGCCGAAGCAGCTCTTCGGCGCCGCCCGTCGAGCTGAAGAGGGAGGTTCACTCACGATCATCGCGAGCTGCCTCGTCGATACCGGATCGCGTGCGGATCAGATTATTTTCGAAGAGTTCAAAGGCACGGGAAACATGGAGCTCATCCTGGATCGCGAGATCTCGGAGAAGCGGATCTTCCCGGCAATCAATCTGGCGGCCAGCGGCACTCGCAAGGAGCACTTAATGCTTTCTGAACAGGCGCTCAAGACGATCACCGCCCTGCGCCGTCGGTTATTGTCCGTCCCGCCGCACGTGCAGATCGAGCAACTTCTGGCGGCCCTTCAGCGCTTTGACACGAATGATCGGCTGGTCGCGGGATGAATGTTGCCCGGTTCACAGAACGGACCTGCGAGACCTTCGGGTCTGCCCTCGGACTCTGAGCATGGCAATCGTCACCAACCGCTCCCCCGCCGGTCCGACGGAAGCTGATTTTGATCCGGCCAGTCTCGATGCAGCCAGTTTCGACCCGGGAGGGCTGCTGCTCCAAACCTACGACGAACTGCGCAGGCTCGCGGGGACCTACCTCCGCGGCGAGCGGACCGGCCACACGCTCCAGCCCACAGCGCTCGTGCATGAAGCGTGGGTGCGACTCGCCGATCACGCTCGTCACGACGGCACATCGCGCGAACGGTTCATTGCCGAGGCCGCGACTGTCATGCGGCACATTCTCGTCGACCACGCTCGCGCGAGGAATGCGGCGAAGCGCGGCGGAGGCGGAGGGCGTGTTGCGATGTATGACGTCGCTCTCATGGTCAGCACTCCGACCGGTGCTGACGCGCTCGACATCCTTGCGCTGGACGAGGCGCTCGAACGATTGCGCGCAATTGATCCCGCGCAGGCCCGGCTCGTCGAGCTCCGCTTCTTTGGCGGGCTGACGCTTGGCGAAGCGGCAGCAGTCATGTCCCTCTCGCAGCGCACCGCCGATCGCGAGTGGAGGTGCGCGAAGGCGTGGCTCGCCGACGCGATCCGCGGTGCCTGCCACATCGACAACGGAACACCGGCGTGAGCGGCTCGCTCGACCGGCGCGCGCACACGCTGCTGCGCGAGGCGCTGGATCAACCCGACGACACGCGCCGGGCGTTTGTCGATGCAGCGTGCGGATGTGACTCCGACCAGCGATCAGCGGTGCACCGGCTCCTCGATGCGGATGAGGCGAACGAGGGTTTCCTCGAATCACCAGGCTGGTGCGCGAACAATCCAGGCGCTGGGCCACGCTCGGTCGTCGGCCGAACGATTGATGACTTCACGATCATCGCCCTCGCCGGCACCGGCGGCATGGGCGAGGTCTACCGCGCCGAGCAGCGCGCCCCGCGGCGACCCGTCGCTCTCAAGATCATCCGCGGCGAGACTCGACCATCGCCCGTCGCACTCGCGCGCTTCGCGCTCGAAGCGGAGGCGCTTGGCCGATTGCAGCATCCCAACGTGGCGCAGGTCATCGCTTCGGGCATGTTCGATCGCGATGGTGATCCGATGCCGTACGTCGCGATGGAATGGATCGAGCAGGCACGACCGCTCGTCGCGTTCGCTGCCGCCGAGCAGTTGAGTGAGTCTGCGCGCCTTGAGCTGTTTCTCCTGATTGCGGGCGCGGTGAGTCACGCTCACGTGCGCGGCGTGATTCACCGCGATCTCAAATCTGCGAACGTGCTGGTCAGCGCGAGCGGCCAGCCCAAGATCATCGACTTCGGACTCGCGCTGCTGACTGGCATTGGCGATGGAGGCGACCCCGAACGCGCGACACTGGGTCTAACACTCGGCGGGCAGTTCATCGGAACACTCGCTTCGATGAGCCCGGAACAGTGCCGCGGCGGCCAGCGATCCGTCGATATGCGCTGCGATGTGTACGCGCTCGGTGCACTGCTGTACGAGCTGCTCGAAGGAAGAGCGGCGTTCGATCTGAGCAAGTGCTCGCTCGCGGAAGCTGTGAATGTGATCTGCGATGCAGAGCCGGCCCAGCCGCGCACAGCCAGCACCGATCTCGCCGCGGTCATCATGACCGCGCTCGCGAAGGCGCCCGAGGATCGCTACGCGTCCGTCGATGCGCTCATTCGTGACATTCGCAACACGATCGAGCATCGCCCTATCGAAGCACGAACGCCGACCATTCGCCGCCGTGCGCGGCTGTTCATCCGGCGCCATCGCGGCGCAGCGATCGCCGCCGGGCTTGTCGCAGGCGCGATGGTCGTCGCCGGCACATCACTTTCGATCGGTCTGATGAAAGCGCAGCGCGCGGAAGCGGAAGCGACGCAGCGGTTAATTGAGCTGGGCACGGTGACTGAGTTCCTGCGCTCGCTGTTCGATGCGGATGATGATGGTCCGCTCGATGCGACGCGAACGATTGCAGCGCAGTTGAAGTCGTGGGAGTCGCGCGTGGAAGACGGCCTCCGCGACACGCCAGAGATTCGCGCCACAATGCATCTTGAACTCGGCCGTGCGTTTGAAGCACTGGATGCCCGCAAAGATGCACGGCGGCATCTCGAACTCGCGCTCGCCGACGCGCTGGCGACTTTGGGCCCGGAGGCGAAGACGACGATTGTCGCGCGCGGCCGGCTGGCGCGGCTTCTGCGCAACGAAGGGTTTCCCCGCGAGTCAGCTGCCGAGTTCGAAGCGATCCTTCCCGTTGCTGCGCGGGTGATGACGGATGATCAGGATTCGCTCGACGTGATTCGGAGTGATTGCGCGATGACTCGTCATGAGCTGGGGCAGTTTGAGGAGGCGGCCCAGCTTCTCGATGGGGTCTTGGCCAATCGGCGCGCAAAATCCAGCCCCGAGCCGACTCGCGTCGCCGCGACGCTGGGTCAACTGGGACGTGTGCGCGCCGCGCAGCAGCGCCTGGATGAGGCGGAGCATCTCTACCGCGAAGCGATCGAGCTCGAACGCCAGGCGTTTGCACCGGATTCGCTGCGGACTATCGCGACGAAGAACAACCTTGCCGTGCTCCTGCGTCAGCGCGGTCAGCTGGACGAGGCGGAGCGCCTGGCGCGCGAGGTCTACGAGACCCGACGCGCACGGCAGACGGCGGATCATCCGGAGACGCTGACGACGCAGTCCAACTGGGCCATGATGCTCGTCTCGCGCCGCAAGTTTGAAGAGGCACGCGAAGTCTTGACAGATTCTTTAGAGCGCCATCGCCGTGTGCTGGGTGCGCACCATCGAGGGACGGCGATTACAGGCATGAACCTGTCGCGCGTGCTGCTCGACTGCGAGCGGTGGAGCGAAGCTGCGGAGCAGGCGGAACCTGCCAAGGCGAGCCTCGCTCACGCGTTTGGCGAAACCAACTGGCGACTCGGCTATGCCGACGCCATTCGCGGCCGCGCGCTCATGGAAATGGGGGAACGGGATGCGGGGGTGGAACTGCTCAACCGCGCGATCACCGCGATGCAGGTAGCGGCGGCGCAGCCAGCAGGTGCCGTAAAGGCGTCGATCGAGGCGGCAACCGCCTGGCGCGACGCACCTCCGCGGTGACCCAATCTCCTTTATGATCCGCTCCCAATGACGGCCGCCAACGAACGCAGCCGAAACAACCTTCGCGCAGGGTTCTTCGTCCTTTCCGCTGTGGCGCTCGCAGCCGCTACCTTCGTGGCGCTGCAGCAGTTCAGCTGGTCGTCGCGCCATCCATATCGACTGCGGTTTCTCGTTGAGAACGGGGTGACCGGACTCAGCGAAGGCAGCGAAGTGCACGTCGGCGGCCTCAAGCGAGGTCGGGTCCTCTCGATCGTGCCCGTCACGGAGGGCGGACGGCTCACCCGCATCGAGGTCGACTTCGATCTCGACGCCGCGATCACGCTGTTCAAAAATGCCGAGGCGGTCCGCGTCTCCCCGATTCTCGGCAACACCTCCTGGATTAACTTCGTGTCAATCGGCGGACCGGTCGACCTGGACGGCGATGGCGTCAACGAGCCGGTCGCGGCGCTGCCCATCGGCGGGACGCTTGACGCCGTCGAATCGCCCGGGTTGCTCACGAATATCGTCGGCGCGCGGAGCGCCGAGCGAATCGTGACCATTCTGCACGGCGCGGAGCGATTCAGCACCATCCTTGAACGGGCGCCGTTCGACTACGAACAGCACGTGATTCCGGCGCTCGATGCCGCCAGCGCCACGATCGTGCAGCTTCGACTCGACTACGAGCGCTGGCGGGTCACCTTCGACTCGACGCTCACGAGTGCCGAATCCGCTGCGAAGAACTTTGAAGCCAGCACGATCACCGCGCACGAGATTCTCGTCGACGCGAAAGCGACACTCACCGAGAGCCGTCCGAAGATCGCCGCGACACTCGACAATCTGCAGACTGCATCCGGTTCTGCAAAGGAGGCCGTCGAGACCTTCCGGCGCGAGACGCTGCCGCAGATCGCAAAAACACTGGGCGAGGGCGAGCGCGCGGTCGGTGAACTTGCGGCGTTGCTGGACCGTGTCGAC
>JAWXBD010000276.1:0-3418 GCA_034439815.1 Phycisphaerae bacterium
TCGTCCCATTGACATCGCGCGTCCTCCTTGACGGTGCGAGTTGTACAGGCGTCAGGCGGAGAGGTTGCGCCAGTTTCGAGGTTTCGCCACGGACTGCTATCAGTCCGTGCCGAAAGTCGGCGTCGGGAAGTCCAAGTACACGCCGGTAACAGTTTGACTGGGGCAGGATCAAAGAATGACCGATTGATTCGGTGGGATGGTGTGCCGCCCGGCGCCTCCCCCGTCGGAGGAACGCAACATGTCGCCGCTGTACCATCTTATCTATGCAAATTCAGCAACGGTCCCGTTTAATGCGGCAGCCCTCCTGACCCTCCTTGAAAAAGCCCGGATTAACAACAAGGCGTTAGGGATTACGGGAATGCTGCTCTACACAGACCGGTGCTTCTTCCAAGTCTTGGAGGGCGAACAAGGTCAGCTACACCGCCTCTTCGAAATCATCGATCGCGATCCCCGGCACGGCGACGTGGTCACGATCATCGACGAGCCAATCTCTGAGCGCTCGTTCTCCGAGTGGAGCATGGGGCTCACGCTGCTGTCAAGGGACGAGCTCAGCCGGATCCCGGGGGCGTCCGCCCTCATGCTCGGAGGTTCGACGTTCGACGAGTTGAGAGAGGGCAGGGCGAAGAAACTGATCAGCACGTTTCTTGCGGGTCGGTGGCGCGCGAACGCCGCATAACGGAGTTAGAACGATGCGTTATCACAGCACGCCCGACAGCAGCGGCGGAGAACTCGATACGACCGCGTCGCATCTGCCCGCAATCTCGATGGCATTCCAGCCCATCGTGCACGCGCCCGCCCAACGCATTGTCTCCTTTGAAGCGCTGGTCCGCGGCCCCGGCGGCGAATCCGCTGGCTCGGTGCTCGCTCAAGTCGGAGCCGCCGATCGCACTCGATTCGACGGGCTCTGCCGCGACGCACCTCGTGAACATCAACTGTTTTCCCAGCAGCCTCGAACGCTCGGCGTCGGCGCTTGCTCAGATTCGAGTGGCCGTGGAACGCTCGGGCCTGAAAATGTCAGCGCTCGTGCTCGAAGTGACCGAGCACGAAGCCATATCGGATCACAATGCGTTCGCCGAGTCGGTGCGCGAGTTCCAGCAGGCGGGAGTGAAGATCGCGATTGACGACTTCGGGGCGGGTCACTCGGGACTCAATCTCCTCGCCCAGCTCCAGCCCGACTACCTGAAGTTGGACATGTTCCTTGTGCGGGATATCCAACGGCACGGCCCCCGGCAGGCGGTTGTCCGGGGGATTTTGCAGACATGCTTTGACCTGGGTATCGATGTCATCGCCGAGGGCGTTGAGACGGTGGCCGAGTATCATTGGTGTCGGTCCGCCGGCATCTCACTATATCAAGGCTATCTGTTCGCGAAGCCTGGCTTTGAAGCTCTTCCTACCGCTGCGTATCCGGCGCCCCGCTAACGCCGTTACGCAGGTGCCCAGGCCATTCGATATACGGAGCCGGCGTGCGTCGGGAAGCACTTTCGCCACGGACTGCTACGGGACCCACCCGGGGCAACGCGGCTGCCTGCTTCACCCACGCCGTCATCGGCAGTTCGTCGAGTGCGTCACCTTCGTATATATCGATCCAGCGCGCTTCCTTGCTCTTCGGCGTGCCGCCCGGCGGGACCGGTCGCAGCGACATTCCGCTGAAGAACGTCACCTTGACGTAGCGGGTGAGGACGTGGAACGACAAGAACCACCCTTGGCCTTCGATGCCGTAGAACGGCGAGTTCCAGCGCACGGCCTTGCGCACGTCGGGCACGGCGCGCACGATGATGGCGTCGAGCCGGCGCCCGAGGTCGCTCGTCCAGCCCGGCATCGCGGCGATGTATGCCTGCACCGGGGCATCGCCGTCCGCCTTCGCGATCTGCGGATTGCCGCCGGAGAGGAGGAGGACGTTGCCGACTTTGTGCGCGCCGGCCGGCTTGGCCTTGCTCGCGCCGCGCGTCGCCTTCTTCGCCAGCGAGTCATGCTGAGCGACCGCAGCCTTCACGAGCGCCTTGAACGCGCGTGCGTCGACCGTCTCCCCTTCGTGGATGTCGATCGCCCTCCGCGTGCTGCCTTCCAAGCTGGCGTTGAAGAGGCGCGATGGATCCGGGATCCTGGCCCCGCGGGCGAATGTGAGCTTCACGACCTTCGCGTACGACTCCCCGGTGCAGACGATCCCCACGGTCCCCACGTCGGGGGACAGGTGCGACCAGACCGGGACCCCGGCCATCGCATTCGACGGCTTCTTCCACTTTCGCTCCTCGATCATCTCGGGAACGGCATCGAGAATCAGTCCGCGCATGCGCGCCAACATCTCCTCGCGCCAATCGCCACCGGGCTTGACCTTCGCGCGTGATTTCGACCGGGACGTCGTGCCTGCCTTCGACTTCGCCGTTCTCGTAGTCATCATTCGTTCCTCGCTGCCGGATCTGCTCATGGGCCAGGTCGTGGAAGATTATGTCACCCGCTACTCGATCGTGGCGCGCGAGCAAGCGACCCCATACGTCTGCTCACCGGCGAAGCGGTCACTGCGAGCCGGCCAGGCCACGGACGCCCTGCTCGACAAAACGACGCATGTACGCGCTGTGCGCCTCCGTATCTGGTCGAGTCAGCCGCGACGGCGAGCGCAGCGATCTGATGAGCGCGACGCGCGTCATGATCGTGCTCGCCGCCCCATTCAACGAGCGGCGACTCTCCGGCTTCGATTATCAGGGACGTGACTCGCGCCGTCAGAACATCGACGGCGCGATCGCCGAGGTACGTGGATCAGCGAGGTCGACAGTGCAATCGTCGTCGGGCTCTTCCTGCTGAACGAATGGATGGATAGTCACGAACCAGAAGTGTGCGATACCCGCCTTCAGGACCGGGTCCATCACCGGCGCCGCATTGAACCACTGAGGAACGTAGACATTTCGCCTTCGAGGCGCTCCGCTTCCGGCGCTTCAAAATGCACTTTCTCCCGTCCAATGGGTCCGGAGACGATCTGCATCGCTCCCGTTTCCTTCGTGCGCCACCCTCCGACCGTGATCCGACTCAGCCCGCTGCGGCCGATCGGGAAGAGCGATGCATGCCAGTCGAAGAGACGTTTCTTCGTTAGCGGCTTCTCGAAGTGCCGCGTGCCGTCGAGCATCATCTCAACAACACCTTCAACTTCCCGTCCTGCCTTCGGCAGCCCACCCACGTTCAGTCCGAGCCTCCGCGCGATTGAGGACCGGACCTCGTCCGGGTTCAGCTTCTCGCCCTCAATCGCTGAAGACTTCACGACATCGCTCGTGAGCACCGCGAGACTCGCTTCCGCACACAGGTCGAATCCCAGCGCGTCCATCCTCCCGAGTGACCTGCTCCCCAAAATCTGAGCCAGTTCCTATGAGAGTCCCGATGAGCCCCGGCCGGGCTTCGGAGACTCTCGATGAAACGGACACGACACTCA
>JAWXBD010000277.1:0-13058 GCA_034439815.1 Phycisphaerae bacterium
CGCGTCTGCGGTTCGCCGCGATACGCCTCCTCCGCAAACCGTGCGAAACCTGCGAGTACGAGATACATCCCGATCACGCCACTGCTCGGCGCGCCGAGCGACCACAGTCGGGCGATGATCGCGCCGATCACGACATTGCTGCTGATCGACACGAGTGGCGTAGCGATGACCTCCACACTTCCCATCTGCGCCACGGTGATCACGCGAGATCGTGGATGCCGGTAAACAATGCCGCGGCCCGCCTCGCAGCGTGCGCCGTGGCAGCAGCCCTGCACGAGACATCGCAAGCGACCGACGGCCTGCACCCACGGCGCTGCAACGGCAACCGCTGCGGCCATGGTCCATCCGTCGAATCCGAACGGAAGCAACGCGGCGGATGCGAGCGCGACAGCGATGACACTGCCGAAGTAGCCGAACGGTCGAAGCAGCGTGCGCGAGCCGACCCAGTATTGTCCCCACAGGCCCGCGCCGACAAGTGACGCGAGCGCGATGAGGCCGATCTCTGTCGATCGCGACGCGCCGCCACATGCACTGATGATGGCCACGCCCAGCGCCGCGGCGAGGCCGGCATAGGTCCCGTGCACGATGACTCGTACAGGCCCAATGTGCCACTCGCGCCACGAGTTTGCAACGCGTTCCGTTGTGCGCAGCGCTAGCGCCCACAGTCGGCGCCGGTGCAACGCGATGATCGCCAGCAGGACGCCAGTGACGACATCGATGATGGCGTGCATGCCGGTCGTGACGCAGCTCGCACAGATGAGTGTCGCACTCCCGCCCGCGAGCGCGGCCGTCACGCGGCCTCGCTGCCCGATGAGCATCGCGGCCATCACGGCCCAGAAGACGTGAAACGATGGACACGCCGCGCGGCCAGCAAGACCGTCTGCGCGCTCAAGCGTCAGCAGCCATCCCAACGGCGCTTCAGCGTCGAACGGCCGCGGAACGGCAACGAGGGGTATCACGAGGTAGCACAGCAGGCCAACCGCGACGCCCAGCCACGCGTCGAAACACCACGTGCGCAGACGGCACCGCGTCGGCGCCAGCACGACCGCCAGCAGCACAAACGGATACACCGCGGTGTACGCGATGGTTGTCCATGTCCACACGGGCCAGCGGCGTTCCACGGCATGCATGACATCAATCGCATCGGGAACGGGCAGATGGCCGACCGCTTCATACAGCACCATGAACGGCAGGAGCAGGCGCAGGAGCACAGCGACGAGGTCGCTCCCGCTGGGGGGCGCGCTGTCATCGGTGGAAGGCCAGCGCGCCGAGACACCGCCGGGCACCTCCCCAAAACGGCGCAGCAGATCCAGCCGTTCGAAACCGAGCACGAGCGCGGCGCACGCCAGCGCGAGCGCGGGAGTGACGATTGCAACGCCGGCGAAGGAGCCGCATCCAACGGACGTGCCGGCGGCGACGATCACTGCTCCGACATAGATGGGATGTTCGAGCCACCGATAGGGGCCGCTCTGCACAGGCAGCAGTGGAGGAAACGCATTCATCGGCAGGCCGCGTCCGACGCGCCAGAGCTCAAGCATCGACCAGGTGATCAGCGCGATGCCGGCACCGACGAGCCACCATCCCTCGCTCATGCCAGGGAGGGACGGCAACGGAAGGATCGTGTCGAGCCGCGCGGCCCACAGCGCAAGGAGCGTCGGCAGCGCAATGCAGAAAAGGAGTCCGTAGCCAAGACATACGAGCGTGATCGGTGGCAGCGTTCGCCTACATCGCCGGAAATCGGACGAGTTCGTGCAGCGCGAATCCATCTTCTCGCGTGTCCGGTTCGGTGCCGTCCTCCAGCGTCGCTGCGCTGAGCCACTTGGTCTCGTGGACTTTCAGCAGCGGGATGGACAAGGCATTCGCGAGCCTGGGGATCCACGAGAGCGCACCGGTTCCGATCGGCGCGTCGCGCAGCGTGCGCGGCGACTGCAGTCGGATGGCGCCGTTCTCCCACGTGACATGGTGCTCGTCGATGGCGACTGCGCTTCGTTCAACGCCATCAACGATGACGAGATCGATCGGGTGCGCGCCGCGCCACTGAATCCACACGACGCTCCGCGCCCCAGTTGAGAAGCGCCCCCATCGAAGTGTCGAGATCGGCAGCCGCCACGGCTCAAGCGTCAGCTGGAGGCGCTCGACGTAGCCCGTTCCAGTAAATATGCCACGCGGCGTGCTCACCTGCGCCGCCGCAGCGGGCGCAACGCACTCCCATCGAATGGACTTGCCATCGGCGGCGTAGAGCGTGCGTTCGGGGAACGCTCCCCGGAACCCCTGCCACAGACCCTCCGCAAGAAGGCGGTCGTTTGACCAGCGCACGCCGTCCTTCGTGCGCTCGGGAAGCCGGGCCCCGACGAGCGAGCTGTGGTCGGATACGCCCTCCCCGGTCGTGTACTCCGTCAGCGCATTGACACCGACGCGGACTCCCGCGAACGCGACGTCAGCGGCATAGATGATCGACAGATCGCCCTGAGTCCCAAGCACGTCGAGAAACCACTTTTCCAGCCTGAAAGTCACGAATTCATTCCACGGAGGATTGGAAAGTGCACTCGAACGGCCGTCGAGTGTATGGTCGAGCGGATCACGGTGCCCTTCCGGTACCATCCGGTGCGATTCGACTCTGTTTCGCCCGTTCCATCGAGAAGTGCATGCCATGACGACTTCCCGCGAAGCCATCACCCGTTCGTCTGTCTCCACAACGCCCGCGCCTGTTGATCCGGAGACGGTGACCATCTCCGGCTACGTCGTCGACGAGCGCTACGGCCCGGCGTCGGTGGAGGTGGTCGACCCGTCCGATCCGACGAACGTGCATCCGCGCATCGCGGAGCCAGGCCAGTTTCCCTACACGCGTGGCGTGCACAAGACGATGTATCGCGATCGTCTTTGGACGATGCGGCAGTTTGCCGGCTTCGGTTCAGCCGACGACACCAACAAACGGTTCAAATACCTGCTCGCGAACGCGCAGGGAACGAAGGCGAACACCGGTCTCTCGACAGCGTTCGATCTGCCGACGCTGATGGGGCGCGACTCGGACGATCCGCTGTCGGCGGGCGAAGTCGGCCGCTGCGGCGTGGCGATTTCATCGATCGAAGACATGCATCGGCTCTACGCCGACATTCCGATCGGTGATGTCACCGTGTCACAAACAATCAACGGGCCGGCCGCGGTGATCTGGGCGATGTACCTCGCGATGGCGAAGGAACGCGGCATCTCGTGGACCAATCTTGGCGGCACGCTGCAGAACGACATCCTGAAGGAATTCCATTCGCAGAACGAGTTCATCTATCCGCCCGAAGCCAGCGTAAAACTCGTCGTCGACACGATCGAGTTCGCATCGCTGCATCTCCCGAAGTGGAACTCGGTTTCCATTTCCGGCTACCACATTCGCGAAGCTGGTTCGACGGCAACGCAGGAACTGGCGTTCACGCTGCGCGACGGCATGGAGTACGTCGAAGCGTGCATGAAGCGCGGACTCGATGTCGATCAGTTCGCGTCGCGGCTCAGCTTCTTCTTCAATTCGCACAACGAGTTCTTCGAAGAAATCTGCAAGCTGCGCGCGGCCCGGCGCATCTGGGCGCATGCGATGCGCGACCGGTACAAGTCGAAGAATCCGCGATCGCTCTTGATGCGCACGCACGTGCAGACTGCGGGCTGTTCCCTGACTGAGCAGCAGCCGCTCAACAACATCGTGCGCGTCGCGTATCAGGCGCTCGCCGGCGTGCTTGGTGGATGTCAGTCGCTGCACACGGATTCCATGGACGAGACGCTCGGATTGCCGACGGAGACCGCGGTGCGCGTTGCACTCCGCACGCAGCAGATTCTGGCGCACGAAACGGGTGTCCATCGCACGGTCGATCCGCTTGGCGGCTCATGGTTTGTTGAAGCGCTCACGGACCGCATGGAAGCGGACGCGAACGCGATCATCAAGGAAGTGGACGACATGGGCGGCGTTGTCTCTGGCATTCACAAGGGATACTTCCGCCGCTCGATCGCTGAAGCGAGTTACCGCTTTGGGCAGGAGATGGAAGCGGGCGACCGCGTCATCGTCGGCGTCAATGCGTACACGGACGGCAACGAAGACAACAACGTCGAGATTCTGCAGATTCCGCATGAGGTCGAAGAGGTCCAGTGCGCGCGGCTCGCGACGTTCCGCAGAACCCGCAATCAGGACGCCGCGAAGCAGGCGCTTGACGACATTCGTTCTGTGGCGCGCAAGGACGAGAACGTGATGGCGGCGCTTGTTGAAGCCGCGCACCAGAAGTGCACGCTCGGCGAGATGGTGCAGGCGATGGCTGATGTGTTCGGCCGCTACTCCGGCGGACCGGAGTGGTAACGCCGGCGCGCACTGCCAGCTTGTGGTTGTCATGCAACTCGTTCGACGGTTGAAGTTTTTCGCTGGTCGGCTCGCACGGATCGTCCTCGTATGGGGCTCGATCGGCGGCGTGTTCGCGCTCACTGTCACCATGCTGCGCGCCTTTGCTCCCGACGCGCCGGTGCCGCGAGCGCTCCCTTTGGATCTGGAACGTGATGTTGCCTGGGTTGCGGGGACGATGCCTGCGGAGGTGCAGGAGTTCTATCGCGGACCGGCTGGGGACGGTCGCTGGCGTCTGAACGGAATGCGTCAGGTGTGGATCCGGTTCGGCGAGATTGCGATGCACCTGCAGGTGTGGCGCCGCAATGAAGATCGCTCCTTCGATCGATCGCCGGCAGGGACAGTGGATGTCTGGCGCGTTCGACGCGGGTTTCCGTTCCGGTGCCTGGAAGGGTCCTCGTGGAGCGCCGTGCCGACTGCCGGTCGAACGGCCGCACGTCCGCTGGATGTCAGTCTTCTGCGGATTCCCCGCGCATCGGACACGGACGCTGTACTGCCCACGCAAGTCATCTGGTGGGGTCTGCTCGGCAATGCGGCGGTATATGGCGGGTTCCTCCTTCTCCTCACCCGCCTGCCCGTCGCGGCAGAGCGCTGGTGGCGCCGCCACAATCACCGCTGTGCCGAATGCGGCCACCCGCTGTTGGGAGCCGCGCGCTGCTCCGAGTGCGGCGCCAGCGCCGTCCAGCAAGATGCCGTCACAATGCGGCAGTGACGTTGGAGCGGCCGACCATCTTCAAGGCGACGATGACCGAGGCGCTGGTTGGCACAGCCACCACCCGCGCGGCGCGGTGTCGCGGCGCGATCGCGACGATCGCGAGGTACTTCGCGATCGGATTGCTGCTCACGCTCGTCGGCGCCGCTGCTGGGGTGGCGCGGGGGACGAGTCGGAAGTTTCAGATCGTCGTGGTGGATCCCGATTATGAAGCACGGTGGATCGCATCCACAATGCCGGCGCCGTTCGCGGAGCGCGCTCGAGCGTGGTCTGCGCACGGGTGGAAGCTCACGCAGACGATCGATGCAGATCGGTTCTTGATTCGGGAAGAGATGATGGATCTGTGGCCCCGCGATCGGGCCGGCGGCATCATCGAGACGGATCGCATCGCCGTGTGGCGCATGCGTGTCGGATGGCCGTGGCCCGCGCTCGAGATGTCCTCGTGGAGCGGCGCAGGTCTCGGCGACATCGCCGTCGGCATGTGGAAACTGCCGCTGGCGTCTCTCGGCCTGCCCGGATTTCCCGTCGGAATCGAGCCGCTCGGCATGGTTGCTGACGCGTTCGTGCTCGGCACCTGCGCCTGGCTGCTGCTGCGCGTCACACGCACCGGGCGATCGGTGCGGCGAGCCCATCGCGGAGCGTGTCGTGCGTGCGGACACCCGCTCGCGGGTCTCGAGCGCTGCCCGGAGTGCGGTGTCGCAGTCGTCGGTCCCTGACGCGTCGCGTTGTTGCCGTAGAATTGCTCGACGATGGCCGCAACTCCGCAGAAACTTCAGTCGCCCAAAGGCACGCGCGATTTCTATCCGATCGAAATGGCGACGCGCCGGCACATCGAAGCGGCGTGGCGCTCTGCATCGGTCGACTGCGGATTTGAAGAGATCGACGGTCCGACGTTCGAGCACCTTGAGCTGTACACGATCAAGAGCGGAGAAGGAATAGTGAACGAGCTGTTTTCGTTCACTCGCGCGGGGGGCGAGGCGACATATGCGCTGCGCCCCGAGTTCACGCCGACGCTCGCACGCATGGTGGTTGCGAAGGGCCAGCAGCTTCCGCTTCCGCTCAAGTGGTTCTGCATGCCCAGCATGTTCCGCGCCGAGCGCCCGCAGCGCGGTCGCCTGCGTGAGTTTCAACAGTGGAACGCCGACATCGTCGGGACTGGCGGATGCGAAGCGGACGCGGAGATCATCTCGGTGGCCGTGCTGGCGCTGGAACGGCTTGGTCTCACGCCTGCTGACGTGCAGGTGCGCATCAGTCACCGTGACGCGATGGGCAACGTGCTGCGCAGAATTGGTGTGCGCGACGAGGGCGTAGCTGCTGCCTTTGAGCTCATTGACCGGCGCGACCGGCTGCCGCCTGAGGAGTTCATGAAGCGCGCAGAGGTGCTCGGCTTCACGCCGCAAGGCACTGCGCACTTTGAGCGCGTGGCCCGCACCAGACTCCCGCTGTCGACGAGCGTCGAAGAGCTTGCGGATGCCGTCCAGGTGCCGATCGACGATCTTGCTCCACTCGCAGCGTTGCGTGATCGCCTCGCGACGCTCAGTCTCAGCGCATGGTGCTCGTGGGATCTGGGCATCGTCCGCGGTCTCGCGTATTACACCGGCGCCGTGTTCGAGATCCACGAGATCACCGGCGCGGAGCGCGCCATCGCCGGCGGCGGTCGATATGACACACTTGTCGAACTGTTCGGCGGACCATCGATGCCTGCGTGCGGCTTCGGCATGGGCGATGTGGTCCTGTCCCTCGTGCTCGCCGATCGCGGACTGCTGAAACCAGAGGAGCGGCTTCCGCGGCCGGACGTCTTTCTGCTGAGCAACGGCTCCGAGGTTGCGGAGCGCGCTCTCCCTGGCCTCCTGTCGGAGCTGCGCCGGAGCGGACTGCACGCGCGACAGAGTTACAAGACGACGCGCAACATCGGCAAGCTGCTCGGCGACGCGGGCAAAGTACGGGCGCGGTTCGCGGCGATTCTCGATGAGAAGCTCATCGAGAACACTGTGACGCTCAAGAACCTCGACACTGGGGAACAGACCGAGGTTCGTCTGGAGGATCTGGGGGCCCTGTGCCGCGCGGGCGGTTCGCGCACTTAGCGCGACCCAGCCTGAAGTTGGACGTCAACTGAAGCACCGATCCGGCCGATCAGCCTTGTACGGGTTCCTGCGAACCTGTCCGGAGGCGGAATGGCGCTGTCGATGTTTACGTCCCTTGCTTCCCCGATCGTTGCGGACTTTGGTTCCGCATCCGTGAAGCTGCTGCAGGTTTCGTCCGGCGACAAGCCGGTCGTTGTCGCGGCGGCGGAGCTCGTCATTCCTGACGAGCTGCGCGGTCAGGCCATCGATCGTCGCTTCGAGTTCTTCGCACAGAAGCTGCCGCAGCTGCTGAAGGACAATGGCTTCAAGGGCAAGCGAGTTGTCTGCTGTCCGCCCAGCGCGCAGATGCTCGTCCAGCACATGCAGCTGCCAACGACGGACACGCCGATCGAGATGATCAAGGCTCAGCTGCAGGCCCAGCTCAGCATCGACACCTCCGGCGTGGTGGTGCGCAGCGTCGCAGTGACATCGTCGCCGAACAGCCAAGGCAAGGTCGAGCACATCGCCTTCGCAATCGCGCGTGACGATGTCATGCGCTATGTCGATCTCTTCAAGCGAATGAAGATTCAGGTCATCGCTGTGCACAACGAAGTGCAATCGCTGCTGTACGCGTTCGATCACATCAATCGTCGTGAAACGGACGTCAGTGTCTCGACGCTGTACGTCGATCTCGGGTGGGGCACCACGAAGGTTGCGATCGGTCACGGCCGTCAGCTCGTCTTCGCCAAGTGCATTGCGCTCGGTGGCCGTCACTTCGACCAGGTGGTTGCACAGGCGTTCAAGTGTGATCTGACCACCGCGCGGGCGCGTCGACTGGCGGAGGATCTCCTCCCGCTGCGCCAGGCGCCGGCGCTCACGCAGCAGCAGCAGCAGCAGTCTTCGGATCAGGGCGGGCTGGCCATTCTGAAGGCTGGCATGGCCCAGGCCGACAGTGATGCGCGGCTTGAGAACAACTTGCATGCGACAAGCACGGTCGATGATCGCCGAGGCGGCGGACGGCCGCGTGCGCTGGGCAGCGATGTTCCCGAGGCGGGCGGACCGGTCAAGATGACGGTCGACTTCACGGAACAGCTTGAAAGCCTTGCTGACGATCTTTCGATGTGCACCCGCTATCACGCGGCGTGCTTCAGCGGTCGTGCAATCGACCGCGTGGTGTTTCTCGGCGGCGAGGCCCGTCAGATCGGTCTCTGTCAGTACCTCGCGGAAGCGCTGGGACTGCACGCGAAGTCCGGTGATCCTCTCGCGCGGCTCCTCGGTCCCGCGACGCCGGCCGGCCTGCCGGAACCGGGTGAAGCGCATCCGGCGTGGGCGGTGGCGTGCGGACTGAGCGCCGCGCCCGTGGATATGTGACCACGTCGATGGAAGCGCGTGAGTGGGTGAGGATCCGTACGGTCCGAATGTCTGAACGAATCAACTCCGTCCTTTGTTGGGAAACCGCATGTCGAACACCAGCTTCTTGCCCGAGGACTACATCGCTCAGGCCGCCGAACGGCGCACCAACCTGGCGAGCCTTGTCCTCTTCGGTGTCGTGATGACCGCCGTGTTCGGCGCGTTTCTCGTGACGAATCGCCAGTGGACGCAGGTCCGCCAGGATCAGGTCCGCATCCACGCCGATACCGAGCAGGCTGCTGCCGAGATTCGGAAGATGCAGGAACTGGAGACCAAGCGCGCCGCGATGGTCGACAAGGCCGAACTTGCGATGACGCTCATCGAGCCGGTGCCGCGGTCGGTGCTGCTCGCGCTGATCGTGAATGCGATGCCGGAACGGCTCAGCCTGCTCGACTTTGACTTGAAAAGCAGCGAGGTCAAGCGTCCGAAAAAGCAGGTCGAGAAGGAACTCTCGGAGGCGAAGTCGAAGGGGGCAAGTGCTCCGAAGGTGTCCAAGCGCGGCCAGACGAAAGGCCAGGCTGCAGCCGCAGCTCCTCTCGCTGAGAAGGAGGCGCCGAAGCCGGAACCCGTTCGTCATGTCATCGCCATCACGATGACCGGCATCGCACAGAACGATCTTGATGTTTCACGCTATATGAACGGACTCTCAGGAATTCCCATCTTCAAGGCTGTGCGCCTCGAGACCACTGAAGAGAAAGAAGTGGACGGACTCTACGTGCGTTACTTCAAGATCTCGATGCGCATCGATGCCGATGCGGACATCCGCAGTCTGCGCAACAGCGTGCTGCGACCCGGCAATCCGCTGATGGACACGGTGGAGATGTCGCCGCCGTCGCTGCGCTCGGATGTCGGCGAGATGTCTGAGAGTGATGAGCCGATGATGACGCCCGACGACGGCGCGACTCCACAGGAACCCAGCCAGGAGGGCCAGCCATGAGCCAGTACAAGCTCGGACTTCGCGAATTGGTCTTCGCAGGCGTCTTGCTCGCCGTTCCCATCGCGAGCTATTTCTTTGTGTTCGGTCCGCGCAACAACCAGATCAAGGCTGCCAAGGTGGAGATGCTCCGCAAGGAGACGCGCCTCGCCGAACTGCGCAAACTCACCTCGCGCATCGGTGATCTCGATCGCGAGATTGTCAACTGGGAAGAAGCGCTGAAGCGGCTCGGTGAGAAGCTGCCTGATGAGGAGGGCATCGATGCAATCCTCGGTCAGATTACGGAGATCGCCAAGACCAACAAACTGATGGTGCGCTCGGTGAAGGGCGAGAAAACCATTCCCGCCGCGATGGCATGGGAGCTGCCTCTGCGCACGACCGTTGAGGGAAGCTTCGACGGGTTCTATCAGTTTCTGCTGGACATTGAAGCGCTTCCTCGAATCACGCGCGTGCACTCTATGAAGATGAGTCGACTCGAGCCGAGCAAGGGCGACGAGCGTCCAATCACGCCAGGAACCATGAAGGCAGAGTTTGTGCTGAGCATCTATTTCGACGCCGGCGATCAGCCACCCATCGATATGACCGGAGGAAAACGTGAGCATAAATCGCGTGAACGCAAGTGAAAAGAATTCCGGAAGCGACGCGAGCGGCAGTGCGGGAGCGCTCAACGCTCAGGATGCACCGCTCCCCGGTTCCACCGACGGTTCGGCCGACGGCTCGATGGACGGCGCGTTTGGCGCCGGTGGCTTCGGCAGTGTCAAGCGGCGCATCAGCTCAGGCTCGCTCCTGATGGGTGGGGTTGTCGTGCTCTCGATCGGCAGCCTGTGGTCCATGCGCGCGATTGATCGCGCTGCTGCGAGCGGCCCGTTGAAGAGCAGCGAGATGGATGTCTTCGTCGATGAGGCGCTGGAGCGCGGTGGTCGCAAGGTCGATCCCAATACCGACGCGACTCGATTGCTCGAACCGACGGAGGCCAACGCCGATCTTCGCGTGCCTTGGAAGGATCTCGTCAAGAATCCGTTCCTGATCTGGCTTGATCCCACCGTGCCTGGGACGACCGATCCGAAGGATCCGCCGACGACGCCGGGCGACGATCTTGCGGCGCGCATCGCTGCGTGGCAGAAGCAAGTCGATGCGGCCGCTGCGGCGATCCGGCTTCAGTCGACGATTGTCAACACGAGTGGGCCCAAGGGTGCAACGGGCATTGCAAACATCAATGGTCACATGCTCCGGCTTGATGATGTGTTCGGTGTCGACGGGACGGACACCGAATTCAAGATTCAGTCGATCGATCGCGATGAAATGACTGTTGTTGCCTACAACGCAGCATTGAAGCATGAGCGCATCGTGAAGGTCACAGTCCTCAAGAAGAAGTACTGATCGACGGTTGGTCTGCACACACTGCGGGAGGCGATTGTGGCTTTCAACTGGGATGAGCTCATGAAGGGACTGGGGCAGCCCCGCAAGGATGCTCCCAAGGAACCAAGCCCCGCGCCGCCAGACGGCGTCGGTGCGAATGGCCCACCCCCTCGCGCGCCAGGCCACTCGAGATCTTCACTTGGCGACCTCGCAAATGCCCCGCTTCCGCGGCCGCGCGCGCCCATTTCGCCGTCGATGGATGCGCCACGTCCACCGGATCTCAATGGTCGAGGCTTCGGCGCCGAGCTTGACACAACGATGGCCTCGCACGGTGCCGATCCGGCGCGGCAGCGACCCGATGACGCGCTCAGCGACGTGTACACGCCGGCCGCGCGCGGTGCTGCACTCGACCTCGGGCAGATCCTCGTTGAACGCGGCGTCATCGATCAAGAGCGGCTTTCGAGCGCGCAGCGGGTGATGAGACAGACACCCGACAAGAAGCTGTCGCAGGTCGTCATCGAAGCCGGGGCTGATGAAGCCAAAGTGCAGGCCGTTGTCGCAGAGATCGCGCGTATCGGTTTCGAGCGCCTCGATCCGAAGGGCAAGGATCAGTATGAGCCGCGGGCTTTGCAGCGACTTGGCCACGATTACTGCCGCCAGCAGCTGGTGATGCCGCTGCGCCAGGAAGGCAACCGCATTGTCGTAGGGACGACGAGTCCGGACGATGTGTTTCTCCTGGACGAGGTGAAACGGCGACTGGGCGTGAGTGCGGTCAAGCACGTGCTCGTCACCGCTGCGGACATCAACGCGCTCATCCTCGCAATCACTGAAGCGCATACGCAGGAGCCGGACATCGACTCGATTCTCGCCAACGTCGAAGAAGACGATGTTGAGGTCGAAGAGGAAGTGAAAGAGGCGGACAACGTCGAGCAAGACGCGGAAAGCTCGCCGGTGGTCCGCTTTGTGAATCACATCATTCAGTCAGCGCTGAAGGACGGTGCCTCTGATATCCACATCGAGCCCGACGACAAGACGCTGAAGGTCCGCTTCCGCATTGACGGCGTGCTGTTCGAATCGATGGCACCACCGCGCAAGATGCACGCGGCGCTGACCAGCCGTATCAAGATCATGGCGAACCTTGACATCGCGGAGCGACGCCTTCCGCAAGACGGTCGTATTCGCGTCACCGTCATGGGGCGCAAGATCGATCTGCGTGTGTCGACGATGCCGACCGGCAAGGGCGAGAAGACGGTCATGCGTATTCTCGACAACCGATCGATCAGCGTGTCGCTCGACGATCTGGGATTCAACGAGGACACCCTCACGATCTGGAAGAATCAGATCGAGATGCCGCACGGCATCATCCTAGTCACCGGGCCGACCGGCAGCGGTAAGACGACGACGCTCTATTCATCGATTCGTCAAATGGACACGCGGCGCATGAACGTGTCAACCGTCGAGGATCCTGTCGAATACAACCTCGCCGGCATCACGCAGATTCAGACGCACGAACGCATCGGCATGACGTTCGCACGGGCATTGAAGGCGCTTCTGCGTCAGGATCCTGACGTGGTCATGGTGGGCGAAATCCGCGATCAGGAGACGGCGAACACCGCGATCCAGGCAGCGTTGACCGGTCACCTCGTACTGTCGACGTTGCACACCAACGACGCGCCGAGTTCGATCACTCGCCTCATCAACATCGGCATCGAACCGTTCCTTGTCGGTGCCGCACTCAACGCAGTGCTCGCGCAGCGACTCGTGCGCAAGGTCTGCAAGCACTGCAGCCGGGAAGAGCCCGTGCCCGATGAGAGCAAAGACTTCTTCGTCATGCACGGCATCAACAGCGAGACAATGGTGATGCCCAAGGGGTGCCCGGCGTGTCGCCAGACCGGCTACAGCGGGCGGCTTGGCATCTACGAGCTTCTCGTTCTTGACGATTTCCTGCGCGATCGCGTGGCAGGAAGTCCAAACGTCACCGAGTTCCGGCGCACATGCACGGAGCGCGGGATGCAGTCGCTGCGGCAGGATGGATTCGAGAAGGTGCGCAGCGGGCGAACGACGGTCGAAGAAGTGCTGCGCGTCACCGAAGCGACTATTTAGAGCGCTCCCTAGCAGTCCGTGGCGAAACCTCGAAACTGGCGCAACCTCTCCGCCTGACGCCTGTACAACTCGCACCGTCAAGGAGGACGCGCGATGTCAATGGGACGA
>JAWXBD010000278.1:0-4104 GCA_034439815.1 Phycisphaerae bacterium
CGGCATGCGTGGCGGAGGAGGCGAAGGCGTCGCCGCTGATGCGGGCGGCCCGGTCAATCGCGGGGCTGATCGACGACCTCGTGGAGAACGAGGGCTTCATGATTCACGGCAACTTCAGCGGGAGCCCGGAGGCGATCGCGAGGCACGCGCGGGCGATGAAGAAGCGGTTCGCGCTGGGGATCGTGGTCAGTCCGGAATCGGGCGGCGCGCGGCGGATCCGGGCGGCGCCGGAGGTCAAGGCCAAGGATGACAACAACGGCAGACGGGCCCGCGCGCGAGGTGCGCCGCTCGAGGCAGTCGCGTAGAGCGGGCGACCCAGGCGCGCGTCAGCAATCAAGGGTCATCCCAAACGCCGCCTGGCATCGCCGGGAGGCGATGCCGTGCGCGGAGCGCGCGTTGAAGCGCCGCAAAGCGCGCCTCGCGCGGCGCTGCGCGCTCCGATCGCCGTCAACCGCCACCGAAATCGCATCAGTCGAGTTCGCCTCCGCCGATCCGTTCGGTCAGAGTCGTCGTTCTCTGCCCGGTGAGAAGGCCGGTGAGAAGGCCTGTCCTTTCATCCTGGTCCTTTCATCCTGCTTCACCCCCTCACCGCCGCGGCAATCCCCGCAGCCGCCGATAGTCAAACACCGTCTTTGGCCGTTCGCAGCATGGCTCGTCGCCGCCGTGCACGCCGCTGTTGTTGGCCGGTGGCTCCGAGAATGACAATGGGAAGATGATGAAGTCGTCATGCACCTGGTAGACCGGGCTCGCGCCCATCGCGATGCATGCGTCGTTCAGTTCGATCAGATGCTCGCGCGCCAGCTCCAGTTCGTGCTCATTGGGATGTGACGGCGCGCCGATGGGATAGTCATCGCCTGGAATCTGCGACATTTCGATGTGCGTTCCCATCACGTGGCACAGCGTCTTGTCCGCGGTGAAATCGACCATGCGCTGAATGCTCGCCTTGAACTGCGTCCAGTTGGAGATGTAGAGCCGGCCCGGATACAGCGTGTCGCCGGTCAGCAGGAATCCGGTCTGCTGGTCGTAAAACGCGATGTGCGCCGAGTGATGGCCAGGAATCGGCAGCACCTGCACCACGCGACCGCCGAGGTCGTAATCAACGATGTCCGTCGGCCAGTTCACGATGCCGAAAAAGTTCTTCACCGCCGTCTGGGATGTTCCGACGACAGTCGTGTTCGGCTTGCCGACGAACTGACCATCGTTGAACACGTGATCGCCGTGCGCATGGCTGTGCGACACGATCAACTGAATCGACGCCTGCCCACGATCGATCAGCCACTGGTCGATGATCGCCTTGACCGTGTTGTACATCGGAACGTTCGACGCCCCGGTGTCTTCCATCAGCACCTTCTCCGAGCCGAACAGCAAATAGATAAAGGGCCCTTCGAAGTTGGTGCAGATCGACTGGCGAAGGATGAACGTGTCCTCGTTGTATCGATGCACCTGGATCGTCGGATCAGTGGCACAGTTCGGTGCGCCCCAGATCCACACGTCAGGAAACGTGCCGACTTCAACATCGATCGTTCCCCAGTTCGCGAGCAGCATGGCGAGGTCCGTGGCATCGACGGTATCGTCGCCATTGAGATCCGCAGACGTCCCGCTGGTGGCCCACGCTCCGAGCAGGACCGCGAGATCAGCGCTGTCGACCGCTCCGTCCTCGGTGATGTCACCGACTCCGCATTGTGCGTGCGCCGGAGCAGCGGATGCCACCAAGCACAGCAGGAGACAGAACGGGGCAAGCAGCGCAACGACAGAAGCTACGACAGTATTGGGGCGACGACGATTCAACGACATGCGGGACCTCCACTGCGCTCAGACTACGACCGGCTGCGACCCGCCACAAGTGCAATCTGACAACTATGCCGCGCCCCACACGGAAACAATCAGCACGTCGTCCGACGCTTCCCGGCCCGCGCGATGGCGGCGCACCGCGTCCATCGTCGCGGGGGCCACACGATCACCGCCGCCCACCGCAGCGGTGGTTGCGATGGACATCAGGCGCTCGTCACCGAAGAACGCTCCGCTGAGGTCCGCCGCTTCATGCACGCCGTCCGTGCAGGCGACGACCACGTCGCGCTCGCCTAACAGCGTCTGCGCTTCGCCGGGAGCAAACATCCCCGGTTCCAGCACGCCAAGCAGCGTCGCTGTCGAACCGAGCTGTTCACACTTGCCATCGGAACGAAAGAACAGCGCCGCGGGATGCCCCGCGCTCGCCCAACGCAGTGGCGTGCCGTGCACCGGCACAAGAATCGCTACGGCCGACGCGAACACTCCCTGGTCCGCGAGCGTGCGATACACATAGCGATTGAGCGCGAACAGCACGTCGCCGGGTCGAACATCCGGACGCTCTTCGACAAGACGCTCAAGTTCGACATGCATGCGACTTGCCGCGAGTGCCGACGCCACCCCGTGACCGGCAACGTCGACGAGCACCACAAGCACCGAGTTGTCCGCGCGACGCTGTGCGAAAAGATAATCGCCACCGACATCGCGCATCGGTTCATAGCAATAGTTCATGCGTAGCGGACCGTCGCTCAACGGCAGCGGAAACAGTGCCTCATGCACGCGCCGCGCGTACGCGAGATCGTGCCGCATGTCACCAAGCTGCGCCCGCAGAGATCGCCAGCGGAAGGCGTCGACAAACCGGCGGTAGTACCGCGTGCTCCAGAGGACGCCCGGCCCGCCCGCAAAAATCCATGCGGCGAGCATGATGAGTTTCATGTGCAGTGGCCCCTCGACCACCGCGAACATCAACACCACGTACACCATCGTCAGCGGAATCATCGGCAGCAGGGCTTCGCGCGGCGAAAGCGATACGAAAATGGATGCGAGCAAATGCAGAATCAGCACGATCGTGATCGCCGTGCCCGATGCAATGAACACGCCTTGCGCGGGCGTGACATCCGGATCCAACCGCGCCGCGTCGCTCCAGAGCGTCATCGCGCCGATGATCATCAAGGTGCAGACTATGGTCAGCAGCAGAAAGAACAGCTGCATGAGCCGGCGACGCGACCTTCTCGTGCGGTAGAGAAGCACCGCGAATGCGCCGTAGACCGCGAGCAGCGCCACATCGATGATTGGATCCGCGATCTCAACGTGAGCGTCGGGCTGCTCGAAGTCGATATTCAGCGCGAGAAGCAGATCCAGCACAAACGTCGGAATCAACACCGCCATCACGAGCAGGCAGTAGCCGATTGCCCGCCGGCGCTGGAAGTGCAGCAGCTCGGAATCAAAGCGCTGTGCAGCTTCGGGGCCAAGCTCATCGAGAATGGCAGGTTCGCCGGCGGCTTGCCGATCCGCCCATTCGCTCTGACCAGGATTGTTTCGCAGTGGCGTGTGCCCAGGACCACCGGCCTGGTCTTGACTGAAGCTCATGAACTCTGCCCTTACTGAGTACGCGACACCGTGGGACTGCTGATCGTGGCAGCGCAACGGCTGTGCGTCCATCATGTGCCCGCGACTCTTCCCCGACTCATCGCTGGACGCCCCAGATTGTTACCGTACGTCGTCAGTTACCGGCGGGGACATCTACTAGTCGACCACGCTGGTCGCCGCGCATTTCGGCGGGACGCGGCAGCCGATGGCGGTGTGTGGCCGAAGAAGATCACGCATGACGTGAAGCCCCGCGCGCAGATTCATCACGTCATCGATATCACGCCAACGATCTATGAGATTCTGAACATCACCCTGCCGCAGGTCGTCAACGGCGTCCGATGGACGGCGTCAGCAATTTGTACACGTTTGCCGATGCGGCCCTCGACTGGAGTCCGGCTGACCATCTAGCCCGGATTATTCATCAAGTATGAAGCTGCTTTGGCGTCGACGGCGCCGACTTCGCGTGGCAGGCCGCAGCACTGATTGGATACCGCTGGCATCTCGATGGATGGGACATCGGCGTTTTCGGGGGATATCGCGCGATCGGTCAGGATTATGCTGATGACGAGTTCGCATGGGACATGATCACGCATGGGCCCGTGCTCGGCGCGCAGTTCTCGTTCGCGTTCTGAGTGATACGGCTCGTAGTTGATTCGCGCGCGCCGTACGGCGCGTGTTAGGTTGCGCGCGGGCCCGCGCTGCCGCATACTTCCGTGACGCAAGGCAAAG
>JAWXBD010000279.1:0-8504 GCA_034439815.1 Phycisphaerae bacterium
GCAGCGATCGAGGACATGCCGAAGCTCGAGAAGGCGACGCTTCGGTCGCTGTGTCACACGTCTTGGCTCACGCGCGAGTTGTTACTGTGATCCGTATGACATCGATTCCAATTTTTCCAAGCACTGCGTCGAACTGACCGGATCCACCGCTTTCAGGCTGATCGTTGCAGACGTGCCGACCGGGGGCGACAGGTTCTGCGGGACGAACAGGGAATCCTCACAAGCGCGCGCGATGAGCACTTTCGCCTCGGGCTGCTTAATGCTTCGGACGCGAACTCTTCGCGCCTGCGTCACCGGGTCTTCGTACGGCAACGACACCATGTGCGCATCGCATCGAGTCGCAACGCGCCCTCGATTGCGTCGCCTCTCTCAGGAGAACTGCCATGCGCCATCTCGTCGCCACGATTCTCTCGTCAGCAATTGCGTCAGCGGCGGCCGCGGACGGTTCCGTCCGCGTCGCGACCTTTAACTGCTCGCTGAACCGCAACAATGCGGGTGACCTCGTCAACGACCTGTCCACGCCGAACAATCCCCAGGCATCGACGGTCGCTGAGATCATCCAGCGCGTTGCGCCGGACATCATCGTTCTCAATGAGTTTGATTACGTTGAAGGCGGCGTCGCCGCGTCGCTCTTCCAGACGAACTATCTCTCGGTGAGCCACAACGGCTCAACACCGATTGATTACCCCTATTTCTTTGTCGCGCCAAGCAACACTGGCGTGGCATCGGGATTCGACTTGGACAACAGCGGCTCCGTTGGCGGTCCGAACGATGCGATTGGCTTCGGCTTCTTCCCGGGCCAGTTCGGCATGGCGGTGTATTCGAAGTATCCGATCGATGAAGCCGGCATCCGCACGTTTCAGAACTTCCTCTGGAAGGACATGCCCGGCGCGTTGTTGCCTGACATCGCCGAGACACGGCAGCCGAACGATTGGTATTCAGCCGAAGAACTCGCCGCTCTCCGCCTCTCGTCGAAGAGTCACTGGGATGTGCCAGTCACGATCGCGGGCCAGACGCTGCACGTCCTCGTGAGCCATCCGACGCCACCCGTGTTCGACGGACCCGAAGATCGCAACGGGCTCCGCAACCACGACGAGATCCGTTTGTGGGCCGACTACATTGATCCCGCGGCGAGTTTGTACATCTATGACGATCAGGGAAATTTCGGCGGCCTGCCGCGCAACGCGAAGTTTGTGATCTGCGGCGACCAGAACGCCGATCCGTTCGACGGCGACAGCGTGGCTGAGGCGATTCTGCAGTTCCTCAACCACCCGCTGATCAACTCGTCGAATCCGCCTAGATCGGGCGGCGGTGCGGAGGCCGCGATCCTGCAGCGCAACGCGAACGCCAACCACGTAGGTGATCCCTTCTTCGACACTGCAGACTTCGCGGACACGGCGCCAGGCAATCTTCGCGCCGACTACGTCCTGCCGTCGCTGACGATCCCGCACAGCGGTGGCGGCATCTTCTGGCCGACGACTACGGATCCGCTGTTCTATCTGACCGGTGTGTTTCCGTTCCCGAGTTCCGACCATCGCCTTGTGTGGGCGGACCTGCCGATTCAGTCGGACCTTGATGCGAACGGGACAATCGACGCGGCTGACTTGGCGATTTTGCTCGGCGGTTGGGGATCTGCAGGCACTGCGGACCTTGATGGAAGTGGCAGCGTCGATGCGGCGGATCTCGCGATTCTGCTCGGTAACTGGGCTCCGTGAGCGGGCTCGTGCGAGGTTCAATTCGGATCAACCAACAGTGACGGCGCTGCGTCCAGCGGGCGAACTTGCTGAACGAAGGGTTCCGGAAGCGCGAGCGCGCTTCCGGAACCCCTTTCTTCTTCTGCATGCTCGCGCGACGAGTGCTCACACTCGGCGTCAACACCGGCGGTGCGCCAAACAATGCGCTTGCCTGTTTGTTTTGACAGCGGCCACGATCTTTCCGTGGCCCTCCATCACGAGATCGACTTCGGCGCCGTGATTGGTTCTCTAGAAATGAAGCCGCGTCTCGGACTTCGCGTAATCAATGAGGCGCCAGCATTCGAGAAGCAGTCAGTGCTCAATCAGACGGCCGCGCAGAGCCGAGTCCACGGTCGCCGTCAGTCGGGCGTGCGAGCGCGTTCGTGACCCCGGTGTCGAAGCGATAGAACTTGCTGTGCGCGACGAGTCGCGAGCGAACGCTCTTGCGCCATGCTTCGAGACGGAAGCCGAGGCTCTCGGTCAACAGATGCACAGGAGTCGCGTGAGCATGTTGCCGAAATGTTCCTGAACGGCAACAGTTGCGTTTCCAGCTGATCGCGGGGGACGCTTCAGGGGAGCGCAACGCGGCGGTCATACGCTTGGGGTTCGCACGCGTATAACTGCACGCCATGTCCCAACACCTCGCCCACGTCACTCTTCTGGTTCGCGAATACGACGAGGCGATCGAATTCTTCGTCACAGCGCTCGGCTTCGAACTCGTCGAGGACACACGGCTGAGCGATGAGAAGCGCTGGGTGATCGTTCGTCCGCGCGGTTCGTCAGGCGCGAGTCTCATCCTCGCGCGCGGCTCGACATCGGAGCAGCGCGCCTGCGTCGGCAACCAGTCCGGCGGTCGCGTGATGCTCTTCCTGCACACCGATGACTTCCTTTCACCATGGCAGCTCCTTCAGCATCTGCCCGAGCGCGGACCCGCGGGCGCAACGAAATGCACGCAGCCACTGTCCAGTATGAATCCGGTATCACGGACCGAGTCGCCCACGGCGCATGATCATGATCCTCAGCCTCACCGCATCGCTCTTGTGGAGCGAGCCCGGGCACGCGACACTTTCACCGTGATGCGTCCCTGTGTCCAATGTGCGTACCGCTCGGATCCGACCGCCAGCCCGCGATGTCCCGAGTGTGGCGAGAAGCACTTGCCGGCCGGCTGGACTGTTCTCCTGCGCGAGTCCTCACCGTGGTTTTGACGATTCGGCCATGCCGGCTCGATCGTCATTCTCGCGCTCGTCGCCGTGTGGATACTTGCGCTCCTCGCGGGCAAGAAAGCGCCGAACGTCTGGTGGTTCACCTATCTCGCGATGCTGTGCTTCCCGATCTCGATCGCCCACTTGCGCGGCAAGCGGCTGGACGACATCTGGATCATCAGCGAGACGCGGCTCGAGCACCGGCCGCGTGTCGGCTCGACCACGTTTCACGAGCCCGCAGACGGCTGGGCGCCGCAGCGGCTTCGTCGCCAGAAGCGCTCCGCGCACGATTGGATCATCGAACTTCGTCGCCCAAAGGGGAAACGGCCCCGGAAAGTCGAGATCATCATCGATGATCGACAGGATGATCCGGTAGCCGTCGAAGCTGCGGTATGTCGGCTGCTGAAGCCGTCGGCCGTTGCGCATCATGCGCCGACGGATCGGTGATCGCGAGTGACTGCCTGCTCGTCATACCCACTGTCGGAACTGCTTGATGAAGTCCTGCCAGTTGGTGACCAGCACGTCATCAATGCGCTGCGGCTCTGCGTTTGGCGTGACGATGAATCGGGGAACGCCCGCGTTTTCTGCGGCGAACGCGCGTAGACCGCTCAGGTCATTCCCGCCCACGCGCTTGCCGGTCTTCGTCTCGACCGCGGCCAAGAGTTTTCCGTGGCGTTCGATGACGAGATCGACCTCGGCGCCGTGATTTGTCCTCCAGAAGTAGAGGCGGGTCTCGGACTTCGCGTAGTCGATGTATCGATGACACTCAAGAAAGAGACACTGCCCGAAGAGACGACCGCGCAGCGCAGAATCCACGGTCGCGGTCAGCCGGTGTGCGAGCGCGTTCGTGACGCCGGTGTCGAAGAGATAGAACTTGCTGTGAGCGACGAGTCGCGAGCGAACGCTCTTGCGCCACGCTTCGAGACGGAAACCGAGCAGCGTGTCTTCGAGAATCTGAAAGTATTCCTGCACGGTGCGGGCCGCGACCCCCGCGTCGCGTGCGACCGACGCGCCGTTGAGCAACTCTCCTGACTGCGCTGCGGCCACGTCAAGGAACCGCGCGAAGCCGCCGAGATTGCGCACGATCGACTCCGCTTGGATCTCTTCGCGCAGGTACGTCTCGGCATAGCTTCGTAAGAGCGCCTTGGCTGCCTCGTCCGAGCCTGTGACGACCGCGGGAAGCGATCCGAGTCGGAGCGTGCGATCAAGATTGAACGCCGAATCTTGTTCCTGCGCTGTGAGCGGATGCATGGCGAGCGTCTCAGCGCGACCCGCGAGCAGGTTGGTTCCGCCACGACGAAGCTTGCGGGCGCTCGACCCGGTCAGAACGAAGCGCACCGGCAGGCTCTCGATCAACCGATGCACTTCGTCCATCAGCGCCGGAACTTTCTGCACTTCATCCACGAACACAACGCGCGTTCCGCGGCGAGCTCGTTCCTGCACTTCGCGCGCGAACGCCGAAGGCTCCTTCGAATACTTCAGATAGTCGTCGTGCTGCAGCAGGTCGATGGTCCACGACTGCTGCGGAAGATTGGTGCGCACGAACGTGCTCTTGCCGGTCTGGCGTGGACCAAGAATGAGGACGGAACGCCGTGGAGGCATTCGAAGGAGGCGCGTGAGCATGCCGCCGAATTGTACGGCTATTCGGCAGCAAGAGCGCTTGGCGGCGGGCGAATGGACGGCGAGGTCGATGTTTTCCGCTTCGGAGCCGATCGAGCGGGCCGGTGTCGGCACCGTCCAAATACGTGATAGATCAGCGTCCATTTGCTGGTTAGGCCAGCGGCCAAACGCTGGGTAGACGAGCGGCCAAACGTTTGCCGAAAACCGTCGCGCGGCGCGCAACGAAAACCGCGCCGGCGAGTTTCCCCGCCGGCGCGGCGAGATTCGAAGGTTGAAGGTCGAGCGCACTCAGCTACAAGGGCCCCAGGCGCCGAGCAGGATGGCGAGGTCCTCGGAGCCGACCGCACCGTTCCCGTCAAGATCCGCGCTGCCGCTGGCATTCCAGGCGCCAAGCAAGATCCCGAGATCCGCGGCGCCGACGTTGCCGTCGCGGTCAAGATCGGCGCTGCAGGCCAGTTCGATCACGATGCGATACACGAGCGTCTTGGGACGCAGCTGCAAGTCGAACTCGTAGCCCGCAGCCGTTGTCGCGCCGTTGAACACCGCGAGATCCGTGAAGTCGAGCGTGACGTAGCCGTTCTCGTCGATGTGGTCGTCGTTGGATGAGCCCATCAGGAACGCGGCGCCGAAGGTGCCGTCGAGTTCCGAGCCGGCATCCCAGAGGTCCGACGCGCTCTGCGTGATCGTCACAGGTACAAAGACTCTACTCTCGTTGAAGAGCGCGTACGCCTGAGGACCGTCATTCCCGATGAAGTAATCGTTGCTCGGCACCGCCATGGCCCCGAAGGTGAAGTAGGAATTGCTATCGCTGTCGATGGTGAAGATCGCACTCGCCGTCGCGCCCGGAAGCAGCGGACCAGCGGGATTGGGAACGACGGTGCCCAGAACCGCGTCGGGCTGGACACTCTCGAATGCCGGAAAGAAAGCCGATCCGCTTCCGCCCTCGGCAATCGAGATGATCGGGGGCGTCGCCGTCTCACCTGCGTTGAATGGGTCGTACGTGCCGTTGTGAAAGCCGAGGTGCAGTGGTGCGAACGAGATGCTGTTCGCGGGGGCGAGGTTTTCGACGGTCACCTTCACGTTCACCGTGGCGGAGTGCGCGTTCGCCGCGATCGCAGCTCCGAGTATCGACGTCATCAGGCAACTTGTAGGGATGTTCATGATTGCTCCTGTTGGCAGACTGAGAACGCGGCGCGCTTGCAGACGGAATGCAACGCCCCGCGACCGCGACCTTCGCGGCACGTGTGAGTCAATCTCGGACAGGAGTCCTTACAGGAAACTCAGGAATTCGACGGTGGGTTGTCGCTGCCGGCATTTACGCGACCGAGCAACCTCAGGCGCACATCGCTCGGCATCGAGTCAAGTTCGATCTTCTCCAGCGAACGTGCAGCGTCGCGTAGGCGCATCACCTGCTGGCGAAATCGACGACAGTTGCGGCAGTACGTCAAGTGAAAGCCCAGGCCCAGAGCCTCGCCGCGCGAGAGCGGCGAATCGAGATCGCGATTGATGATCGCAGTTTGCGCGCGACAGGGCTTGGTTGCGACCGTCAAGAAATCGCGAATTAACTTTACCATCACGAGGCGCTTCACTTCGCTTCACTTCGCTGCTCTTGCGTCGCTCGCTCCACGCAGAGCCGCAGGGCAGAGCGGGCCCGATGCAATCGCGTCCACAAGTTTGTAGCAGTGAGGTTGAGCGCCTTGCAAACTTCATCGGAGGGCATGCCGAGAATATCACGCAGCCAGACGGTCTCGGCGACGCCGGGGGCGAGGCGATCGATGCAGTCGACGAGGGCCCGGCGAAGTTCGTCGTGCTCGGCCCGCTCGTGCGCCCCCATCGCCCCATTGAGCGTAGAGAACTTCCACGGCTTGGGGCCCGTTCGCCACTTCCCGCCGGGCCCGAAAGCACTCTCGGCCGAATCGGGCAGATCCTCGCCCCCATCGGCGCTGGCGATGTCCGATTCGATGGGATGCTCCCGCCGCCCTCGCCGTGCCCGACGGATGAATTCGGAGATTTTGTGGGCCGCGATGCCGAGGAGCCAGGTCTGCGGGCTCGACGCTCCGACGAAGCGCCGATGCGCTACCAAGGCGGCAAGAAATGTCTCCTGCACGATCTCCTCGGCGGCCTCGCGCGAGCGCGTGCGGGCCAGCGCGAACCGCCACACCGCGTCGCCGTGACTCTCAATCCAGCGCGCGACGTCGATCCGGGCGGCGTCCAAGGACTGCACCTCGGAAGTCACGCGATCGTTCTGAGGATCCGGAGACAAGTTCGACATGCTACATGCTGGAGGATGGGCTCTGCCTGCAAGATCAGCGTCGGGGCGAGAGCGGGATCAGAACGGAAGATGATGCCCGAAGGCACGAGTAGATCGGAACCATAGCCTCCACAAGCGCCCGACACGAGCGCGCGCGATCGAAGGGCGGCGCCATTGGAGGAGGCGGCCTTGCAGAGCGCCGTTTGGTGAATCTGTGCATCAAGCGCCTCAAGCCGCCTTGCTACGCTGCAAACCTGCTCACCAACGCGCTCCAGTTCTGCGGCGGACTCTTGTTGCTGCTCGTCGACAGTCGGCTGATGGTCTCCGCATCGGTTGATGCCGCGAAGCGCCTCCGCGTCGCGCCACTGGTCGTCGGCCTGACGCTGGTTGCGTGGGGTACGAGCGCGCCCGAGCTGGCGCTGAACCTGATCTCGGCGTGCAAGGGTCGTGGCGATCTCGCGTTGGGCAACGTGGTGGGCGCGAATATCTGCAACATGGCACTGGTGCTTGGCGTCTGCGCGCTCACGAAGCCGCTGTTAGTTCAAGAACGGCTCATCAAAGTCGAGATCTGGTTGAACGTCGCGATTCTTGGCTTCATGGCCGTACTGGGCCTGACCGGGGGTTTTGCCAAGTGGGAGGCGGGCCTGATGCTCGGCGTGTTCGGCGCCTACAGCATGTGGACGATCATGGCTGCGCTGCGCAAGACAGACCGGGCCGCGACACCCGCCGCCGCGAACACCCTCAGTGACGATCCGCTGCGCGACAAGATTCCGATGGGCTGGCTCATCGCTCCGCCGGGTGTTGATGGCTCGATGACGCTTGCATTGGCATACATGGGTTTGCTGGCGCTGGCGCTGGTGCCGATCAGCCGCACGTTCCGCAGGACTGTGTCGCGCCGCGAAGGCGTGATCCTGCTCACGTCCTATGTCATGTTTCTCACGATCTCCACGCTGCTCGCGGCGAGGCAATGAAAGTCGGCAGCGAGACAGGGCGGCCGAAAGCTGTCGGCTGCTTTGGACCGAAACGGAAGGGAGCCCGGTGAGGTGCCAAGGCGCGACCGCGGTTCCTCGGAACCTGCTGGATCTCACCGGCGCGCCGCAGAGCGCGCCTCGCGAGGACTTCGCGCCACTTTCCCACCGTCGCGCCGCGGACGCCGCTTGCCTCGGCGACGTCGGCATTGTCCGGCCCGGCGGCGCAGTCCCGCTGGAAGTCGTATAACTCGGTCGATAGACTCGACAATCGTGCTCCCCCCTGCGATCGGTCGCGTGCGTGCGAGCTATCGCCAGATGTCAGGCGCACCAACAAACGCGTTCGCAAGGTAAGGATTCGAACCTGCAGCAACCCCATCGACGTGTGTCAACCCCCGAAGGGAGATCGACCCGCCGATGAGCTTGACTCCTCACCACGCCAAGTACTTCGCCCACGACCTCACTCGACGGGCTGCGAGTGGCATGGACCGACTGAGCATGTCGCTCTTCGACGCTGCCGTCGACCTGAACCCCCACCAGATCGAAGCCGCGCTGTTCGCGCTGCAGTCTCCGCTCTCCAAAGGCGTCATTCTTGCGGACGAAGTTGGGCTGGGAAAGACGATTGAAGCGGGGATCGTGCTCTGCCAGTTCTGGGCGGAACGAAAACGCCGACTGCTCGTGATCTGCCCGGCGTCCATCCGCAAACAGTGGGCGCTCGAGCTGTCCGAGA
>JAWXBD010000280.1:0-19742 GCA_034439815.1 Phycisphaerae bacterium
CGTACTGGCCCAGGTGAAACGCATCTTCGCAGCTCAGCATCGGGCTGATCAGCATCGCAAGCCGCTTCTGCGCAATAGATTTCAACGACCGCAGCTGCGCGTCGACGCGCGCGATCGCCACTTCCCACATGTCATGCGGATGGAGCGTCGGTTCGTCGGCCTCGAGCACCGCGTCTTTCACGACGGGCAGCGTCAGTCGTCCTTCGTGATGCACAAACTTCCATCCGTAGCGCACCTCGTCGGTGATCCACCATCGGTTCACATCGAGGTTCGCGCGGGGCTTGACGCGGAACACGGTGCCTTCGTTGTGCTCGATCGATATGTTGTCACCGCTCGCGGTGATGCCGTCGATCGACGGCGTCTTCTTCAGATACCAGACGCGCTGCTGAAACAGGAAGTCTTTGTCGAGGAGCGCGCCGACCGGACAGATGTCGATCACGTTGCCGGCGATCTCGTTGTCGAGCGCCAAGCCGGGGAACACATCGATCTGCTCCGTCGTGCCGCGGCCATCGACCATCAGTTCGCCGGTTCCTGACACCTCGCGCGTGAAGCGCACGCAGCGCGTGCACATGATGCAGCGGTCGCTGTAGAGCAGGATGTTCGGTCCGACATCCTTCTTCGGCTGCTTGACTTTTTCTTCTTCGAAACGGCTTGTGCCGCGACCGTACTGATACGCGTAGTCCTGCAGGTGACATTCGCCGGCCTTGTCGCACACCGGACAGTCGACCGGATGATTGATAAGCAGAAGCTCCATCACCGACTTCTGATTCGCGTTCGCCTTCGGGCTGTCTGTATAAACCACCATGCCGTCGGCGGCGGTCTGCTGGCATGTCGGAATCAGCTTGGGCCACGGCTCGAGCTTCCCCGACTTGGGATTCGGCGCCCAGACCTCGGCAAGGCAGATGCGGCAGCTCGCGACCACGGAGAGACCCGGGTGGTAGCAGTAGTGCGGGATTTCCATTTCCTGGTCGAGTGCGACCTGAAGAATGGTCTGCCCGGTCGTGAACTCGAACTTCGAGCCGTTGATGGTAATCGTGGGCATGGCAGGTCAGCGCGCGAGGGTTCCCGCGGAGAATGGAGGCGGATTGTACGGGATGGCGCCAGTTCGGTTTGGTCCGCATTTCCCCGAACCAGACTTCGCTCAGGCTCAGCTGACAACCTCACCCGAGTCGAGCAGCACGAGCGTCGCCTGCACGGCGCGCGGATCGAGGCGATAGCGCTCAGCAACTGCCTCCATATACGCGGCGAGCTGCGGCCGGTAGCGTTCGAGGAGCGCCGCGCCGCCACCGGGCGTGACGCTGTCGGTCTTGTAGTCAATGATCTGCGCGGCCGTGGGACGCTCCGGCGCGCCGATCAGGACGAGCCTGTCGACGACGGACGATTCCAAACCAATCTCGACGAGCCGAACGAAGCGCCGTTCGCGATGCACCGTCGCCTCGCCAGCCGGTCGTGCGAGAACCTGCTGCAGCGCCGGTCGGTCGAGCCGCTCACGCAGCCACCCCGCGAGCTCGCGGCACCATGCCTCTGCTGCCGCATCCGTCGCCACCCGTGCGACGCCACCGAACTGCGCCCGCGCCCGACGGACTGCGAGCTGCCCCGCCTCGACGAAGCCAGCCACGAACGTATCGAGATCCGGACGCTCGGGAAGAAACTCGATCGTCTCCAACATCGCGTGCAGCACGAGACCGCGCAGTCGTGCGGTGTCGGACGCCGCGCGGTCGTCCTGCGGGAACCCGACCGGATGTCCGCGCTCGGACGCGCTCAGGGCGCGCACGACGCGAAGGCCCGCTGGCGGCGAAAGCCGGATCGGTTCCGCGCGCTCAGGTACCGCCGGCATCGCGTGCGGTGATTCATTCCTGGTCGATCCGAGCGCAACGCGTGATCCGCACTGGTATGCGATCCCCGTCGTCATGGCGTTCGGACACCACGCCCAGCGAATGATCCCGGCGAATGAGTTCGAAAGCGACACACCGGCCTTCGTCGCGCACGGCCCGCTCACGACAAACAGTCCTTGCCGAGCCCGCGTCATCGCAACATACAGCAGGCTCAGATGCTCGCGATACGCGTCTTCAGTGACGGCGTTCACCAAGGGATCAAACACCGCGTCGCGCACTTTCGCTCCCGGCCAGCGCACCACGCGGCAGAACTGGCCATCCGCCCGCGCACGCACCGCTGCGATCTTCATGCGCGGCTGAAACGCACGATCGATGTCGCACAGCACCACCGCGTCAAACTCGAGCCCTTTCGACTGGTGAATGTTCATCACCGTCACACCCGATCCGCCCGGCTCGTCCACTGCAAGCGCACGCAGCGCCGCGACGACTTCGGCGGGACGGCGCGCCACCGCGTCTGCGGCGTCGAACTGGGATGCAGCGTCGATGAGTTCGTCGAGACGCCGCGATTCCCGCACGTCGACTGCATCCCCGAGCTCGTCCCGCCAGCGACGGATTGTTTCGGCGTATCCGAGTCGATCGAGTGTGCTTCGGATGCGCGCACTCGCCGACTGCCGCGACGACCAGTGTTCGCCGCGCTGCGCATCCTGCGCGATTCCAAGGATCGGCCCCAACGGCGAATGCGTCACATGAAAGCACGCGGCCGTGTGATCTGGATGATCTGCGAACTGCAGCGCATCCAGCACCGCATTGACCGCGGCAGCATCCTGCAGCGACCCGACGCCGCGCGCTGATGCTGCCACTCCGCGCTGACGCAGCCGGTTCAACAGGCCCGCGACAGCCGCGTTGCGGCGACACAGCACGCCGATCGAGATCGACGGCGCAAGAGCGCGGATGTCAGCGACGAGATTCGCAGCGGTATCGAGCGTCATCGCCTGCTGCGCGGCGCAGTCGTTGCGTCCTCCAGCCGATGGCGCGATGTGCAGCTCGACGACGCCTTCAAGGTCGGGCTGGTTGGCGGTATGCGCACTCCACGCGCGCTTCCATGCCCGCGCCGCTGCCACGTGATCACCGATCGCATCATTCACATCGATCGTGCTGAACACGCTGTCGACTGCGTCAAGCACGCACTGAGAACTCCGAAAGCTTTTCGATAGATGCTCGTTGTCGAGGTCGAGCGTGCCTGACTCGAGAATGAGATCGGGCAAGTCCTGCAGCAGCTGTGGCGACGCGCCGCGCCAGCCGTAGATCGACTGCTTGAGGTCGCCCACGACGAAGAGGCTGCGCTGATCGGGATTGCCCGATGCAAGTTCGCGCACCATCGGCAGCAGCGCCCGCCACTGGACCACGCTCGTGTCCTGGAACTCGTCGAGCAGTGCGTGCTGAAACGTGGCGTCAAGCCGGAAGAACACGTCCGCGAGATCAAGCTCGCGATCCGGATCCATCGTCGATTCGGCAATGGCGTGCGTGAGATCGGCAAACGTCACGACGGCCGCTTCGCGCTTCACCTCGCTGTACGCCGCATGAAAGCGTGCCGCGAGATCATGCGTGGCTTTCGTGCGCCGCACGATTTCCCTGTAGTTCAGATCGAGCGCGTGACACGTCAGCGGCTCGACCGCTGCAATGACGTCTGAAGGAATCGGCTTCTTATAAAAGACGTACGATCCGTCGACAATCTTCGGACCCAGTCCCTTTGCCAGGACGACGCACCACGCATCGGGATCGTGCGGCCCTGCCCCGCGCAGCGCCTCCAGCATTGCTGTAAGCGCTTTGGCGATGGCGAGGTCCCTTGGCTGCAGTGCAGCAGCGTCGGCGATCATCGCGTCGACATCCTCCGCGGATGCGAGCGGGCGCTCTTCCCACTCCCATGCACCGGGCTCGCTCTCGCGAAAGATGTCGACCGCACGTTCGATCGCGCCGCGGATTGCTCCGGCGACGCTCAATCGCTGCTGCCCTTTGTTGAGCGCCGCGACCGTTGCAAGGAGCGCGTCAGCATCTCCCGATGCGAGCATGCGCGCGATAGCAATGTCGGCGAGCAGCGCTGCTTCGTGCGCATCGAGCACGCGCGGTTCAGGCGGCAGACCCAATTCGGCCGCGAACGCCATCACCGTCGATGCGAACAGCGAGTCGAGCGTGCGAATCTGCAGCTTGTCGAGCGCCCGCACCGTGCACTCCAGGAGAGCGACCGCTTCCGCTTCATCGGGCGCCGGCAGCGGCGAGCCAATCGCCAGCCGCGCCCGATCGTCGCTGTCGAGGACCGCTGCTGCGAGTCGGCCCAGCACGCGGTCGCGGATCTCCGCCGCCGCTGCTCGAGTGAACGTGCTCGCGAGGATGGAGGCCGGGGGGACACCTCGGCGAATCAGCTCAATCGCCCGCCCGGACAGTCGAAACGTCTTGCCGCTGCCGGCAGACGCAAGGATCCGCGCATGACGAATCGGCGCGTGCGCCATCACTCGTCTCCTTCGGATGACGGCGCATCGCTTTGGCTGTCGAACACCGGTGTCTGCAGGATGAGTCCGAATGGATCGTCGAACCCGCTCGGGTCGCCAAGCGGGAACTCTCCGCGCCGAATGGCACCGACAATGGTTCGCGCCACCGCGATCGCCTCGTCGATCTCCGCACTGCTGAAATCGGCGGCGCACCAGCCAGCCTGCGCCGGATCTGCAGGCAGGCGCACATAGCCGAGTTCCAGCGTGGATCCTGGCTCGAGTTCGCGCAGGCGCGATGCGAAACCGTGGTGATACAAAGGCAGCTGAAGATCCTTCCAGTCGCCGTCGCCCTTGCTGCCTTCGCGATGCGCATCGCGCGGCGACTTGCCTGCGTCGTTCGTCTTGTAGTCGATGATGCGCCACGTGCGGGACGCAGGATGAAAGTCGATGCGATCGATCCGGCCCCGGATGCTCATGAGCGCGCCCTCCTCCGGCGCGATGGTCGTATCTCCCGGTAGCTCCTCCTCTACGAAGCGGATCTGCCAGCCCGCGCGGGCGTGCTCGACCTGCCAGCGCGCAAAGGCGTCGATCCGCTGACGGAACGCGCTGAGCTGAAGCCGCACCACCGGCAGCGGCTGCAGACCGAAGTGCGCGACAATGGTTTGGTCGAGGAGATCGTGCAGCGCCGCAGCAAGATCGCGCGCGACCTCCATCCGGGACAGAATCAGATTTCGTCCGAACGTATGCAGGACCTCGTGCATCACGGTCCCTGCGTCCGGCAGCGCAATCTCGCGGGCGTCATCGGTCAGGTCGCGCAACCGTTCGATGCGCGACAGCCAGAAGCGCATGCCGCATGCGAGGTAGTCGCGAAACGCCGTGACACCCATCGATGCGATCGCCCGCGCGCTGTGAGGGGGCTGCGGCACAACGAATCGACTGTGGGCGGCGGCCGGTCGGCGCCATCGTCGCGACCCCGCGAGCGCGCGATTTGCATCGGTCACAGCCGCAACGCGGACGGCGAGCTGCCGGCCGCGCAGTGCCAGCAGCAGCCGGCTCGGCAGCAGCGGCTCACCATCGCCGCTTACGCGACCAACCACGCACCGGAACGACGTCGTTCGTGCGAGAAGGCCGTGCAGAATCATCGCATCGCGACCGGCGCGGCTGCACCGCGTGGGGAGTCCGAGCCGCTCGCGCAGTGATTCCGGAAGCAGCGGATCGTGCACGCCTGCCGCCGGCACATTGCCTTCGTTCATGCCGATCAGGACCATGTGCGGCGCGGGCTCGAAATGTAGTTCAAGCCAACCCAGCGCTTCGACCGCCCGCTCGCGCGGTTCTTCGGGCAGGCGCAAGCCGCCGGCCTGCTGCAGCACAAGCGTCGTGACATCAGCGTCCTCACGAAGCAGCGCGGGCACCGCGCGGACTGCGCGGTCGATCTCCTGGAGTGCATCCACTGCGGGCTTGTCGCCGTCTTCCCACGGTAGTGCACGCATCATGAACTCCAACGATTCCGATGCCAGCAGCTGATCAATCGCTCGCACACACGCCGTGACCAACAGCGCGTCGCGGTCCTCACCGAGCGACTGGTGCAGCGTCGCCGGCAGCCGCTCGGCGCGAATCCGGTCAAGCGCGCCGAGCGGATCGTGGAACGCATCCGCCAGCTCCGATCGCAGCCATCGTTCGATGACCGGTCGGCGCAGCAGCGCGGCGAAGTCCTCTGGCGTCAGGCTCGTGCGATAGCGATCAAGGGCACGCATCGTTCGCCCGGCCGGCGTTGTGAGGACGGGCGATCCTGCGGCGTCATGAATCGAAATGCCCGCATCGCGTCCCGCAAGGTGCAGCGTGTCGCTCAGCGCGGCGTCGCCCAATCCGATCGCGATCTGATCACACGCGAGCGTCGGATGGCGCGCCGCGAGCTGCGCGATGAACTGCAGCGCCGCTTCCGCCTGATCGCGCGGCGCGTGCGCGGAAACGACCGCGTCGTCCGGGACAGGAAGTTCTGCGTCGGCCCACGCAACGGTCGGACATCCCAACGCATCGAAGCGATCGTGATGCAGCTCGACAGCGGGAATCAGCGCGACGATCTCAGGCACCAGCGCGAGTGCGACACGCTGCGCTGCGCCGAGTTCAAGAACGCCGACGAGGTACACGCGCTTCGTTGTGAGCGTGCCGCGCGCGATCAGCGCCGCGCGCGATTCGCGCGGCGTGGCGAGTCCGACCTCGCGCAGCCGTGCGGCAGCCAGCGGTGCGAGCTCCGCGAAGACCCGGCATCGCGTCGAATCGCCACCGCAGCGCTCGGTGGCGTCCACCGCCTCCGACAGTTCGCGGCCACCCGCGGCCAGTTCATCGTCGAATCGAACTGCATGCATGGCGAGCCGGTCCCACAGCCCGTGATCGGGGTCGGTCCCTCGCGGCACAAACGCCTGCATCAGTTCCCGCGGGGCCGACGCAAATGTGTGCCCCCATGCGAGCCGTCTCTCCAGCGCCGACGCCGCCGGCAAGAAGCCCGCTCCGGGCACAAAGAGTCGTTCGATCAGCGCCCCCGACGTGACAATCGTCGGCGGATCAAGGGCCAGCCCACTTTCGGCAGCCGCTTGCAGCAGTCCATGCAAGAGCAGGCGACCGGCGCGGGTGCCGGGAACGACCACCATCGTCGCCGACAGGTCAATCGCGAACTGGTCCCGCTCTCGCTCCTCAGAACTGCGCAGATGGTGGGCGAGAATTGCCGCCGCCGCCGCGCCGCTTACCCGGGATTCGCTCCCGAGAAAGATGCGCGTGATCAAACAGCTCGGAGAAGTGTCTTGCACATCGACGACTCTAACGCGCCGGCAGCCAGCGTGCGGAGCACTATTCTCAGTACCATTCGGACATGAGCATCATCAAAGAGTTCAAAGAGTTCGCGCTCAAAGGCAACGTGGTCGATCTTGCCGTCGGCGTGATCATCGGCATCGCGTTCGGCAAAGTCGTGAACAGCATGGTGCAGGACATCATGATGCCGCTCGTGAGCTTTGCTACGCCCGGCGCCGACTTCACCAACGGCAAGATCGTCTTGCGCGAAGGGGACAAAGCTGCGAAGATTCCGGATCTCACGATCAACTACGGCAGCTTCATCAGCCTCATCATCGAGTTCTTCATCGTCGCCCTGTGCCTCTTCATCGTGATGAAAGCGATGAACCGCCTGATGGCAGCGCAGGGAAGCTTCATCCCGGGAATCGGATTAAGAAGTAAGAAACCAGAAGTCTGAGCGCTGACCGACTCCGTCCTTCATCCTTCTGACTGCTTCCTTCTTACTTTCTCCGCGGCAGCGTCTCAAACTCGAGAATCAGTTCGCCCTCGCGCATTTCAAGATCGCGAAGCCGGACAATTCGTCCGTCCATCAGCTCGAATTTCGACGGCACGTCGCGGCTGCGCAGGAGCGGAAGCAGCGCCTTGACCTCCTCCGACGCATCAGCATTGTCGAGCGCGGCGAGCATCCCGCCGATCGCGGCGTCGGTGGCAAACGGCACAGGCAGTCGGCCGATCCGGAGCGGCCCGAGGCCGGGGCGGAGCGTGTCCTGCGTGACTTCGGGCCGCAGGGTGATGACGGCGACGCCTGGCACGTCTTCAAGGGTCACGCCGATCTCCACCGCGCCGGGCAGGAAGTGGACCCGCACGTCGCCGAGCGGCTCCGCGCCGATGTGCTCAAGCCACAGCGGCAACCGCGCGTCGAGCCACGCATTGACTTCGCTTTCGCGCACGCGCACCGCCCATGGCCGTGACGTCGTACGCACACGATGCAGCTCGCTCACGCTTGCCTGTTCGAACCGTTCGCTGAGTTGCGTTCGTTCGGGGCTCAGAGAGTCTTCCGGCGTCCACCATTCGGGCGGCCGCATCTGGAAGAGCAGGATGACGACAGCGATGGCGACCAGAAGGAGAAGCGTCGCGAACCAGCGTCGTGCACGGCGCATCAAGAGGCCCAGCGCGACACGACCAGTGTGTCGTTCTGCCCGCCGAATCCAAAGGAATTCGACAGACACACGTCGACCTTGGCGCGGCGTGCCACATTCGGCACGTAGTCGAGGTCGAGCGAAGGATCGGGCGTCTGATAGTTGATCGTGGGCGGCAGCATGCCTTCCTCGATCGCCATGACACACGTGATGAGTTCGACGGCCCCCGCCGCAGCGATGAGATGGCCCATCATGCTCTTGACGGAACTCATCGGAATCCGCTCTGCGTTGTGCGCAAATACGCGCTTCACCGCCTTGGTCTCGATCGAGTCATTCTCCTTGGTGCCGGTGCCGTGCGCGGAGATGTAATCAATCGGTGCGCGGCCGTCCGCGCGCGTGCTGTGCGGATCGATGCCGGCCTGGCGCAGCGCCATCGTCATCGATGCTGCCGCCCCCCGCCCCTCGGGCTGAATGTCCGTGATGCGGAACGCGTCGGCGCTCGATCCATATCCGACCACTTCGGCAAGCGGTTTCGCGCCGCGCGCGGATGCGTGATCGAGTGTCTCGAGCACGACCATTCCAGATCCTTCGCCCATCACAAATCCGTCCCGGTCACGATCGAACGGGCGGCTCGCCTTGGTCGGATCCCCTTTGCTGGTCGACAGCGCTGTCAGCCGGTTGAAACCGGTGACGCCGAGCATGTGGATCATCGTGTGCGTGCCACCGGACAGCATGACGTCGGCATCTCCTCGCTTGAGAATCGTGCAGGCTTCGCCGATTGCCTGGGTGCTCGCGGCGCACGCGGTGAGGCAGTTGTATGCGGGACCGCGCAGTCCGAATTCTCGGGCTAAATGCGACACCGGCATGTTGGGCTCCTGCTCGATTTCGCGCAGCGCCGTCATCTCGCGCAGCGCCGCTTCGGCCCAGCGCCGACCGTCGATCATGCCGGCCGCTTCGTCCCAGCCCGCAATGTTGGTCGCGAAGTAATGCTCGGTGTCGAGCACACCTTCCCCCGCGCCGAGATAAATGCCCGCACGCCGCGCGTTCACAGCACCGGACTTCGAAAGACCCGACTGCTCCCACGCCTGTCGCGCGGCGCCCAGTGCGAAGCACGTGTTGAGGCCGGCCGTGCGATGTACCGCCATGTCCTTCACGTAGCGCGTCACATCGAAGTTGCGCACCTGGGCTGCAAAGCTGGTTGGAAACGTACGCGCGTCGAATCGATCAATCGGCGCCATGCCGCTCGCGCCCGCCATGAGGTTCGACCAGACCGACGCGAGGTCGTGGCCGAGCGGCGTGATCCATCCCATGCCGGTGATGACAATGCGCGGTTCGTTCTGCATAGGAGTCGAGTGAAGAGTCATGCGACGGCGCGGAGCACAATCGCGGCGTTCTGACCGCCGAGACTCGTGATGACAACGAGGACGTTCTTGAGCGTGGCGGCGCGGGCCGGCGTCACGTTCGCGTCAAGCGCGGTGCAGCCGGTCGTGTTGATGCGCGCAGGGAGTGTCTGCGTGCGGATCGCCTGCGCCCCGACGATGATCGCGAGCGCCCCGGCGCCCGCGCCGCAGTTGCCGACAAACGGCATGACCTGGATGAGCGGAATGGAGCGGGCACGCGAGCCGAACACACTCACCAGCGCCGCCGCTTCCGGCTGGTCGACGTGCGGAATCCCGCTGCCAAACGGCACGATCGCGTCGATCGCGTCGGCGGTGATCCCAGCGTCATCGAGCGCGGCCGCGATGGCCATCGCGATCTCCTCGCCGGTTTCATTCACTTCGACGCCGATCGTGTCCGGACAAAAGCACTGCGAAGCGCCGAAGCCCGCGATCTCTGCGAGCGCCACCGCACCGCGCGCCGCCGCCGTCGCGCCGTTCTCGAGCACCACAATGCCGCCGCCGTCACCGAGCAGACCGCCGGTCGCATCCGGCGCGAATGGACGCGTGATCGTTGCAGGATCGACGCCCGTAGGCGTTGCCGCGAGCCGGCGCGCGAAGCCTTGGCGCAGCATGCTCATCGGATGCACGCGGCACTCGGCGCCGCCAGACAAGCAAACGTCGGCATCGCCGCGCTGAATCACGCGCATCGATTCGCCGCACGAAAGACCGGCGGACGCTTCCGCGCAGGTGATCGTGTTCGAGGGACCTTGGCAATCGTGAATGATCGTCACGTGGCACGAGAGCATGTTCGGCAGATACTTCAGCAGCCACAACGGTGTGAGATTGGTCATGCCAGTCTCACCCCAATGCGCGATGTCGAAGTTTCCGTCGGCGCCGCGCGAGGTCCAGAGCGCGGCGGTCAGCTCATCAACATCCGCAGCAATCAGACCGGCGCCGATCTGACAGCCGAATCGATCCGGTGGGATGGTCGGTGTCGCACCTTCGGTCGCGCGAGTCACGATACCGGCGTCGCGCACAGCCTCTTGGGCTGCGCCGACTGCGAACTCGATGTCGCGAGCCATGACCTTCGTCGCCTTGCGGTAGCTCTTGGGAACGGCGGATTTCACGTCAAACGTGTCAAGCAGCAGTTCCGCAGCGGCGTTCGATGCAAAGCCACTGGCATCCCAACGTCGAACGGGCGCGATCGCGGAGCGACCTTCGAGGAGTGCGGACCAGAGCGGCTGGATGCCGACGCCAAACGCGCAGATCGGACCGAGACCAGTGATGACAACACGACAACGTTCTGGGCGAGGCATGAAGGGGAGATGGTAGCCGCTCGGGCGTCGTGCAGCGGCATTCACACCCGCACGCGCTGCCACGAGAGTCCGAAACGCGCGAGATGCTTCCGCAGCCGATTCGCATCGTTCAGCGCCTGCCGCTTGCCGCGTGACACGTTGAAGAGCGTGCGTCCCGCCTCAGAGATGCTGGCGCACGCGCGGCATGTGCGAATCACATCCGCGAGCTGCACGCTGACATCCTCTTCAACGGCCGCCAGTACCCACTCGATGAGGCGCCGAAGGCGTACAAGGACTTCGACGAAGTGCTCCGCAGCGTGCGCAGCGCGCGACTCGCAACGGAAGTGGCACGACTCAACGCTCCATTCGTGATCAAGGACGGCGACGAAGCGGACGACTGAGGCGACGACGGATTCAACACAGCGGCACAGAGGACCACAGAGGGCCACAGAGAATGATGCAGGAACTTCTCTCGTCACTTGAAGGAAGAAAGGAAGAATTGGAGCGATGAGAGTCCAGAGCCCAGTGCGCGCACTCTGAACCTCTTTCCTTCATCCTTCATCCTTCATCCTCTGTGTTTATCCCCTTCCGTCTGAAAACGAGTACGTCAATGCCCAGCGACATGATTGAAATCGACGGTGTCACGATCGAAGGCGGAACGCACACGAGCTGGGCGCCGCCGTTTGATTTCGTCACCGGCTCGCTTCTGCCCGCGCTCGCGGGACTCGGCGCGACGGTGACGGCGCGGCTTGATCGCCACGGGTTCTACCCTGCCGGCGGCGGCTCGATCCATGTGCGCATCGAGCCGACGACGTCGCCGCGCGCGGTGCAGATTTATGAGCGCGAGCCGGTCGTGCGCCGCAAGGCGCAGGTCATCATCGCCAAGCTCCCGTTCGCCGTCGCGACAGCCCGCGGTGCGGGCGCTTGCAGTCTCACGACCACGGCGCTGTCACGCCACGCGACCACGAACAGTGAGAGCGTGCGCACATTCCTAGGACGAGCACCATGCATTGAGCCGCTCGACAACCGAACCGTGCGCTGGACGATCGCGTAGACCCTCCGGTCGCCGTCACTTCGACGGTGGCACGGCGCGTCCGCCCATCCGCCGCGAGATCAGCATCGCCATCTCGAGCGCCTGCTCGTAATTCAGCCGCGGATCCACCTGCGAGCGATATGACTTCGACAGATCGACCTCGGACAGACCGCGGGCACCGCCGATGCACTCGGTGACGTTCTCTCCCGTCAGCTCCAGATGCACGCCGCCCAGGATCGTGCCCGCCGTCCGATGAATCTCAAACGCCTGCTCAAGCTCCGCAAGAATGTGCATGAACTTCCGCGTCTTCACCTGCTTGCCGGCCCATGGACCTTCGCCTGGCACGACTGTTTCGGTGTTGCCATGCATCGGATCGCAGCTCCATAGCACCGTGCGTCCCGTCCCTTGCACCGCGCGCAGCAGTTCGGGAAGATGCTTCGCGATCTGGTGCGCGCCGAATCGATGAATCAACGTCAGGCGACCAGCCTCGCGCGCCGGATCAAGCGTCTCGATCAGCCACAGCAGATGCTCGATCGTCGTGTCCGGCCCGATCTTGATGCCGATCGGATTCGCGATCCCGCGAAAGAATTCGACATGCGCACTGCCGCGCGTCGCGGTGCGCACGCCGATCCATGGAAAGTGCGTCGACAGGTTGTACCAGCCGCTCCGCCGCGGGACCTGTCGCGTCTGCGCCTGTTCGTAGAGGAGGATCAGACCTTCGTGGCTCGTGTAGAAGTCGACACGATTGATCTGACCGATCTCCGTGCCGGCGAGCGTCTCCATGAAGCGCAGACTTTCGCCGATTGATTCCACGATGCGGTGGTAATCAGCGGCGAGCGGCGAGTGACGCACGAATTCAAGATCCCAGTAGTCGGGATGGTGCAAGTCGGCGAACCCGCCGTCAACGAGGGCGCGAATGAAGTTGAGCGTGAGCGCCGATCGTTCGTAGCCACGCAGCAAGAGCATCGGGTCTGAGACGCGATCACCCGCACTGAATCCGATGCGGTTGACGATGTCACCGCGATAGCACGGCAGCGTCACGCCTTCCTTCGTCTCGCTCAAGCTCGAGCGCGGCTTCGCGTACTGACCGGCAAAGCGCCCGACGCGGATGACGCGCTTGCGCGTGCCGTGCACAAGAACGAGACTCATCTGCAGCAGGATCTTCAGGACGGATGTGATGTGCGGGCTGTCGCACTCGTCGAAGTTCTCGGCGCAATCCCCTCCCTGCAGGAGGAACCGTTCCCCGCGAGCTGCCTCCGCGAGCTCCGTTTTCAACGTCTCAACCTCGCCCGACGTCACGAGCGGCGGCAGCTTGGCGATCGTGGCGATCACGGACTCGGCAACGGCTGAATCCGGATACTGGGGCTGCTGATCGGCGCGAAATGCCCGCCATGAGGTGGGCGACCACGGAGCGTGAGCCGGTCCGGAGGGGGCTGCGGGGCCAGTTGCGGGGTTGGGTTCGGACATGGGCGAAGGGCGAGATGGTACGGGACGGAACCCGCGCCCTACGGTTATGCGCCTTCCGGCCCCGTTCAGCCGATAGTGCTGCACGAAGTCAGTTCGGCTTCGGGAAGCCGAGTGCGGGCGACAGGAATCGAACCTGCACGGGTTTCACCCCATGGGAACCTAAATCCCACGCGTCTGCCAATTTCGCCACGCCCGCTGCGTGTTCCGACATCCTACCTGCTCGATTGCCAATGAGATCGGCAATGACTTCAGCCGTGTGACGCAATGATTCCTGAAGCTCCGCACATCGTTCCCGACATCGTTCAGTTCACCTGATCGCCTCTCCCATGAACTCTCCCATGACCTTCAGTCAGTCGGCCGCATTCAGCATCGTCCCCCTCATCGCGCGCATTGTTCTCGCGCTGGCGTTCATTCCCGCGGGCTGGAACAAGATCATGAAGGACGCTGAGTTTGCAGGAGACGACGCGAAACGTCTTCGCGAACTGCAAGTCGTCGCTTCCGCGAGTGACTCGAGCCGTGCGTTTGTGGTTCCAGTCGCTCTCCTGCAGGCGATCCCCAACCCGGATGCGCCCATCGGACCCGCGCCTGATTCTCCCGCTGTGCCTCCGCCGACGCAGGCGCCGCCGCGCGGCGGGGATGCTGAGTCAGGCAGCGGTACGGGGACCAGCGCCGGCACCACGACTGGCAGCCCGGCAACCGGACTGGCGACGGGCGAACCGGTGAAGGCCCGGGCGCTCCATCGGGTCACGCTCATGGTCGAACGCGCAGGCATGCCCTACCCGACCTGGATGGCCTGGGTCGCAGCAATCACCGAACTCGTTGGCGGCGTCTGTCTAGTCGTCGGCCTCTTCACGCGTGTGTGGGGACTCGGACTCGCGATCGCGATGGGCACCGCCTTCTGGCTGACGAGCTGGCCGGTGCTCCAGTCGAAGAGCCTCTTCACGCTGACGATCCCGGAATCCAACGCATTTGACGCTCAGATTGCACTGCTGGCGCTGGCGTTCGGGCTGCTCCTCACGGGCGGCGGCGCCTTGAGCCTCGATCGCCGGATGGGCCGCGGAGATCACGACGGAAAGTTCAGAAAGCCCGCGCCCGTAAACGACTAGCCCGCGCCCGTGAACGACTGATGCGCGGCCGGTTCCTCGGCGGCAGTTCGAACGGGACGCGTACGATGGCGACGCGTTGCAGGATCCGACCTCCTCTTCTTCATGCCCGACAGCCGCGCCCGCGAAACCGAGCGGCGCGCTCGCCGCACGGCGCTGGATCGTCCCGTCGTTCGCTGCGCTGGCGATGCATGCGCTGCTGGCGACAGGCATCGGAACGCTCGCCATCGGCGCGTACGTCCTGCGCACGGTGAACGAGCAGGATCCGATCGTGACGATCGCAGACTTCGCGAGTCCGGGGATGACGCCGAGCGCACCAGCGCCTCCAAGCGTCGCGCCGGCGGCGCGGGATGATGCAAAGCGCGCAGACGAGTTCACGCCTGACGCCAGCTTTCGCGATCGGCTCGCGGATCAGCTCGCGCAGAAGGATGCCGATCGCGCAGGCGAAGCGGGGCCCGACACTATTCGCGCGGCCCCGAGCTCAAATACTTCACCTTCGCTCCGTTTGCCCGGGCCGCCGCCTGCATCGTTCGCTGGACTCCGCGCGGCGAACGCCGGATCGATCGTGTACGTCGTCGATGCGAGCGGTTCGATGATCGGCACGCTGCCGGTCGTGCTGGAGGAACTCGAGCGATCGCTCAGACGACTCACCGCCGCACAGCGATTTGCCGTGATCTTTTTTCAGCGGAACCGCACCATCGAGCCGCAGGAATTCGCGCTCCAGCAGGCGACGTCAGCGAGCATCGGCGCGACGATGCGGTGGGCTCGATCCGCAGTTCGTCCGGCCGGACGCAGCAATCCGCTCACCGCGCTCGACCGCGCGCTCGATCTGCGGCCGGAAGTCATCTTCGTCCTGAGCACAAATATCACCGGCAGCGGTGAGTTTGAGATGACGCAGGACGAACTGCTGGGGCGGCTGGACAACCTCAATCCGCGCGACGGCGTGACGCAGCGGAGGAACACGCGAATCCAGTGCGTGCAATTCCTCGACCCGGACCCGCTCGATACGCTGCGCACGATCGCCGAGCGGCATGGTGGTCTCGACGGGTTCCGATTTCTTTCGCGCGAAGCGCTTGGTCTGATGCCGTCGTCATCCGCCGCCCCCTGAGCTGGGGGCCAACTCTGAGTCCTTCCTGAATGTGGTTCTTCATGCATCTTGTATTGCCGCTGATCGCGCAAGCCGCACCCGCTTCGGCGGCGCGAGCCCCGAGCTTCTCGGGAATCTTCTTCTGGAGCGGCAACGCAGCAGGCGGCATTGACTGGGTCGGAAGCTGCTTGATCTGGTTTCTCATCGCGCTCTCGATTTTCAATGTCGGGCTGATCATCCGTCTCTGGCTTGATCACGCAAGTCCGATGCTCGCGACGCCGGGACTGGTCGAGCAGATCAAGGCACTCATTTTGAATGCGCGCTTCCGCGAAGCGATCGAAGCCACCGAAGCGGATACGAGTGATCTCGGTGCGATGCTGCATGCCGCTCTCATTGCAGCGCCGCAGGGCACCGAATCGATGCTGCACGCGCTCGACACCGCCTCGGACGAGGCGTTCGCGGCGCGCGTCCGCACGCTCGAACGTCTCAACGTGCTCGGGCAGGTCAGTCCGATGATCGGCCTCTTCGGAACGGTGTACGGGATGATTGTTGCGTTTCAAACGATCGCCTCCGCAGGTGGCACCGCCGATCCCGTCATGCTGGCCGGCGGCATCGGCACGGCGCTCGTCACGACATTCTGGGGTCTGCTAATCGCGATCCCCGCGCTGTCGGCCTACGCAACGCTGCGCTCCCGCATTGAGGCAACGCTCGTCGAGCTGGAGCGGTCGGGTGAAGATCTTCTGCGCCTCTTCGCGGCGAAGCAATCGGATACTTCTGCACCACACGTGTAATCCATGCCGCGACTTCGACGAGCACCCGCAGCCATCGAGGCGAACCTCACGCCGCTGATTGATATGAGCTTCCTGCTCGTCGTCTTTTTTGTATTGGTATCGCGCATCACCTCGAGTGAGCTGGCGCCGATGAACCTGCCCGCGCCGAATGATCCACTGAGCAGCGAGCCGGGCGACGAGCCGCGCGCGGTGCTGAACGTGCTCGCGCGCGGAGACGACCGTGACATCTATCAGCTCGGCAACACAATGTTCAACGGCGATGAGGACGGAGTTCAGCTGCTGCGCGAACGGCTCGCTGCGCTCTATCGCGCCACGCCGACGATGCTCGTGAATCTGCGCGCCGATCGTGCTGTGCAGTACGAGCGCGTCGCTCCGGCTCTGCGCGCGATCACCCTCGGCGCGGCCGACGCAAGCGCGGCGCTCAACGCGCCGATTCCTCCGCGCGTGCAGCTCGTTGTCATTCGGGATCCGCTGCAATGAGGTCGGCGCGTCATGCTCGACTGTCGGGGGCGCCGCGAAATTCTATCGGCCAGGGATTCGGACTCAATCTCACGCCGATGATCGACGTCGTCTTCCAGCTGCTCATCTACTTTCTGCTCGGCGCCAGCCTGGCGCAAGGCGAAGAGATGTATCGCCTCGATCTCCCGGAGCGCGAACACCCTCGCGTGCGCACGGGCATGTCACTCACGCTCGAAGAGGCGCCGTTGACCATTCGCGTGAGCTCGCAGGGCGCGGAGCGTGACACGTACATCATCAGTGTGGAAGGCCCAGTCAGCGGCGCAGCACTGCAGCCTTCCACCGCCGCGGACCTCGAAGCGCTGCTGCGGAGCGCTGTGCTCAGCTCCGACCATCCGGATGGCACGCTGACCCGGCGCCATCCCGTCCTCGTCGCGCCATCTTCCAACTCGCGCTGGGAGCACGCGGTCGATGTCTTCAATGCCGTCGTGCGCGCCGGATTCGAACGTGTCAACTTTCTGCCGCCGGTCCAGACCGGACCCGAGCTGTCCGAGGTCGAGCCATGAACGCCAGTGGAGCGCTGATTTTGTGCGCCCTGCTGTGCGGTGGAGCCCGCGCAGCCGATCCGCCGCCCGCTGACATCGCGCAGCTGCGTGCCCGACTCAATGAAGCCGCCAACGCCGCGCACGCGCCTGTCGTAGCGCTCGAACTCCTCCAGGCACTGACCGTCGACCGCACGCCGCTCGGGCCCGACGATTGTTTCAGGATCGTGCGCTGCTTCAACCCGACTGAACCGGGCGAAGACACCGCTGCGCGATGCACCGAGTTCCAGGATCTGCTCGAGCGCGGCCGGCGGCCGATCGTCGGCGATGACGAGGCGACCGTGGCGCTCGCCCGCGCCCAGTCCTCGCGCCTCGCACTGCTCACAGTAATCTGCGAGCTTCGGTGCGACGCGCTCCTTGTTCCACGCGAACAGTGCGATGCGGCGGAACTGGAGCAACTGCGCGCTGCGGTCGAGTTACTCGCGCCGGCGGTACGTCCGTACGTGCAGCTGGCGATCGCACGTCGACAGCTCCGCATCGGTGTCGACGCAAGTGCCACGATCGGCATAATCCGATCAAACTTGGGCGCGCCGCCGCTGGTTCGAACTGCAGCGGAGGCGCTTGAGTTCATGGTGGCACGACCGCGAGGGGACGACACCGCGCGAGCCGCGCGTACGTGGGCGGAGGGGCTGCGTGATGCGCCATCCCTCGTGCGTCTGCTCGCGGCGGATACCGTCGCGTGCTGCGCGCAGCCTCAGGGCGGGCCGATCGATCCCGGACCATGGATCGAGCTTCACGCGTCGATCGTGCCGCTGGATCGCGTGGCGCTGCGCCCCGCGTTTATCGAACGGATCAGCAGCACAGTCGCGCCCGGCTCTCAATCGGAATCCGGACTGGTCGTCGCGGTGCTCGCATCCAACGCTCCGGCGTCCGATGCCGAACGCGTAGCGGCCCGACTTTCCCAGCTTGCCGTTCGACGCGAGGACGACCCTGCTCGCCCGATGGTGATGTACGAACTTGGCCGCGCGCTGGCTCTCCTGCAAAAGTACGATGAGGCTGCCGTGCAGTTTGAAACACTCGCTCGTGAAGATGCTGCTGATCCACTTGCCGCGGACGGCATCGACGTCGCGCTCTCCATTCGCGAAGAGCGTGCGCGCCTGACGTCGATCGACAGCGAGCAGACGAATGCGTTCCGGACCATTCTCGCGTTGGCGTTCGACCGGTTTCCGCGCCACCCGGAGCGCCACCGCTGGTCGCTGCGTGCCGCGATGATCGAGAATGAGCGTGGCGCACCCGACGAGGCACTGAAACACCTGGCGACGATCCCCGCCGGCGCGCCGGAACGCGGCGAGGCGGATCTCATGAAAGCGGAAGCCGCTGTCCGGCGCGGCGCTGGCGGCGGCAGCTTCGAGGCGCAACTCGACGCCGCTCTTGCGGCCTTTGGGCAGCGCCAGCTCGCGCCCCCACTCGTCGCGCGACGGGATCTGCTGCTCGCCGAACGCCATCGGCGCGCGGGCGAGTTTGAGCGCGCCGATGTGATGGCACGGTCCGTGATCGTCACGCCGACGGCCGGCGTGCGGACGCGGGCGCGCGGGCTGGCGTTGCTGCTGCAGATCCGCGCCGACCGCGGCGGGCCAGTCAGCCTCGGTCCCGATGAGGATGCATTGATCCGGCAGCAACCAGAGGAGTGCTGGAATGCGCTGCGCCCATGGCTCGTCCCGCGCTGTCGTACGCTTCGCGAGGCCGGCGACGCCGAGGCCGCCGATGATCTCCTCGCGCGGATCGCGCCACTTTTGGTGCATATGGCCGCAGGGCGCGCCACAACGGCGGACGCCATCGATCTTGCGCAAACCATGATCTTGGCCCGCTGCAGCAACGCGGCGCTCGCACTGCTTCGCGCCCTGGACGGTTCAGCACAATCGACGCCGGACCTGCGCCTGCTCCTCGCCGAGGCGCTGTTCAGCGCGGGCAGCGAAGCCCAGCGGAGCGAGGCCATGCAGCACTACCGCGCGCTGAGCGCTTCAGAACCACAGGGATCACCCGCGTGGTGGCAGGCCGAACTTGGTCAGCTGCGCGTGGCGTCCAGTGTCGAAGGAAGCGTCGATCGCGAAGCACTCCTTGCGCGCATCAATCGCCTCCGCGCGGCCGATCCAGAACTGGGCGGTCCGACGATCAAACAGCAGTTCGAAGCAATCGCCACTGCGGCGCGGCCGGCACGCTGAGTACCATGCCCTCCATGCCGTGGCCGCGCACGATTCTCCACGTCGACATGGACGCGTTCTATGCGTCGGTCGAGCAGCTCGATGACCCGGCGCTGCGCGGTCGCCCGGTGCTCGTCGGCGGCA
>JAWXBD010000281.1:0-3007 GCA_034439815.1 Phycisphaerae bacterium
TGAATAGCCAGAGTGGGGTAGGGTGGGCTGGGGTTAATAATCGCCAATTCGACTGATCTCCCATTGGAAAAACGACGGCACGTTACCACGGCCGGCATTCAATGCAAGACTGCACCGCGCGAACCGCCTGCGCAAAATTCGCGAATTAGGACTTCGCCTCCCACACGTCGACCAAGTGCTCGAAGTGACTGAAGGGAGCAAATTCCAGCAACTGCGCAAAGACGGTCCTGCCATTGTTCATGATAGCGTCTCGTCTGCCCTAAAATGGGCGACGATACAGCACCTGCGCTTTCCGCGATTTCAAATCGCCGGAATCGCGTTTCGGCTGAAGACGTTCCAGTCCGTCGCGCTCGTGGGCCTCGATGCGCACCGCGGCATCGACCGGGAAACCGCCGCCGTGTTCCTGGGCGGCCATGGCTTGCGCGTCTTCTGGCGTCAGCAGGCCACGCCGCCCGACCGCTCGGAGCATTCGCCAGCGCACGGCGGCTTGTAACTTCCCAATCGCGGGCGCATCCAGTGCGCTGGCCGGGTAAAAGGTGATGCCTCCGGGGCATCGGCATCAAACACACCATCGACGAGCATTGTAGGGTCCATGTTGTTCAGGTGAGCAGGCGCGTGAGAGCGCGCACGTCGGAGAGCGCCTCCAGCCGCCAGACGAGCTCCGCGACTTGCGCCGCGCTGCCCGCGCCGATGATGGGCTCAGCATTCGCGAGAAACTTGCGTTGTATCGCGTCGTCGCTCATCGGATTGTCGACGGTTCCGGTGGCGTGTGCCACGGACGCCTCGAAGCGCCGGCCTTGTGCGATGACGCTCGCGTAAGCCTCGTCCTTGCGCAACGATTCGTCAGTCGTGACTTTCACTTTTCGTCTCAACGCACCGATGTTCGAGTCGAGCGCCTTGGCGTCGCTGTATTGTGCGATACCGGCGTCGCAGTCGATGTACGCGACTGCAGCGGAGTGCGAGATGCTGAACTTCGATTGCAGGCCCGTCTGCGGTTCTACGACACCGGTGATGCTCGCGACGAGCGGGTGCACGCGTAGCTCAACCACGTCGACCGCGTCAGGTGGGGCGCCGACGCGCGTGCCGAGGTCGATCATCGCGTCGATCGGCGGATGCAACACCACGCCGCACGCATAAGGTTTGTGGCCGTTGTTCGCGATCTCCCAGCGTTCGCCGAGATCCGCGGTGACGCGTTCAGGTTCCGCGACCGTGCTGTAGATGTGGCAAAACCCTTTCTTCCCATCGAGGATCTCCTGCGAGCTGTCGAAACCCTGCTGTGCGAGCAATGCTGCGAGCACGCCGCTTGATGCGGCCTTGCCCGCATGAAACGATTTGCACATTGTGCCGCGATTCTGCTGCATGCCTGCGGACTGCGTTGCCGCAATGCCCAGCGTATACGTCATCTGCATCGCGTCGAGCCCGAGCAGCCGGCCTGAGGCCGCGCCGGCCGCGAGAGTGCCCAGCGTTCCGGTGAGATGCCATCCGCCGTCGTGATGTTTCGGTGCAGCCTGTCCGGTGCGCACACCCGCTTCGAAACCCGCGACATAGGCTGAGATGAAATCCCGGCCGCTGGCCCCACCGCGGTCTGTGAGCGCAAAAAGTGCGGCGAGCGTGGGTGAGCTCGTATGCAACAGCGTGCCGCCAGTGTGCGTGTCGTCGTAATCGAGCACGTGCCCCGCCTGACCGTTGGCGAGCGGCGCATCAAGCAGTCCGAGTCTGGTGTTGCGCCCGAACACAGTCGCAACGGGCTTGCCCGTGGTCTGCGACAGAACGGTGTTGAGCTTGTCCAACGTAGGGTGGCGTGCGCCCGCGAGCGCACAGCCGATCCAATCGAGCACGCCTCTTCGCGCGGCGTGTACCACGTTCTCTGGCAGAGCATCGAATGCGAAGCTCGAAAGGTGTGAGCAAAGCGCGTGCGTCACCTGCGTTTGCTGCTGAGACTCCTTCATGCGGGTCTCTATTCGGGTTTGATTCCGGCATCGCGAATTACGCGCGACCAGCGGGTGATGTCGTCCTTCAGGAATCGTGCGCTCTGCTCAGGCGACAGACTAATGACTTCGAGCCCCTGGCTTTTCAGCCGCTCTTTCATCGTTTCGGCTTCCAGGACATTTTTCAGCTCGGCGTTGAGACGGTTCACGATTGCGCGAGGCGTTGCTGCCGGGGCGAGCAGGCCGTACCAGCCGCTGACTTCGAAGCCGGGCAGAGCGGCTTCGGCGATCGTCGGGATCTCGGGGGCGAGTGCCGAGCGCTTGCCCGAGGTGACGCCGAGTGCTTTGATCTTGCCCGCCTTCGCCATCGGCTGCATGACGATGACCGGCGCGAACATCATCTGGATGTTGCCTGCAATGACGTCGGTCATCGCGAGTCCCGCGCTCTTGTAGGCGACGTGCACGATGTCGATGCGCGCCATGCTCTTGAGCATCTCTCCGGCGAGGTGAATGGTGGAACCCGCGCCTGAAGAGCCAAAGTTGAATTTGCCAGGGCTCTGCTTTGCCAGCGCGATCAGCTCCTTGATCGAGGTCGCCGGAACAGATGGAGACACGCCGAGCAGATAGGTGCCGGTGATCGCAATGCTGACCGGAACGAAGTCCCTGACCGCGTCGAACGGAAGCTTGCGATAAAGCCCGGACAATGAAGCCAGGCCGACGCTGCCGACGAGCAGCGTATAGCCATCGGCTGCCGCGTGTGCCGCGATGTCCATACCGACGATGCCGCCGCCGCCCGCGCGGTTGTCCACGACGAACTGTTGTCCGAGTCGCGGCGAGAGATCCCGCGCGATGAGGCGACCCACGGTATCGACCGCGCCGCCGGGTGCATAAGGCACGATGAGCCTGACCGGCCGCGTCGGAAACGTTGCATCGGCGGCATGCGCGCAAGGCGCTGCAGACAGCATAGCCGCAGTGGTCATCGCGATCGCTGCGTATTGCGCGAGTGCACGGCCGCCTATTGCGTGTTTCGATCGGTTCATTTGTTCTCCTCCCCCGAAAGAGCATACACCGATAACGCA